>NZ_PVRA01000019.1:0-1286 GCF_002998555.1 Bacillus sp. NMCC4 | reverse complement strand
GGGACTGACCCCATAAGATGAGACAAATAAAAAACACCTTCAAGTTTGAAAATGGATCGTTGTGATCCGAAATAAAACATGGAGGTGTTTTTTCTATGGGGACAAGAGTGAGTTATCCGGTTGAAGTCAAACAGAAGGCTGTAGAAATGAGATTGGCAGGCGTACCTATGAAAGAGATCATGCAGAAATTGAATATCAAGAATAAGACGCAGGTTCAGACATGGGTGAGGTGGCATAAGGCTGGGGATACACACCGGTTCGAACAGCCTGTTGGAAAACAATATACCTATGGAAAGGGTCCCGAGTACTCTTCCGAATTAGAGAGGCTGCAGGCAGAAAATCGCTATTTGAGTCAACAGAATGAAGTTTTAAAAAAGTACAACGAATTGGAAAGGAAGTTGATAAGGAAACGTCAATCAAACTGGTAGAAGAATTGTGCAAAACGATGACGGTACAGAACATCTGTGTCCATTTAGGCATCTTACGCACTTCGTATTATAGATGGAAAAAGGATCTGACTCAGAATCATCCTAAAAAACAACTAGAGAAACAGGTCGGCACGTTGTGCCGAAAGCACAAATATCGATATGGTTATCGAAAAATCACAGCCATACTAAAAATGAGAATGCGTATTAACCATAAAACTGTTCAACGTATCATGCAGAAAAACCAGTGGCAATGCCGGGTTAAAATGAAAAAGCGTAAGAAGAATGGGCAGCCCTATGCCGTGGCCGGTAATATACTGGATCGGAACTTTCAGTCTGATCGCCCTCTTGAAAAACTAGTAACGGACATCACGTATTTGCCTTATGGACAGAAACAATTGTACCTTTCCAGTATATTGGATTTATATAATGGAGAAGTGATTGCTTTTACGATTGGTGATAAGCAGGACACAGACTTTATCTTAAACACACTTAATCAGCTCTCAGCACTGCCTGAGAATTGCGTGTTACATAGCGATCAAGGTTCTGTGTATACATCTTACGAGTATCAGAAAGCTGTTCATATAAAAGGCATTACCATGAGCATGTCCCGTAAAGGGACGCCCGCTGATAATGCCTCCATCGAATCGTTTCATTCCTCACTAAAGTCTGAAACGTTCTATCTTAACAGGATTGACCGCACTACGACCAGCATCGTAGAACGCACTGTCAAAGAATACATTTATTATTATAACAACATTCGTATTCAAACGAAACTAAACAACCAATCACCGATAAACTATCGGCAATTGGCTGTATAAAGGTGTTTTGATCCCTGTCTCAAAAACGGGGGTCAGTCCC
>NZ_PVRA01000018.1:0-3077 GCF_002998555.1 Bacillus sp. NMCC4 | reverse complement strand
CGTGTTCTTTGAAAACTAGATAACAATAAGTAATACATTCACATTGAATGCAATGCAAAGTTCATCACACATAGTGATTCTTTCTAAAGTAAGAAATGGTTAAGTTAGAAAGGGCGCACGGTGGATGCCTTGGCACTAGGAGCCGATGAAGGACGGGACGAACACCGATATGCTTCGGGGAGCTGTAAGCAAGCTTTGATCCGGAGATTTCCGAATGGGGAAACCCACTGCTCGTAATGGAGTAGTATCCATACTTGAATACATAGAGTATGAGAAGGCATACCCGGGGAACTGAAACATCTAAGTACCCGGAGGAAGAGAAAGCAAATGCGATTCCCTGAGTAGCGGCGAGCGAAACGGGAACAGCCCAAACCAAGAGGCTTGCCTCTTGGGGTTGTAGGACACTCTATACGGAGTTACAAAGGAACGATATAAGCGAAGAGGTCTGGAAAGGCCCGCCAAAGAAGGTAACAGCCCTGTAACTGAAATGTTGTTCTCTCCAGAGTGGATCCTGAGTACGGCGGAACACGTGAAATTCCGTCGGAATCCGGGAGGACCATCTCCCAAGGCTAAATACTCCCTAGTGACCGATAGTGAACCAGTACCGTGAGGGAAAGGTGAAAAGCACCCCGGAAGGGGAGTGAAATAGATCCTGAAACCGTGTGCCTACAAGTAGTCAGAGCCCGTTAAAGGGTGATGGCGTGCCTTTTGTAGAATGAACCGGCGAGTTACGATCCCGTGCAAGGTTAAGCAGAAGATGCGGAGCCGCAGCGAAAGCGAGTCTGAATAGGGCGCATGAGTACGTGGTCGTAGACCCGAAACCAGGTGATCTACCCATGTCCAGGGTGAAGTTCAGGTAACACTGAATGGAGGCCCGAACCCACGCACGTTGAAAAGTGCGGGGATGAGGTGTGGGTAGGGGTGAAATGCCAATCGAACCTGGAGATAGCTGGTTCTCTCCGAAATAGCTTTAGGGCTAGCCTCAAGGTAAGAGTCTCGGAGGTAGAGCACTGATTGGACTAGGGGCCCCTACCGGGTTACCGAATTCAGTCAAACTCCGAATGCCGATGACTTATCCTTGGGAGTCAGACTGCGAGTGATAAGATCCGTAGTCGAAAGGGAAACAGCCCAGACCGCCAGCTAAGGTCCCAAAGTATACGTTAAGTGGAAAAGGATGTGGAGTTGCTTAGACAACCAGGATGTTGGCTTAGAAGCAGCCACCATTTAAAGAGTGCGTAATAGCTCACTGGTCGAGTGACTCTGCGCCGAAAATGTACCGGGGCTAAACGTATCACCGAAGCTGCGGACTGTTCTTACGAACAGTGGTAGGAGAGCGTTCTAAGTGCTGTGAAGTCAGACCGGAAGGACTGGTGGAGCGCTTAGAAGTGAGAATGCCGGTATGAGTAGCGAAAGACGGGTGAGAATCCCGTCCACCGAATGCCTAAGGTTTCCTGAGGAAGGCTCGTCCGCTCAGGGTTAGTCGGGACCTAAGCCGAGGCCGAAAGGCGTAGGCGATGGACAACAGGTTGATATTCCTGTACCACCTCCTCACCATTTGAGCAATGGGGGGACGCAGGAGGATAGGGTAAGCGCGGTATTGGATATCCGCGTCCAAGCAGTTAGGCTGGGAAATAGGCAAATCCGTTTCCCGTAAAGGCTGAGCTGTGATGGCGAGCGAAATTTAGTAGCGAAGTTCCTGATTCCACACTGCCAAGAAAAGCCTCTAGCGAGGTGAGAGGTGCCCGTACCGCAAACCGACACAGGTAGGCGAGGAGAGAATCCTAAGGTGATCGAGAGAACTCTCGTTAAGGAACTCGGCAAAATGACCCCGTAACTTCGGGAGAAGGGGTGCTTCTTAGGGTGTTAAAGCCCCGAGAAGCCGCAGTGAATAGGCCCAGGCGACTGTTTAGCAAAAACACAGGTCTCTGCGAAGCCGTAAGGCGAAGTATAGGGGCTGACGCCTGCCCGGTGCTGGAAGGTTAAGAGGAGCGCTTAGCGTAAGCGAAGGTGCGAATTGAAGCCCCAGTAAACGGCGGCCGTAACTATAACGGTCCTAAGGTAGCGAAATTCCTTGTCGGGTAAGTTCCGACCCGCACGAAAGGCGCAACGATCTGGGCACTGTCTCAACGAGAGACTCGGTGAAATTATAGTACCTGTGAAGATGCAGGTTACCCGCGACAGGACGGAAAGACCCCGTGGAGCTTTACTGCAGCCTGATATTGAATGTTGGTACAGCTTGTACAGGATAGGTAGGAGCCTTGGAAACCGGAGCGCTAGCTTCGGTGGAGGCATCGGTGGGATACTACCCTGGCTGTATTGACCTTCTAACCCGCTGCCCTTATCGGGCAGGGAGACAGTGTCAGGTGGGCAGTTTGACTGGGGCGGTCGCCTCCTAAAATGTAACGGAGGCGCCCAAAGGTTCCCTCAGAATGGTTGGAAATCATTCGCAGAGTGTAAAGGCACAAGGGAGCTTGACTGCGAGACCTACAAGTCGAGCAGGGACGAAAGTCGGGCTTAGTGATCCGGTGGTTCCGCATGGAAGGGCCATCGCTCAACGGATAAAAGCTACCCCGGGGATAACAGGCTTATCTCCCCCAAGAGTCCACATCGACGGGGAGGTTTGGCACCTCGATGTCGGCTCATCGCATCCTGGGGCTGTAGTCGGTCCCAAGGGTTGGGCTGTTCGCCCATTAAAGCGGTACGCGAGCTGGGTTCAGAACGTCGTGAGACAGTTCGGTCCCTATCCGTCGCGGGCGCAGGAAATTTGAGAGGAGCTGTCCTTAGTACGAGAGGACCGGGATGGACGCACCGCTGGTGTACCAGTTGTTCTGCCAAGGGCATCGCTGGGTAGCTATGTGCGGACGGGATAAGTGCTGAAAGCATCTAAGCATGAAGCCCCCCTCAAGATGAGATTTCCCATTCCGCAAGGAAGTAAGATCCCTGAAAGATGATCAGGTTGATAGGTCTGAGGTGGAAGCGTGGTGACACGTGGAGCTGACAGATACTAATAGATCGAGGACTTAACCTATATTCTAATGTGAAGCATGAACATTGTTATCTAGTTTTGAGAGAACATT
>NZ_PVRA01000017.1:0-18602 GCF_002998555.1 Bacillus sp. NMCC4 | reverse complement strand
CCATGCGGTTCAAGGAACTATCCGGTATTAGCTCCGGTTTCCCGGAGTTATCCCAGTCTTACAGGCAGGTTACCCACGTGTTACTCACCCGTCCGCCGCTAACATCCGGGAGCAAGCTCCCTTCTGTCCGCTCGACTTGCATGTATTAGGCACGCCGCCAGCGTTCGTCCTGAGCCAGGATCAAACTCTCCGAAAAAGTACAAAACCGAAGTTTTGTTTTTCGCCAGTTTGACTGACTACCTATGATGTATCATAGGATTTTTTATAAAAACTCGAATTAACAGGTACGTTTTGTCTTGTTTAGTTTTCAAAGAACTTGTTTACCGCTTCAGAAGCGACTAGAACATCATACCATATTTAAATTGTTAATGTCAACAACTTTTTTGTTATAATGTTTTTTCGTTTCTTCGTCATCAGCGACGTATATTAATTTACCACCCTACAGGATTAAAGTCAACAATATTTCTCATTAAATAATAAATTTTTCAATTACGACTAAGGCTGCTACGCCTGGGATGCCCAATAAACCACTGATTCCACTCGTTACAGGGTTAATAGAGACATGTAATCCTAGACTCTCTCCAAATAGATTGAGGCAAAATAAAAAAAGAGCACCTGCCACAAACTTTACTCCGATCAGCCCTAACCATTTGAAGGGGTTCGCTTGAACACCTGACATAAACAACAATAGTACAGCTATCAAAATTGACCCGATTACAATAACAGGTTCCATAATCCTCTCATCTCCTCTTCATATGAATAGTACAAGCATATGAGAGGACTATGTAAAATAGACCTGCTATCTCCAGTTGTTTAAACGTAAATTCCTCTTTTTCGCTTCTCTTAGATAGAAAAAGTACTTCGCTTGAGCAAGCTTTAATTCGAATAGAATGTCCGGTGAAGGCTCAACGCTATTTGCGACAAGCTTTTTTTGTCTGTTCCATTCTTCCTTTTGCTTAAAAAGCTGTTGAATTAATTTCTCATCGAATTCTTTTCGAATTGATTTTCTGCGAAGAAAACCCATGTACCGTACTTCTCCTTCCTACATCTCACGTCTGCCTTCTAGAGCTTTAGACAGTGTGACTTCATCCGCATACTCTAAGTCTCCACCTACTGGAAGTCCGTGAGCAATGCGAGAGAGTTTAATTCCTGATGGTTTCAACAGTCTAGAGATATACATGGCTGTAGCCTCTCCTTCAATGTTTGGATTGGTTGCAAGGATCACCTCTGTCACTTGATCGTCTTGCAATCTTTTTAACAGGTCAGGAATTTTAATATCCTCTGGGCCAATTCCGTCCATCGGTGAAATGGCACCATGAAGCACATGGTATAAGCCGTTGTATTCTTTCATCTTTTCCATTGCGATCACATCTTTTGGGTCTTGCACTACACAGATAACAGATTGATCTCTTCTTGTATCTTCACAAATATAGCAAGGATCTTGGTCTGTGATATGGCCGCATACCGAACAATAAGTTAAATTACGCTTTGCATTAACAAGCGCCTTCGCGAAATCTAGTACGACATCTTCCTGCATACTAAGAACAAAAAAAGCCAGACGAACCGCAGTTTTCGGTCCGATTCCTGGCAATTTCATAAAGCTGTCAATCAGCTTTGATATTGGTTCAGGATATTGCATCTTCAGTTATTCCTCCTAGAATAAACCTGGCATGTTCATTCCTTTTGTGAATTGACCCATTGTTTCATTCGTTAACTCATCGACTTTTTTCAATGCGTCGTTTGTTGCTGCAAGTACAAGATCTTGAAGCATATCGATATCTTCTGGATCAACAACTTCTTCATTGATTGCTACATCAACAACTTCTTTTTGTCCATTTACTTTTACAGTGACCATACCGCCACCCGCTGTACCTTCAAGGACTTTTTCTGCAAGCTCTTCTTGAGCCTTAGCCATATCCTTTTGCATTTTTTGCATTTGTTTCATCATTTTTTGCATATTTCCCATTCCACCGCGCATATGAACACCACTCTCTTTCATTTTTATTAATCTTTAATTTCAATTAAATCGTTTCCTACTAACTTCTTTGCTTCTGCAATCAATGGATCCTCTTCAGCAGAAGTCCCCTGACCATCTGCCTGTTCATCCGGCTGATGATCTCTTAAAAATTCTTCTCTTATTTTACCCCATTGAGCGTCAGGAACGCCAACTAATTCCACTCTTTTTCCTAACATAGACTCTAATAGCTGCTCAAGGTTGGTTCGAACACCGCTTTTATCTTCGGCAACCATTTTACAGTGTATTTCAAACTTGAATTTTAAAACAAAGGCATGAGAAGCAGCAGCAACTGGTTCACTATCCGTTAATAGCGCAGCATGAGACACCTTATTCTGCTGTTTCAAGTGGGCAAGGAGTTCTCCCCATTTACCTTTAATTTTTTCTAGCTCTGGACGTTTTGCTTCTTTTAGAATCTCGTGAATTCGGCCGACAGGTGCACGGTATCCATTTTTGTTACTCGTTTGTGGTCGAGGTGCTTCCTTTTTTTCTTGAGGATGATGAGAATGAGACATTGGCACACCCTCAGCTCTTATCCTCGATAGCTCCTGTTCCAACCTGTCTATTTTATCCGTTAGCGCCGTTAAATCAGCGTTAGCATGAGCTTGTGTTATTCCAGCCGTTGATTGACATAGCTTGACAACAGCTACCTCAAAGAAAATCCTTGGATGATTCGTCCATTTCATTTCTTGGTGGCTTTTATTCAGCACTTCAATTGTTTCATATAGAAATTGAGGTGTCACACGATCCGAAAGCGTCACGAAATTTTCATCGACCTTTACCTTTTCAAGGACCCCCTCCAGATCTGGTGCCGTTTTATAAAGCAGCATATCTCTAAAGTAAAAGATCATGTCCTCTATTAATTTAGCAGCATCTTTTCCCTGCTGAAGTAATTCATTTAAGGTATCTAACGCTACAGCAATATTTTGATCAAAAATTGCTTCGGCTAGCTGACTAATGAAATGCTGAGAAACAGCTCCTGTAATGAGCAGCGCATCATCAATTGTCAGCTGCTCACCACTAAATGAGATCGCTTGATCTAAGAGGCTTAGTGCATCACGCATACCGCCATCTGCTGCACTAGCGATAATCTCGAGCGAGCCCTCTTGTACATTTAGGCTTTCTGCATCTACAATTTTCTTCATTCTTCCAACAATATCTTTTGTCGTGATTCGTTTAAAATCAAATCTCTGACAACGGGATATGATGGTAAGAGGAATCTTATGAGGCTCTGTGGTAGCCAAAATAAAGATACAATGAGCAGGCGGCTCCTCTAACGTTTTAAGGAGGGCATTAAATGCCCCGATAGAGAGCATATGTACTTCATCTATAATATAAACCTTATATGTAACCGCCGAAGGAGCAAATTTCACTTTATCACGTATATCACGGATTTCATCTACCCCGTTGTTTGAGGCAGCATCTATTTCAATCACGTCTGAAATCGAGCCGTTTGTAATCCCTTTACAGGCATCACATTCATTACAAGGTTCACTCACAGGTGACTTTTCACAGTTCACTGCCTTCGCAAAGATTTTGGCAGCACTTGTTTTACCTGTTCCTCTAGGACCTGAAAATAAGTAAGCATGAGAAAACTTCTTCTGCAAAAGGGCATTTTGCAACGTTTTTGTGATGTGTTCTTGTCCAACAACATCCTCAAAAACTTGAGGTCTGAACACTCGATATAAAGCTTGATAACTCACAAATACGCCCTCCTCCATTTATCATCATTTTCATTATACATGATGCACCGATCAATTCAAAAGCACACCTTTATTTTCTAATAAGCGAAAATGATGATTTCAACTATAGATTTTCTACTTTTTATGAATCAAAAACGTGTTTTCTAGATTTTCGAATTGTTCTGCAACACCATGGAGAACTTTTGTTCCTATTGTGATTAATGAAAAAACAAAAAGACTCTAAAAAGGTTTTTTGCCTATTTGTATAAACAAAGCAGCTGAGCTATTCTTTAAACAGCAACAAAAAACTCACCTAGATTAACTAGATGAGTTACATTTAATATTGATTTACCGTGCACCTTCTGTCGATTCGCTACCCCAAGCGTTACTTAAACAGTTAGCTCGGCCCAGGCAACCCTGCGGCACATGAGAGGTTTCACTTAATGCTGCTTCCTTCCGGACCTGACATGGTTCATGAATTCCCATTGCGCAGGACCCAGACGTCAACACCACTTATTTAAGGCAGACCTTGAAGTAAACGAACCTTGAGAAGGGATTCGGCCTCGCTAGAGCGGATTGCGAGTACAGGGCACCGCTACCTCCCCGCTTAGCACGGCAAAATGAATATTAAATTGTTAGTGACGCAGACATAAGTATACCTTCTTATAGCTGAAATTGCAAACAACATCCATTCATTTACTTTTGGCTTGTTTCTTTCGCTGACGGAGATTTCGGAAGAACTGACTTAACAGCTCACCGCACTCATTTTCAAGTACACCACCAATGACTTCAGACTGATGATTGAACCGTTCATCATCCAGTAAATTCATTAAAGTACCTGCACATCCACCTTTTGGATCGTATGCACCGAAAACGACCTTTTTCACTCTAGAAAGGACAATCGCTCCCGCACACATAGGACACGGTTCAAGCGTCACATAAAGTACAGCATCTTCTAAACGCCAGCTTCCAGTCGTTTTACACGCTTCATCAATAGCAAGTAATTCTGCATGTGCAATTGAACGCTGCTCTGTTTCCCTTAAATTATGAGCGCGGCTCACAATTTGGTCATCAACAACGATGATGGCACCGATTGGTACTTCTCCTATTTGTTCTGCTTTTAAGGCTTCAGAAATAGCTTCTTGCATAAACTGTTCATCTCTCGTCATAGCACGGCTCTCTTTTCATGTTTTTTAAAAGGATATTGAGGTTAACATATTAGCACAATCTTTTAAAGGGGGTCTTACTTTGTCAAAGGCACTGCTTATTATCGACATGATTAATAATTTTGATTTTGAAATGGGACATGTGCTCGCTAATAAAACAGAGCAAATGACCAATAAGATTTTAGCTCTTAAAGATCATGCTTTCAAGGAAAATTGGCCAATCATCTATATCAACGACCACTACGGTCTCTGGAAGGCTGATATTCAAGCTGTGATGGAAACATGCAAAAACGAAAGAAGCGCCCCTATTTTAGAGAAAATGGCACCATCTAAAGATGATTACTTCTTAATTAAACCGAAGCATTCTGCCTTCTATGGAACTGCACTAGAGACACTCTTAAATGAATTAGGTATACAAGACATCATTTTGACTGGAATTGCAGGAAACATTTGCGTTCTGTTCACTGCAAATGACGCATACATGCGAGAATACAACTTAATTGTACCTAAAGATTGTATCGCATCAAATGACGACAGAGATAACGAATATGCTTTAACGATGATGGAGAACGTTCTACTAGCAAAAATCACCACTGCTAAAGAGATCACGAATGAAAATCAAACATGATTTATCCATAACCCTCATAAATTGTTAGCAATAACAAAGGGGGCGTTGACTATTCAAATTTATGTTGTCAAAAGAGGAGATACTTTAAACGAAATTGCCATGCGTTTTAAAACAACAGTCAATGAAATCATTCGTACCAACGATATTGAAACACCAAATCAACTCGTCATTGGACAAACAATTGTCATTCCAATTAGAGGACAATTTTATGAGGTCAAACAAAATGACACACTTTATCAAATTGGAAGACGATTTCGAATTTCAGTGGAGGAGTTGGCACGTGTGAATAGAATTCGGCCTGAAGCGATACTACCTATTCGCTTCTTGCTCTATATTCCTCAAAGACCGAAAAGGAACATTAATTCGAATGCTTACATTGAACCAAGGGGAAATCAAGTCAGTGAAAACTTAAAACAAGCAGCTAGAGAGGCCTCTCCATATTTAACCCATTTAGGCGCCTTTAGTTTCCAAGCGCAAAGAGACGGAACACTGAAAGAACCACCGTTAGAACAGCTACCTCAAATAGCCGCTCAGAGCAGAACCGTTTTATCCATGGTAGTGACAAACCTAGAGAATGAAAAATTCAGTGATGAACTTGGGCGAATTCTTTTAAATAACCAATCTGTCAAAACCACATTTTTAAATGAAATCGTTCGTGTTGCTAAAAAGTATCAATTAAAAGAAATCCATTTTGATTTTGAATATTTACGTCCTGCTGATAAAGATGCTTACATTCAATTTTTAAGAGAGGCAACAACCCGCTTCCATCAAGAAGGATGGACAATATCTGTTGCACTTGCCCCTAAAACAAGTAGTCAGCAGAAGGGAAAATGGTATGAAGCTCATGACTATGAAGCCATCGGGAAGATCGTCGATCATGTTGTGTTAATGACCTATGAATGGGGATACAGCGGCGGCCCTGCACAAGCTGTCTCTCCCATTGGACCTGTCCGCCAAGTCATTGAATATGCACTGACCGTCATGCCGGCCAATAAAATTGTTATGGGGCAGAATTTATATGGCTATGATTGGACGCTTCCTTACGTCCAGGGCGGCCCCATTGCTAAAGCCGTCAGTCCTCAACAAGCGATTGCCATTGCTAGAAATAATAATGCCTCCATTCTATACGACGAAACAGCACAAGCACCTTATTTTCGTTACACAGATGCCACTAATAAAGAGCATGAGGTATGGTTCGAAGACGCTAGATCGATTCAAGCAAAGTTCAATCTCATCAAAGAGTTAAACTTGAACGGAATTGCTTATTGGAAATTAGGTCTATCCTTCCCACAAAATTGGCTCTTATTATCAGATCAATTTAATATTGAAAAAAGAACGACATCGTAACCCATTCGCTCTATCTCTCGGAAGGGGTATGGTACAATATACATTGGTTTGACAACTTTATAGATAGAGGAGAACGCCTATGTATCCTGCCCCTTTTATTGCAGTGGAAGGCCCAATTGGAGCCGGAAAAACAACTTTGGCTACAATGCTTGCGAAGGAATTTCAATTTCCTTTAGTAAAAGAGATTGTAGAAGAAAATCCATTCTTAGATAAATTTTATGAAGATATGGAACAATGGAGCTTTCAGCTTGAGATGTTCTTTTTATGCAATCGGGTCAAACAGTTAGAATCTATTGAAGAAAACTATGTGAGTCAACAGCAGCCGATTGTCACTGATTATCATGTCTATAAAAATATGATATTTGCAGAAAGAACATTATCAAAAAAGCACATGGACAAATACAGAAAGATCTATCACCTGCTAACAGATGATCTGCCTAAACCAAATGCCATAATCTATATAAAAGCCAGCCTTCCTACCTTACTTGAAAGAATACAGATGAGAGGACGCTCTTTTGAAGAAGACATCGACCCAGCTTATTTAAAAACACTCATTGAAGATTATGAGCTGGCCATTGAACATTTAAAACAGACTGACCCAGGGCTTCCTATCATTACAATTGAAGGAGATCATACAGACTTCGTTTCCTCACAGCAAGATTACCAGCAAATTGTACAGAACATAAAGGAGCAAGTACTATGAACAATATCGAAATACCAAAGGATGCAGTGATCACAATCGCCGGGACTGTTGGTGTCGGAAAATCCACTATGACTAAAACGATAGCGGACAAGCTAGGCTTTCAAACCTCTCTTGAAAAAGTAGATGACAACCCATACTTAGAGCCCTTTTATTCAGATTTCCAAAGATGGAGCTTCCATTTACAGGTCTATTTCCTAGCCGAGCGTTTTAAGGAACAAAAGCGGATTTTTGAATCTGGTGGAGGATATGTGCAAGATCGTTCAATTTATGAGGACACAGGCATTTTCGCGAAAATGCATGCGGACAAAGGTACGATGTCTGAAGTAGATTATGAAACGTATACGAGTCTATTCGAGGCGATGGTGATGACACCTTACTTCCCTCACCCTGATGTACTCATCTATTTACACGGGGATTTAGATCATATTTTGAATCGTATTGAAGAACGCGGCAGAGAGATGGAAACTCAAACTGATCGAGCCTATTGGGAAGAAATGTACACTCGGTATACGGAATGGATCGAACAATTCGATTTATGCCCAGTGATTAAAATTAACATTGAAGATTACGACTTACTTCATGATGAAAGCTCACTTGATCCCATTCTTCATGAAATTGCTTCTGTTATACAAAAAAATCGCTCTAAAACAAAATAAAAAAACCGCTGCATTTCGCGAATGCAGCGGTTTGACAATTCCAATTTTTATGCTTGCGTTTTAATTCAACTAAGGTAAAAAATCAATATGGCGGAGGAAGAGGGATTCGAACCCCCGCGGGCTTTGACACCCCTGTCGGTTTTCAAGACCGATCCCTTCAGCCGGACTTGGGTATTCCTCCGTATCGACAAGAATTAATATACCATATCATTTTAATTCAAGTCAACATCTTTTCGAAAAAAATTTCAATAAGTTGTTTTGGTATGAGAATCTGCCCTTAAAAAAGCAGCCATTAACGGCTGCTCTTGATCTATTTTGTATCCTGTCTAATCTCTTCAATAAACTGATTCATCTCTTCTTTAAACTCATTTAATGATTCAATAATTTTCGTAAAGTCTGTCACTTGTTTGGCTTGTTCATTTGTTGAGCTGCTGATTTGTGAGATGTTTTCAGACAAAGTGCTAATACTGTCTTGGATTTCCTTTAAGAAGGTATTAATGGTTTCAGCCGCTTCCTTTGAGCCATCTGATAATTTACGAACTTCATCAGCTACGACAGCAAACCCTTTTCCATTCTCGCCTGCTCTTGCTGCTTCAATTGCAGCATTTAGACCTAGTAAGTTTGTTTGTCTAGCGATCCCGCCAATGGTTTTGACGACTTCTTCAATATTTGCAGATTTCTCTTCCGCTCTTCCTGCCTGTTCGCTTATTTCTAAACTTGTGGCCGCCAGCTCTTGTGAATGCGCAGCAATTTGTTCGATTCCACCTTGGAGTTCTTTCGCTACATCATTGATATGCTCCATATAACCGCTTAATTTCTTTTCACGATGATGTGAAAATGCCACTAAAAAAGATCCAATTACTTTTCTATCTTCATCAAAAATCGGGTAACCTTTTACAGCAATTTCATAACCATATAAAGACTCTGGTAAATGACCATCATATTCTTGTCCTCTTAATGTCGTCGCCACGTTTTGGTCTTCTGGGTTCAATGGGTCCCCAACTTTCACGCCAAAATCTATTGTGTTAGACGGGTAGTAACAAAGCACCTTCTCTGTATCAGTGATGCCGAAAAGAATACTTTCATCTAGAACTTTTCTAATTAATTGAGCCATTTCAACATAATAGTCAAGCCTATTCAAGGTTATTCCTTCTTTCCTAGAAGCTTTTATTTTTTTATCGGCTAAATTTAGGAAAACTGTAGGACTTTTGGTAAAAAGAAATAAGATACCATAGCGGCATCTTATTTCATCACTTCTTTATTTCCCATATAAGGACGCAGTACTTCAGGAATAATTACTGTGCCGTCCTCTTGTTGATAGTTTTCTAAAATGGCAGCCACGGTTCTTCCTACTGCTAAACCAGATCCATTTAACGTGTGGACATGCTCTGGCTTCGCTTTAGGCTCTGGACGGAATCGAATGTTTGCGCGTCTTGCTTGGAATGCTTCGAAGTTACTGCAAGAAGAAATTTCACGATACGTATCTTGGCTCGGAATCCATACTTCGATGTCGTATTTCTTCGCAGCCGTGAAGCCTAAATCTCCCGTACACATGCTCATGACACGGTATGGCAGGTTTAATAGCTGAAGGACTTTTTCTGCTTGATTTGTTAGTTTCTCTAATTCTTCATAAGAATTTTCAGGTCTAACAAATTTCACAAGCTCTACCTTATTAAATTGATGCTGACGGATGAGTCCGCGTGTATCTCTTCCGGCAGATCCAGCCTCTGATCTAAAGCAAGCACTGAATGCTGCATAATTGATTGGCAGCTGTTCCCCTTCAAGAATTTCATCACGGTGCATGTTAGTAATAGGTACTTCAGCTGTTGGAATGAGGAAATAATCTTCTTCACGGATTTTAAAGGCATCCTCTTCGAATTTTGGCAGCTGCCCAGTCCCTGTCATGCTAGCTCTATTGACCATGTAAGGTGGGAGCACTTCAGTAAAACCAAACTCATCGACATGTAAATCGAGCATAAAGTTATATAGTGCGCGCTCTAAGCGTGCGCCAAGCCCTTTATAAAAAACGAATCGGCTTCCTGTGACTTTTCCTGCGCGTTCAAAATCAAGAATGTTTAGCTCATCCGCTACATCCCAATGTGGTTTTGGCTCAAATGAGAAGGCCGGCTGTTCGCCCCATTTTCTCACTTCCACGTTGTCATCTTCTGTTTCCCCAACCGGTACAGTGTCATGAGGGATATTCGGAATAGAGAAGAGGATGTGCTGCAAGCTTTCTTCTACTGTTCTTAGCTCATCATCCAGCTTTTTAATCTCATCTCCTACCTCACGCATTTCTTGAATAATGTGATCGGCATCTTTCTTTTCTCTTTTTAGAACGGCCACTTGCTGTGATACTTCATTTCTTCGGCTCTTTAATTCTTCTGTTTTCCCGATTAGTTCTCTTCTTTTTTGATCCAGTTCACCAAACTTATCAAAATCCGCTAAATCTTCGCCTCGGTGTGCTAATTTTTCTTTGATTTGATCAAAGTCCGTGCGCAGTTGTTTAATATCCAGCATGTGTAACACTCCTTTTTTTATCGAAAAATAAAAAGAGCCCTCATCCCATGAAAGGGACGAGAGCTCTCGCGTTGCCACCCTGATTGAAAACATGCAGAAGCATGCTTTCCTCTTTCCTCTGTAACGGTATCACCGTAAATGCTTACTTCTCGTGTTTCAGCATTTCGCTCAAGGATGGATTCAGACTGCATCTTTCACCGATTCGCACCAACCATCGGCTCTCTGAGAAAGAGGGGCTTCTTACTATTTCCCGTCAACGCTTTTTCGATCTTTGATTGTGATTTTAATGTACTATAAGTTTTATCTCTTTTCAACCGTTTTATACAGCGAGCTTCGTTTTGTAAGACTTCACCATTTCAACAAACAGCTGTGTTAACCGGTGATCGTCTGTCAGCTCTGGATGAAAAGAACAGCCTAAGATATTGTTTTCTTTCGCCATCACAATCCTGCCATCATATTCAGCCATGATTTCTACGCTCACATCTGCGCTGATGATATGAGGCGCACGGATGAACACCCCTGTAAACGGCGCATCCAGCCCTTTTACTTCTAGATCTGCTTCAAAGCTGTCTACCTGTCTGCCAAATGAATTCCGTGCAACAGATACATTTAACAATCCAAGATGGGCATCTTCTCGATCTTCAATATGTTTTGCCAGCATAATCAAACCGGCACATGTCCCGAAAATCGGTTTCCCTTCTGCAGCGAACGCTTTAATCGGTTCAATGAATTGGTACGTATCCATGAGTCTCCTCATCGTCGTGCTTTCTCCACCAGGGATAATAAGACCGTCAACGGATGCTAGCTCTTCTGCTCGTTTAATGATCTTACCTTCTGCATCGCAGGCTTCAATCGATTGAATATGCTCTCTCACGGCTCCTTGAAGCCCTAGTACACCAATTGTTAGCATGTTCATTTGCGCTCCCTTAATTACCAGCCACGCTCTTGCATACGCTCTTCTGGCAGTAGATTTGAGATTTCAATTCCTTTCATGGCTGTTCCAAGCTCTTTTGAAAGTTCTGCAATGAGACGGTAATCTGTGAAGTGAGTCGTTGCTTCAACAATCGCTTTTGCAAATTTCGCCGGATTGTCTGATTTAAAAATACCAGATCCAACAAATACACCGTCTGCTCCAAGCTGCATCATTAACGCAGCATCTGCTGGTGTCGCAACGCCTCCAGCTGCAAAGTTAACAACTGGGAGCTTGCCGTCTTTTTTGATTTGAAGCAATAATTCATAAGGTGCTCCTAGGTTCTTGGCTTCTGTCATCAGTTCATCTTCACTCATTGCTGCTACTTTACGAATCTGAGCATTGACCTTTCTCATATGACGGACAGCTTCTACAATGTTGCCTGTCCCAGGTTCCCCTTTCGTACGAAGCATCGAAGCGCCTTCTGCGATACGGCGGGTTGCTTCACCTAAGTCACGGCAACCACAGACAAAAGGTACTGTGTATTCATTTTTATTTAAATGGAATTCCTCATCTGCGGGCGTCAGCACTTCACTCTCATCGATATAATCAACACCAAGTGCTTCAAGAACACGAGCCTCGACAATGTGGCCGATACGTGCTTTTGCCATGACTGGAATCGTTACTGCATTTTGTACTTCCTCTACGATTCTCGGGTCTGCCATACGGGCTACACCGCCGGCTGCACGGATATCAGCTGGTACTCGTTCTAGTGCCATAACTGCCACCGCACCTGCTTCTTCTGCGATCTTTGCCTGCTCAGCATTGACGACATCCATAATGACGCCACCCTTTTGCATTTCTGCCATTCCACGTTTCACTCGTTCAGTTCCCTTATTGCTCACAATAGTTTCCTCCCATTTGTCAATTCGATTGATTTACCTCTTTATCATACAAGCGAGACAGTATAACAATAAAGAGAATAGTATAACAATTCAATCAGCCGACAAAAAAGCCTAAACCCTTGTATATAAACGATTTCTGGCTAAAAATAAGTCGTTTTTTCTTTGAAGTGTGATTTACATGCTATAATGCAACTATAACAATTCAAATTCATGTATAACAATTTTGCACTCAATGGAGGTTTCTCATGCATATTGATATCCATCGACATTCTGATACATCTCTTTCGAATCAGATTTACTTTTCGATCATTGATCATATTCAATCGGGTTTGCTTCAGCAGGGAGATAAGCTGCCAACTGTACGTGATTTAGCAAAGCAGCTGAATGTGAGTCTTGTCACGGCAGCAAAGGCATACACACGGCTGAAGGACGACGGATATTTAACGACTGTGCAAGGTAAAGGGACGTTTGTGGATGAGCTGCAAAAGCAGTCAGATATTCCGGTTCCATCATCTACCTCTTTTGATTGGCAGTTATCCATTCCGGATTATTTACCACGGTCTCAATTTGCTCAGTATCACTATGTCGAAGAAGCGATCAACCTTTCTTCCTCTATGATTGATCCAGGGCTTTTGCCAAACCGGTATTTAGAAAAAGAAATGCAGCATGTACTAGCCAGACATCCTCAAATCATGTCGAAGTATGGGGAAATTCAAGGGGATCTTCAGCTTAGGCAAGTCATTCAGTCTTTTTTAGAAAAGCTGGGTGTGCCTTCTACTCCTGAAAATATTCTTGTAACTAGTGGTTCTCAGCAAGGGCTTGATTTGGTCGCACGTGCGTTTATCGGTCCTGATGATGTAGTTGTCATGGAAGCACCAACCTATCCAGGCGCCATTGATGTCTTTATGGGTAGAGGGGCAAGAATTATTACAGTCCCTGTTGATCATGAAGGAATGAACATGAAGCAGCTTCAAAGCATTTGTGATAAATATAAACCAAAGCTCATTTACACGATTCCTACTTTTCACAGTCCGACAGGCGCCAGTATGTCAATGAAACGCAGAAAACAACTTCTCTTACTGGCTCAAAGTATTGATTGTCTCATTGTAGAGGATGATCCTTATCGTGAGCTATATTTCGAAAAGAAGCCGCCTACACCTATTAAAAGTCTGGATCATGATGGACACGTCATTTATTTACGAGGTTTAAGTAAAACACTTGCTCCAGGATGCAGAATTGGGATTATCACTGCTTCAGGCTCGATATTTAATCGTTTATTAGCTGCAAAGGCCAATAATGATTTAGGCAGCCCTCTTCTCACACAAAAAGCCATTCTGCCATTTCTGACTTCAAAGAAAATGATTGATCATACAAAAAAGCTGCGAACCGCCTTGAAGGTGAGACGTGATTTAATGATAGATGTGTTAACGAAGCATGCACCAAAAGATGTGACGTGGCAAATTCCTCAGGGCGGGCTCAATTTATGGCTTAGCTTTCCTTCCTGGGTCGATACACGTGCACTGCTGCATGAGGCACGTAAGCAGCAAATTACCTTTCTGCCTGGCTCTGTGTGCTATCCTGGAGAGCCGAAGCAAAACTATATCCGCCTCAGCTTTTCTTATGTGAATGAAAAGGCACTGACCGAGGGCGTGGAAAAGTTATGTGGTATTTTTCAGCAAGCCTTGTCCACTCCTCAAAATCACAAACAATCGCTTTTCTTTTAACGATAAAAAAACTGCTCTCTATGCATGAGAGCAGTTTTTTATTAGAACCAACCTTTTACTGTGTCAACGATTCCGCCCCAAATGCCAGCGAAGAATCCACCTACACTACGCATTGCAAGGATGAACCAGTTTGCTTTTTCATCGCCTGTTTTCGTTATAAGCTCAACACCTGATTGATCTTTATTCAAATAGCCGTAGTCCTTCTCATCACCAGAATAAGAAGTCGTCAGCATGCCAACCTTCGTTCCTTTTTTAATAGGAGCTTCTAGTTTCTTTTTCTCGATATTTACTTTTGCTTTAAAGCTCTTTTCGTCGCCATTTTTTACTGGCACAGAGAAAGCTTCTTTCGTGACGACAGGTACTTCTTTGTCTTTGCCTTTATCGACTTCGATGTTTTCATGTCCTTTGATCTGTTGACCTTTTTTGTACATTTCTTTCATCGTGAAGTTTTTAAATGCATAGTCGAACAGTTTTTTCGCCACGTCGAAACGTGCTGTATGAAGATTACCTTTTGCATTCAAGATCACAGCGATGACACGCATGTCACCTTGTTTTGCGGTACCTGTGAAGCTAGAACCAGCTGAATCCGTAGAGCCTGTTTTCAGACCGTCTACACCTTCATATTCCTTCACAAGTCCTTTAAGCATGAAGTTCCAGTTAGGCATGTCCATTTCATCGTCTGTGCCTTCTCTGAACTTTGTTTTCGCGATACTTGATGTTTCAAGAATTTCTGGATGGTCTTTGATGAGATGCTGTGCAAGCAATGCCATATCTTTCGCAGATACTTCACTTTCTTCATCAGAACCTGTACCTTTTGGCTGTTTGCCATGTAAATCTTTATTTTCTAGTCCAGTTGCATTCACGAATTTGTAGTTAGTTAAACCAAGTTCTTTCGCTTTTGCGTTCATTTTTTCAACGAACTTCGATTCTGATCCAGCGATCACTTCTGCTAAGCCAATCGCTGCTGCATTTGCCGAATAAATAGCCGTTGCTTGATAAAGTTCTTTCACTGTATACGAGCCATCTTTTCTCAAAGGAACGTTTGATAAACTGCGGTCCTGAGAAATTTCGTATACATAATCATCTGGCGTATACGTTTGATCCCATTTCACTTTGCCTTCAGCAATCGCCTCTAGTAATAGATACTCTGTCATCATCTTTGCCATACTTGCAATAGGCAGTCTTTGTTCTGCGTTTTTACTATAAAGAATTTTACCTGTAGAAGCTTCAATTAGGATTGCTGCTTTCGCATTCACATTGAATGGATCTTCAGCTGCTTTTGCTTTGGACATTGGTGTAAATGCTGTCACAATCAATGCCAGTGCAAGGATAGAGACCATAAGCTGTTTCAACATCTTGCTGTTCAATCGTCATACCTCCGTATTCATCTTTTTTCGACGTATTTCATATATATTTAATCCACAAGGGCTTATTTCAACACAACAGTATAAATTTTATCACAATAAAGACAAAAAAAATAGACAGAGTCATAGACCCTGTCAAATGTAATTTGATTGTCACAATTTATCAAGAAATTGTGTAGTTTGGTGATTCTTTTGTAATTTGTACATCATGTGGATGACTCTCACGAAGTCCTGCACCAGTCATGCGAATGAACTGTGCATCTTCTCTAAGTGCGCGTAAGTCCTGAGTTCCACAATAGCCCATACCAGAACGGATACCGCCAACTAGTTGATACACTGTATCAACGACTGGTCCTTTGTACGGTGTACGGCCTTCAATACCTTCTGGAACGAACTTTTTATTATCTTCTTGGAAGTAACGATCTTTACTTCCTTTTTCCATTGCAGCGACTGACCCCATACCGCGATAAACTTTGAAGCGTCTACCTTGGAAAATTTCTGTGTCTCCTGGGCTTTCAGATGTACCAGCTAGAAGGCTTCCAAGCATAACAGCATGTCCACCAGATGCTAGAGCTTTTACAATATCACCTGAATATTTAATTCCACCATCTGCAATAATAGCTTTACCATGTTTTCTTGCTTCTGTTGCACAGTCATAGATCGCTGTGATTTGTGGTACACCAACACCTGCAACAACACGTGTTGTACAAATAGATCCTGGTCCGATACCGACTTTCACAATATCTGCTCCTGCTTCAAACAATGCTTTTGTTGCTTCGGCTGTTGCAACATTACCAGCAATGATATTAAGAGAAGGATACGTTTCACGGATTTTCGATACAGTGTTAAGAACACCTTGTGAATGACCATGTGCAGTATCAATGACAACGACATCCACATTGGCTTCGACTAATTTTCTCACACGAGTCATTGTATCGCCAGTGACACCAACAGCGGCACCAACAATTAAACGGCCATGTGCATCTTTAGAGGAGTTAGGGAATTCGATCACTTTTTCAATATCTTTGATGGTGATGAGACCTTTTAACGTTCCTTCGTCATCTAAAAGAGGTAATTTTTCAATTTTATATTGCTGTAGGATTTTTTCAGCTTCTTCTAACGTCGTACCTACAGAAGCTGTCACAAGTTCCTCTTTTGTCATCACGTCGCTAATCTTCATTGAATAATCCGAAATAAAACGAAGGTCACGGTTCGTAATAATACCAACAAGCTTTTGATCTTCTTCGTTATTTACAATCGGTACACCTGAAATACGGTATTTACCCATTAGGTGCTCTGCATCAAATACTTGATGCTCAGGTGTTAAGAAGAATGGATTTGTAATAACGCCGCGCTCTGAACGTTTTACTTTATCCACTTGTTCTGCTTGTTGCTCAATAGACATGTTCTTATGAATGATACCAAGACCACCTTGACGTGCCATTGCAATCGCCATTTGTGATTCCGTCACCGTGTCCATTCCTGCACTGATAATTGGAATGTTTAGTTTTAATGTGCTTGTTAACTCAACTGATAAATCGACATCACGCGGAAGTACTTCAGACTTAGCTGGAACAAGCAAAACATCGTCAAACGTCAAACCTTCTTTTGAAAATTTACTTTCCCACATTAGTAAATCCCCCTCTTTTCGGCAAAATATTATATGTAGATTATCAACTAGGAAACAGCATGTCAAGGAAGCAACAAACAGTTGCAATTTTTAGAAAATATAAAGAGAGTTGAGGAAGAAGATGAAAAGTTCAGGATGGAAGGATTTAAAACGTTTTTACTCACTCGAAACTTCCCAAAAGTTTCTATATCAACAATATGAGAAACGAAGCATTCAAGATGCAAACCAGCAAGCCTATAAAAACTGTGAACGGTTTATTTACTTTTTAAAGCATGGCCATACGTTCTATGAACAGGCAGCTATCGCTCCACTCGAACTGAAGCCGATTTTATTGTTTTATGGAATGGCTCAGTTGCTAAAGGCATGTTTACTGACAGTTGATCCTCACTATCCTTCTCAAACCTCTGTTTTGGCCCACGGCGTAACATCGAGAAAGAGAAAGAAGCAGCACTACCGTTTTAGTGAAGATGAAGTGAAAATTCAGCGAAATGGACTATGCATGCATGTGTTAAAGCATCTATTTCATTTAAATGGTCTTGAAGATGAGCGATTTACGATGATTCATCTCCTTTCAAAGATACCTGAAATGAGTCATATTCTGGAGTTTCAAAAGCAGCCCTCGACATTAGTTAAAGTGGAAAAGGTTAATGGGATGATGATTCAAGATCATATTCCATTGCTTTATAACATGTCTGCTGAACGCTTTATTGAATACTTTGAGTTCCATACAAGTTGGAAACTCAAGCAAAGAGAAGCCAAAAAGCTGACGTTTGATGTAGCTCTAGAAGAAAATCCAGCGCTCGCTACTCATCTACATTATGATTTAGAAATGGATCAATGGTTTATTCCGTCAACTCGTGATTCATTTTTAGGGATTCCTGAGATCATCAGCCATTACTTATTAATGTATAACCTCAGTATGATTGCCCGCTACGAAACTGAATGGTGGTACGAGCTGCTGTCTCAATACATTAGTGATGATTACGTCATGATTGAACGCTACATGGAGATTGCCGAAGAGAAGTTCCCAGCTTATATCATGATGCTGTTAGAAGAAAATACAAAAAAGACCAGTTCCGTATGGAACTGATCCTTAGAAAAGCTTGGCGGCGTCCTACTCTCACAGGGGGAGACCCCCAACTACCATCGGCGCTGAAGAGCTTAACTTCCGTGTTCGGTATGGGAACGGGTGTGACCTCTTCGCTATCGCCACCAAACCTGATGGTGAGAATGTTCTCTCAAAACTAGATAACAATGTTCATGCTTCACATTAGAATATAGGTTAAGTCCTCGATCTATTAGTATCTGTCAGCTCCACGTGTCACCACGCTTCCACCTCAGACCTATCAACCTGAT
>NZ_PVRA01000016.1:0-42351 GCF_002998555.1 Bacillus sp. NMCC4 | reverse complement strand
GAATACATTTATTATTATAACAACATTCGTATTCAAACGAAACTAAACAACCAATCACCGATAAACTATCGGCAATTGGCTGTATAAAGGTGTTTTGATCCCTGTCTCAAAAACGGGGGTCAGTCCCCCTCTGATCAGAGCTTTTTTCTTTAGTTCAAAAATTCGAGTATGAGTTTGTTCACCACTTCTGGCTTTTCATGATTGATCCAATGAGAAGCATCATCGACAAAAATCAGCTGACCATTTGGGCAAATCTTCATCGATTCCTTCGCCAGCTTTCTGCTTAAAAACTTGTCCTCCATCCCCCAGATCATGCGAACAGGAACTAAAATGCGTTTAGATATCGGCTTTTCAAAGCCGCCTTTTTTGATGGCGCGGTACCAATTCAGCATTGAGGTCATGGCACCTGGCTGCGTCCAAGCCAGCTTATATCTTGATACATCTTCTTTTGTAAATAGGTGTGGTCGTGCAGACAGCCCAATGGCTTCATCCAGCCGTTGGTAGTGATTTTCCTGAAGTGCTGCCTCTGGCACATTCGGAAGCTGAAAGAAAGCGATATAGGAGCTTTTCTTCCACTGCGGGGGATAAAACGGAAGAACCTTCATCATGACCCGCGGATGCGGCATGTTGACAATGATTAATTTCTCTACATATTGAGAACGTGTGGATGCCAAATGCCAAGCAACAGCTCCTCCCCAATCATGACCTCCCACAATCGCCTTTTGATTCGGACTAAGCGTCTTAATCAGCCCTACGATATCATCTCTCAGTTGATCTAATACGTAGGATTCGATTCCTTCCGGCTTATCACTTAAATGGTAGCCCCTTTGATCAGGAACGACGACACGATAGCCTGCCTCAGCCAGGGGCATGATTTGGTTCTTCCAGCCGTACCAGAACTCAGGAAACCCGTGCAGCAGTACAAGCAGCGGGCCATCCTCAGGTCCAGCCATTGCTGTGTGAAGTGTTACACCATTTGTTTGGATCGATTGAAATTCAATTTGCTCCATCCCTTCGCCACCCTTCTCCTTGTTCTTTTATTCTTCCAACATAGCATATTTTCCATTTTTCAGAAAATAAAAACACTCCCAAAAAAACCTTCACAATAGTGAAGGTCTTAGAATTTTGACCAAGGATCCTTGAACAGCGAATTGGTGCCTTATTGCGAAAGAAACAGAGAAGATATGTATTTGTGCTAAATGACTAAATAACTAAAAAAGCAGACTCTAATCAGTCTGCTTTTTTTACGATTTTTATTTATCTAGAGAATATTTTTCTATTGCTTCTTTTGGAGATATTTCTTCATCAAATGAAAGATAACGACAATACACTTCACTTAAGTGAAGTGGTTCTTCTTCTAAATTGTCTACAAGTTCAAATATATCTAGGATTGCTACTAATTTTTTTGTTGTTTGTCCGTAATCCCCATTTCCAAATGTTTCTTCTGGAAAACTTTTTTCTATAATTTTTTTAACTTCATCTTGATCTTTTGCTTTGATTAATACGATTCTTTCTTCAAATATCTTATCAGGTCTAACTTTGGGAGACGGTATGGATTCAAACAATAATTTTGCTGAAAAGAGATCATACATAGATTTATCACCTGGATATTCAATAGATTTAAGGTAAATATAAGGGAATTGTTTTTTGAGGTTGCTGTGTCCACAATCATTTTTTATTTTTATATCATTGCATGATCTTTATTTAGCTCTTTGTCTTCATCTATTTCATATAATTCAGCACCCAGATCAACCCATTTTTGCGGTCCTGTACTTGTCCGTGAAGTGCGCCAAAGAACGTATCCTGTAATTCGACCAGTACATCTCCATCAGCTTCTAGCGCTTCATATACAGCCTTTAGTTCTTCTTCATTGTCAAACTGCATAATCAATCTGAGATGTTCGGGCTTTGGTGTGCGGCCAAACGTATCTGAAAAGTGAAGCAATGATTCTCCAAGGTGAAGTTCCGCATGCAGCACACGGTCTTGATGTTCATTTAAAATATGAATATCTCCGCCAAAAATTCCTTGATAATATTGAAGAGATTCCTTCACATCGTCTACCACAATATAAGGACTAACGCTAATCATACCCTTCATCCTCCTCTTGTTTCCGTCCATCTTCTCTTTTATAGCTTATCCCAAATCGTATGAAAAAAGGCACAAATCGTCAACGGATTTGCACCTTTTTCTCATGAAGATTTCGCTAATTCACTATGTTTGTTTGAATACGCTGCGTACATGACGACACCGATTAACAGCCAAACTCCAAAGTAAAGCCACGTCCGGCCTGGTAAGTTGAGCATAAGGAACAAGCAGCAGCCCATTGAGATAATCGGCAAGACCGGCACAAATGGAACCCGGAATCCCCTCTCAAGCTGCTGATGTGTCTTTCTCAAAATGAGCACAGATAAACTCACCATTGCAAACGTCAATAAAGCACCGATATTCGCTAAATTCGACAAGTCCTTTAAATCAATAAACCCTGAAATAACAGCTGTCATGCCGCCAATCATCCATATGCTTGCAACAGGCGTATCGCTTTTGTTTGTTTTCGAAAACACTTTAGGCAAAAGACCGTCTCGGCCCATCGCATAGGCAATTCGAGTTGCTGCATAATTATTGGCGAAAATCACAGCCATCAATCCAATGACCGCACCGACAGAAATAATACCGGCTACGCTATTTTGATGTACACTTTGCAGCACATAGGACATAGCCTCTGTGACATTCAGTTTTGTATAGTGCACCATACCTGTCATGATCAAACAAACGACAATGTAAATGATCGTGCAAATGAGTAATGAGCCAATAATGCCAATTGGCAGATTCCGCTGCGGATTTTTCACCTCTTCCGCAGAAGCAGAAATCGCATCAAATCCTAAAAAGGCAAAAAATACAGCAGCAGCACCGGCAATGACGCCTTCTGCACCAAATGGCATGAACGGCTGCCAATTGGATGGCTGTACATAAAACCCGCCTACTACAATGAAAAGAACAATAATACCGAGTTTCACAAACACCATGATATTATTGAATTTTTTACTTTCCTTCGTTCCTCTAGATAAGATCCACGCAATCAGTAAGGCAATGATAATGGCTGGCAGATTCATATATCCGCCTTGTTCTGGCCCCGCTAAAAATTGATGGGGAATCGAAATGCCAAACCCCTCAAGCAAGCTGTTGAAATAACTCGACCAGCCACTGGCGACAGCTGAAGCAGTCAGCATATAAACGGACAATAAAGTCCATCCCATTAGATGCCCGACAAGCTCACCCATCGTTGTATATGAATAAATGTATGCACTGCCGAATACAGGCAGCGCTGAAGCCATTTCTGCATAGCAAAGTGCTGCCAAACTGCACACAATCGCTGCAATGGCAAAGGAGAAAATGACAGCCGGTCCTGCATCCTTAGCCGCTGTAATTCCGGTTAACACCATGACCCCCGTGCCGATCACTGCCCCTATACCAAGGAGCGTGAGATCGAGCCCGCCCAGCGTTCTCTTTACCTTTTGCTGCCTGCTCTGTTCTAACAAATCGTGAATGTGTTTCTTACGAAGAATATGTCGCAAACCCTTTCCCTCCAAAACGTTAGAAAAACAAAAAATCATTCAAATTTCATTATAGCAGAATAGGTACTACGCATTCACAACCAATTCACGTAAATCTTTCTTCATGATTTTACCAAGCTTGTTTTTTGGCAGCTCCTGTGTGAAATGAATGGAGGGCACTTTGTAATCTGCCAAACGTTCCTGGCAATAGTTCACCACATCTTCTTCGGAGAAATCGGAGGATTCGTCTTTTACGATATACGCACTTGGCACTTCCCCATATAATTCGTCCGGTACCCCGATGACAGCTGACTCAATCACACCTGGAATTTGTTCAATAATCTCTTCTACTTGGTCAGGATAGATATTATCCCCGCCGTACAGAATCACATCTTTGTATCTGCCTGTGATGAAAAGAAAACCGTCTTTATCTAGATAGCCTGCATCCCCCATATGGAACCAGCCATCTTTCAGCACCTTCTCAGTAGCGTCAGGCTGATGATAGTAGCCTAGGAAATAAAATGGGCTTCTCATGACGACTTCGCCAATTTCTCCAGCTGGCAGTGTCTCCTCTGTCTCAGGATGTACGATTTTCACATCTACATCCGCATCCACTTTACCGGCAGAGCCCATTTTATCCTCACCCATCGCTGGATGCCACGCACTGACAATCCATGCTTCCGTACTTCCATAGCCATGCATCATCTGAATGCCTGCTTCTTTGTAATCTTTAATTAAGCGTACCGGCACCTTCGTACCGCCAGAAATCGCAATTTCAAAAGATGAGAGATCGTACGACCCGCGTTTCATTTCTTCTAGCATGTACGTGTAAGCTGATGGGAAAGCCATCATGAACGTAATTCTTTCTTTCTCAATCGTTTCTAAAATGCGTTTCGGTGTTGCATCATGTAAGAAGACAAGCGTATACCCTTCAATCGCAGCTGCGATCAGATGATTAATTGAACTCATATGATACAGCGGATGACTCGCCAAGTACCGTTTTCCTTTCAGATCAAATCCTCGATTCCCATGTCTTGTTAAAAATTGATAAATTCGTCCATGCCCGACCATACAGCCCTTTGGATTGCCCGTTGTTCCAGAAGTGAATAAAATCATCGCTAAATCCTCTTCTGATACCTCATCAGCAAGATGACTTCCATCATTTGAAGCCAAAATGTCTTCAAACAGCTGGGTTGTTTTCGCATTGGCACCGGATTCCACCATCAGACAATCTTCTAAAGACACATTCACTGCCGCAATGATGTCACGGAATTCACGGTCAAAAAATAAAGCCTTTGGCTCTGCTTTTTTCAAAATACCTTCCAGCTCAAAAGAAGTAAGCTGCCAGCTAAGCGGAACTGCGACTGCACCTGCTTTGATGGCTGCCAGCATAATCGTTGAAAAGTGATGATGGTTTTGACAAATAAAGCAAACGCGGTCTCCTTTTCGAATCCCCTTTTGATATAAGTAATGAGCGAGCTGGTCAATGCGTTTTGCATATTCTTCAAATGTATAAGACACACCCCCGCCAGTTACCGCTTCAATTTGTGAAGAGCGTTCCATTCTGTCGTTAAGTAATGCCTGTAAAGTATTCAATATCTTCATCTCCAAACGTTTAATTTACAATAGCCAATTTCCAGTGAATGGGGTTGGCAGATTTTATCTCATTCACATTCTAAAATAAAACCAGCTGAAAGTAAAATCATTTCATTTTGGAATTGTTCTTTATATTAATTGATAATATAGGTAATTTTATAGCCGTCTTCCATTTTGGTTTAAATGATGATAACTATTATGATAAGATAGACCTAGTAATTGATCGGAAAATGCGAACGCAATAGGAAAAGAGGTATGGAGAATGCAACATTTCGAGCTAGAGGCAAGTTTATTAGACCATGCGCTGACAAAGTATTTAAAGGCGACGAAGCAAATAGATGAAGAGAACATCCCGAAAAACGTCACGAATGTGAAAGGGTTTATTTTACGCATCATTTATCGCCATCAATCATGTACTGTGAAAAATATTCTGCAGGAAGTTTCATTATCTCCCTCTGCAACAACAACCGCTCTCAATCACTTAGAAGATGAAGGGCTGATTATCCGCTCTCGAAATAATAATGACCGCCGTACTGTATGGATTACACTCTCTGAATCAGGTGAACAAATCGCAAAACAAATGATCGACAACCGCCAGCTGCTTGTCAATCAGCTGTTCAACCATCTTTCAGAAGAAGATAAAAAAACATTTTTTGAATTAATCGAAAAAATGATGGACGAGCACACATTAAAGGCTTAGGAATACTCCTAAGCCTTTAAATTTTTTGACAAAGGGCTAAAATGCCCTTTGTCTTCTTTTCAGCGTGATAGAAAACCTTTGCAGCCCTAGGAAGGACGAGTACCGGAGCGGAGCGAATTTACATTCGTAAGCACCGGCACGCAGGACTGACACCGAATGCGAGGGTTTGTCTACATGCTGAGGGCCTTCTTTTTATGGCTTTAAGATGACCTTTATACAATCATCCTGTTTTTCGTTAAATATGTGATACGCATGAGCGGCATCATCTAATGGCAATTGATGTGTGATGATCGCTCTAGGATCAATTTCACCAGTTGTCACTTTTTGATAGAGCTTTGACATGTAGCCTCTCGCCGGAGCCTGTCCCATTTTCAGGGTGACGTTTCTTGCGAAAAAGGCACCTAATGGGAACATATTGTATAGGCCGCCGTACACACCAGTCATCTGCACTGTCCCACATTTGCGGACGGCTTTTGTGGCAATTTGAATGGGTCCAATCGTTCCGCCTTGCAGCTTGAGTTTCTGCTCAATTTTTTCAAGCGGTGACTTCTTCCCGTCCATTCCCACACAATCGATCACAACATCGGCTCCACCCTTGGTGAGCTCCTTTAACGTTTCTCCCATGTCGGGATCTTCTGTAAAATCAAATACTTCTACGCCGCTCATCCGTTTTGCATGTCGCAGACGGTAATCAATGTAATCGACCGCAATCACACGTTCTGCCCCTTTTTGCCATGCAAATTGCTGCGCCATTAACCCAACAGGTCCACAGCCTAACACAATGACCGTATCACCTTTTTTCACACCTGCGTGCTCCACGCTCCAATAGGCAGTTGGAAGAACATCCGATAAGAACAGTAATTGTTCATCCTCCAGCTCACAATCATCTGGGATCTTAAACGGGGTGTAATTTCCAAAAGGCACGCGTAAATACTCTGCCTGTCCTCCAGGATAATTCCCATATTTCTCACTATATCCAAAAAGCCCACCCGAATCGTAGTGCGGGTTTGAGTTGTCGCATTGACTTTCTAAATGATGATGACAATATTGGCATTGACCACATGCAACGGTAAATGGAATAACGACACGATCTCCCTTTTTTACTACCGTGACATCCGGTCCAACTTCCTCCACAATCCCCATTGGCTCATGCACAATCACATAGCCGATTGGAAGCGGGAAGTTCCCCTGATACAAATGTAAATCAGATCCACAAATTGCTGTTGATGTAATTCGTATGATCACATCTTCCCGATCTTGAATAGATGGCGCATCTACTTTCTTCACTGCAATGCTATTTTTCCCTTGGTAAGTAACAGCTCTCACATGCATTTCCTCCTTTAGCGAAAATCATCTGTACATAGCTTCACCTTGAATGAATGGTTCATTCATCAAATGAGAGATTTATAAGGAGGAGCCAAAAAATAAGAAAGGCCCGTCGATAGGTTCGACAGGCGCTTATTCAATCATGTGTAACGCGTTACATATTTATCCTTTTTCGACAAAAACCAAATCATATTGAGATGAAGTCTCTCGATCGATCATCAAGTTCCCTTCTTGAATAAAATAAGGACATATACTCGGGCTTTGTGATTCTTCAAACTGCTCATACAACTGCTCAATCTTTCCAGGGAGCAGTAAAAGCAAAAATTTATTAGAATGGGAAACGAATTCATAAGAATGAATCGTATCCGGCGGTATATAGGCAAAATCACCCGGCATCAGGCAAATATCCTCTCCGTTCAATTGAAGGTTCATTTTTCCTTCAACGCAATAGAGTGCTTCTGTATGTACTTGATGATAATGTGGAGGAAAATACTTTCCCTTCGCGCCTTCAATCACAAAATGGCTGAACCCGCCTCCAGTTGTTTCTGTTGTTGCGATCAGCTCATGAAGCTGACCATCCACGATATATTGCTTCCCTTCACCAGCCTCTAATACATAGGGCTGCACCGCCTGAGGGAGCTGACTATGAAATAAAACGGAGGGCTTGGTTGTATTTGATAGCTGCCGGATACCATGCATCAATATGAGATCGCTTTCTTTTTCAGCTTGTTCAAAGCTGGCTGCATCGAAAGCATGATCAGTCATCAGCCATTCGTTCTGCTGAAGCCTCTTCCCAATTTGCTGATAGACATCTGTCATTTGTCCGCCCAACGTATATGAAATAAACCTTGTTTTGTGACTATGCATTCTGTAGCCATGAATCGTTTTAGGCGGGATATGAATATAATCGAAGGCTGTGACCATATATTTTTTACCGTCCAGTATCACTTCAAGCTTTCCTTCCAGCACGAAAATGGTTTCAAATAAGTGCTCATGACAATGAAGTGGAAAATAAGCCCCTTTCCCACCTGTGATTAAGACAAGCTCAAACAGCTGATTCGTTTGATTTGCTTCTGCCAGCACATGAACAAGCTGATTTTCAAGCCCATACAGCTTCCCTGAACCAGACACGGTATAAAAATAGGTATCTTCGGATTGCTTGATTGATTGCGGTTGCTCCGACATCCCATCACTCCTCATGACTAATTGACTATCTTTATTATATAGACCAATTGATATAATAGATAGACAATATGCGAGAGATTTTACTCTTCTCGCATAAATAAGTGTCTAAGGTAACACTTTACGTGTTCTAACGGGGTCGTTTGTTTGAGTGCTGTGGTCATCGATAGACCCCCAATCACCATTGAATGAAGGAGAGAAGCCAGCTCATCCGCTTTGTTTTCTTCATATCCGCTGTTCATTAGCTTTTCTTTCACAAGCTCTTGCCAGCGGATCATTTCTTGTTTGCATGCAGCATGAAGCTGCGTATGTTCTGGCTTGGATTCTGCCGCCAGCAAGACAATCGGAATCCCTCTTTCACTTTCTTGCTCCATAAATCCCCGAATGATGTTTGTCATAAAACGGTCGATGGCGATATAAGGGTCATCCGAATAGGCAAAACTTTCTTCAATTCGATCGATGACCTTTTGACTAATATATTCAACGGCTGCTATGGCTAGCTCTTCTTTTCCGTTTGGAAAGTAATAATAAAGAGATCCTTTAGGCGTGCCGCTCTCTCTAATGATTTGATTCAATCCTGTCGCATGATACCCCTGTTTTCGTAAAAGAAGTGCAGCCGTTTGAATGATTCTGTCCTTCGTACTCACGTGTGACACTCCTTTCCCTCCATAGACAAATGTCGTTTCAACGTATGATTTGATTTGTTCCTTTCCAAATCGAGGATGTCTCCATTTCTGCTGCAAGCCGAAGCAGCCAGTCCTCTTTTCCCTTTGGTGCTGTCACCTGTACCCCTAAAGGCATGCCCGCTTCAGTGAGATGAACAGGAACACTCATAGAAGGCTGACCCGTTAAGTTGGCAAGCTGTGTAAATGGTGTGTAGGTCAGACTCTTTAAGAACATGTCATAAATGAGATCCTGCTGCGCTTGCATTGAGAGGGATGACACACGTAAAAGTTCAGTGATTTCCTCTTTCGAATGCATCAGCTCACCAATCCTTGGAGCTGAATAGGCAGTAGCTGGTGTCACAAAAAGATCGTACGTTTGATGAAATGATGCCATTTGTGCAGCCGCCATATCCCACGCATCAAGACTTTCTGTATAAGCAGCAGCGGTCACATTCTTGCCAGCCTCCGCCAGCACCCATGCGACGATGTCCGTTTCCTCCGGATTGACTGGACGTCCTAATGAACGAGCCAAGGACGTGAATAATGCAGACATTTCTCCGCTGTTCATGACGTAGTATTGCTGCATCAGATGGATCCCGTCAATTGCCGGCTTCGCTTCTTCTACTTGGTGCCCTTGGTCACTCAGCCATTTCACTGTTTGCTGAACCGCCTGCTTCGCTTCCTCACTAACCTTCGTACCTACTGGAGATTCTATACTGTAAGCAATTCGCATAGAAGATGTACGTTTCACTAGATCTTCTTGATAGCTGCCGTCGTATAACGGCGTTTGGAAAGCCGCTTCAGGCTGAATGACTTGAAGCAGATCAAGAAGGGCTGCACTGTCCCGCACTGTTTTTGTGAGTGTAAAATCAATGGAAGCCCCTTGCCACTGCCTTCCTGCGCCTGGTCCTACTGGCGTTCTTCCTCTCGTTGGCTTGAGACCGAACAAACCTGTAAAGGATGCTGGAATCCGAATGGACCCACCGCCATCACTTGCTCCACCAGCCGGTACGATGCCGCTTGCAACAGCTGCTGCCGTCCCGCCGCTTGAACCGCCAGGGGAATAGTCAGGATGCCAAGGGTTCCTCGTTGGACCATGTAAAGAAGGTTCTGTTACATTCCTTAAACCGAATTCTGGTGTGTTTGTATGCCCCATCATGAGAAATCCAGCCTGCTTCAATCGATGGACAAAGTGGGAGTCCGTTTTTGCCTTTACATCCTTTAACAATGCAGCACCTGCTGTCAGCGGTTCATTTTCCATCCCTTGCGATATATTTTTCAGTACAAATGGAACGCCCGCAAACGGCTGATTCGTATGTAATGTCTTGATTTCTTTTAATACTTGATCTTGTCTTGTCTGAATCACCGCATTTAGTTCAGGATTGACCTCATTCAATCTAGCAAATGCAGCCTGTACAAGCTCGTCTGGCGTTACCTGCTTATTCCGTACAAGTGCTGCCAAGCCAGTCGCATCATACGTCATATACTCTTTTACGTTCATCAGCATGTCCTACTTTCTCTTATTATGATCTCTCTATTGTCTACTAGATTTGTATGAATTTCAATTTCAGGTTACTTGTAAAAAAACTTTCTGACAAACAATATGATTCTTCTAACCATCCTTCTCATTTCTCCGATATAATAGAGAAAAAAAGACGGAGGTCATCGTATGCAAGGGGCTATCGCCTTGAAAAAGAAAATCGTCGTAGTCATCGCGTTTCTTCTTGCGTTGACAACTGCCTTGCCTTACCATTCGCAGGCAGCTGCACCGCCAAAAGAAACAGATGTCATTATCGTCTATAAAAACCAAAAAGGAAAGCAAACGGCTATTGAAGAAAGTGAAAAAGTGAACGCACAGTACATACATCTTCCCGCTGTCGCTGTGACAGCAGATGAACAAGCCGTCACTTCACTCAAAAAAGACCCAAACATTGCATATGTGTCAAAAAACGTAAAGGTCAAACTCGCTTCTTCTACCATGAAAAAAACTGCTGCCGCTACGAATCAGGATGCATTGGTTCAAAAATCTTACAACCTGCAAAAGCTGAATGTAAAGAAAGCGATCAAAGAAGGCGTCACAGGTAAAAATGTGAAAGTAGCCGTTTTAGATACTGGTATTTTTCCACATGAGGATTTAAAGGTATCGGGCGGTAAATCATTTGTGAACTACACATCTTCCTATAAAGATGATGAAGGACACGGCACACATGTCGCGGGCACGATTGGTGCGATCAATAACGATTACGGCACAGTCGGCGTCGCTTCTGGCGCGAAGCTGTATGCTGTGAAAGTGTTAGATAAAAAGGGAGAAGGCGACCTGTACAGTCTGCTTCGAGGCATCGATTGGGCCATTAGCAATAAGATGGATATTATGAATTTAAGTCTAGGTTTTGAAGACAATATCCCCATCTTGCGTTCAGCAGTGGATGAAGCATACAAAAAAGGACTGCTTGTGGTCGCTGCAAGCGGAAATGATGGGAAGAAGAATCATATCAGCTACCCTGCCGCTTACAATAGCGTCATTGCTGTTTCCGCAACCACTGACAAAGACAAACTCGCGTCTATCTCAAATACAGGGAAAGGCATCGAATTTTCTGCCCCTGGCGAGAACGTCATCAGCACTTATTTAAAAAATGAATATTGGTATGCAACGGGTACATCACAAGCTGCACCGCATGTCACAGGGATGCTGGCGCTGTTGAAGCAGCTTCATCCGAAGAAAACAAATGCACAGCTTCGCACCTTATTGCGCAGCTATACAGTGGATCTTGGCGCAAAAGGAAAGGATCCACAATTCGGCTATGGCCGCGTGCAATATGTACCGCAATCCACCTTTTTAAAGGCTGCGACCAGCGCTGTCAAAAAAGCCGAAACATCTAAAAAGCAGGCAGATGTCAATCAAGCCAAAACGAGAATTGGCCGACTCACTGCAAGTAAACAAAAAACAGCACTCACCGAACGGGTGAAAAAGGTACAAGGAACCATTGATATCCGTTCCGCACGTTCAAAGGTTCAAACAGCCGAAAAAAACAAAACACAAGGCGCCATTAAAAGCGCCCAAACGGCTATCAAAAAGCTAAACAAAGGCAAAGAAAAAACAAGCCTGCAAAACCGGCTCGACAAAGTCAAAAAACAGGTCGCCTATCAAAAGAAAGTGACAGACGCCAAACAAAAGGTGAAAAAAGCGGAAGCCAAACGGACAAAGAAAACAAAAGCAGCGGCTCAAACCGCTGTCAAACAGCTAAAAGCTTCCAAAACGAAAACCAACTTACAGAAACGATTAAACCGTATCAAGGTTTGACAGAAAAAAACGATTCCTCGCCTGAAAGGAATCGTTTTTTCTATTTCAACATCGGCTCAAACAAGCTGTGATGATATTTTCCTTCGGCATCTGCCCTCACTTGATCGAGTATGCTTTCTAACGAAGCCATCACACCCTCTAATGCCCGGCGCACTGAACCTTGTTCAAAAGCCGCTAAACTCTCCGGCAATTCATCTTCATCCAACACAAAGAAATGACCATTCGGCAGAACGAGAAGATCAATAATGAGGTCTTCAAATATGACCAGCTGGCCGTTGAACCATGTATTCCCCACAATATTAAAATAAGACCCAAGTTCCTTCCCTTGATCATCCCTCCAGAAGTAAATATTGTAAGGTCGATCCTTCCAATAATAGGCGGTCGTATAGCTCCCTTTTGGAATGGTCAGAGCACCATCACCTGCCCTCATCGTAAACCTGTCTTCGATCTTGTGAAACAGCACAGCCTGCTGCTCCTGTGCGTCTAACAGCTGACAAGTATATTCCACGACCTTCTGATCGTATTTGATTTTTCTCTCGATTACTTCATCCCAACGATCCGCATGTAGCGAAAACAACATGTCACAACTCCCTCTGCATCTAGTTTCTCTCTTTCCAGTATACACCGATTTTTTTTGAAGAAATAAAGGGTTGCTGCATTTACTTATGGAAGACCTATGATGAGATGAAATAAATGAACGGAATCACGATTCTTGAAAACCTTACAGAGCTTGGACAAATCATCCTCTTTTTATGGAGCTATGCCTTTTATTGGCGGCTGGTGAAAACGAAGAGAGAACGAAAGCTGTCCCTTTACGAACGCGTGTTAAAATTCTTTGTCATGTTCGGTTTAATTTCGTGGGGGGGGGGTATCATATCGGGCGCTTGTACTGTGGGCGTAAATTGAAAAAAGGAAGAGCTGTCCCTGAAGGACTTGCTCTTCCTTTTATTACGAGTGAAGTGATGAACCAGCCGGCTGTTCTTTTTGGATAACATATTGATAGCTCTTGACATGCGTCCCATTTTGATTCACAAATTCTTTATCTAGTGCACGCTCAAAGCCCATTCTTTCATATAGACGAATGGCAGCCTGCATTTTATCAGATGTATGAAGATACAGGACATTTTCGCCCCATGATTGCGTAAGTTCAATACTTTTACGTAATAATGACTCTGCAATTCCTTTTCCCCTAACATCGGGATCTACTCCTAAAAACCGGACGATGGCTGATGTAATGCCCATTTCGGGTTTGTCATACGCTTGCTCTGATGACCGGAACATTTGAAGCGTCCCCACGACCTTGCCTTCAAGCTCCGCCACAAGCATCAGCTCCATGTTCGGATTATCTACAGCTGCTGCAAGCGCAGCAGAATAATTTTGCCAGCCTTCCTCTGTAAATTGAGGCTCATACTGTGAATAGGATTTGATTAGTACATGCCTGACCGCTTCATGATCTTCTTTGACTGCTTGACGAATGATCAGCTCTTGCTGCTTCATGTCAGCACCTCCTGTTGTTTATTGCTAGATATACGTATCATGCAAATACTGCATGTCGATGACCTTGTTCTTTTCTCTACTCATTCAATGTAAAGAGTCTCATTCGAAAGATCAATCATTTTGCACGGAATCATCTTTGAACATTTCCATTGAAAAGGAACGCTTGATTCATTATGCTGTTTTGAGGAAGTATACGAGGAGTGTAGTGATCATATGAGTTCTTTATCTTATCCCCAAGAATCGAAAAAAAATCGATTTCTCCTTGCTGCATTGCTTGGGTCTTTAACAGCCCTTGCACCGCTTGCAATGGATATGTATTTACCTGCTTTGCCTAATATTGCGCGTGATTTTGAAGCAAGCACGGCTTTGTCCCAATTAAGTCTTATGGCTTGTCTTATTGGACTGGCGCTTGGACAGCTGATTGCAGGTCCTATTAGTGATACGATCGGCAGAAGAAAACCGCTGATGATCGGCTTAATCATTTTTATAGCCTCATCACTTTTATGTACGGTGGTCACATCGATTTGGATGTTCATCCTCTTAAGATTGATTCAAGGGCTCGCTGGTTCAGCTGGCATTGTCATTGCACGAGCCATTGTGCGAGATCATTATGAAGGATCAGAAATGACGAAATTCTTTGCACTGCTGATGTTGGTCAACGGGGTTGCTCCGGCAGCGGCACCTATTGTGGGCGGACAGATTTTACGCTTTACAACATGGCAGGGTGTATTTGTTCTACTAGGAATTCTCGGGGCCTTGATGCTGCTGAGATCCATTTTTTCACTACAAGAAAGTTTACCTGTGGAGCGCAGACAGACTGGGGGCTTTCAACAGATTGTTGGTGCCATGAAAATTTTAGCGAGTGATCGTCTCTTTGTTGGGTATGCCCTCTCGCAGGGTCTTGTATTCGCAGCGATGTTTGCCTATATTTCTGGCTCACCGTTTGTACTCCAGGATCTTTTCCACCTTTCTCCACAAGGATTTAGTGCTGCCTTTGCGGTGAATAGTCTTGGCATCATCACGGCTGGACAAGTATTTGCCCGTGTCGCTGTAAAAATCGGCGAAGAGAAAGTTCTTCGCATTGGATTGCTGACAGCTGCCTTAGGCGGCGTCTCCTTATTTTTGATGATCTCCATTGATGCAGGGTTGTATGGCATTCTCATTCCATTGTTTTTTGTTGTCTCAAGCGTCGGAATTGTCGGTACGTCCGCGCCGTCTCTTGCGATGCAGCATCACGGAGCGCATGCAGGAAGTGCAGCTGCCCTCATCGGGGTGGCACAAATGCTGCTAGGCGCATGCATGACACCTCTTGTCGGACTAGCGGGAAGCCAAACAGCCTTTCCAATGGGCCTGATCATTATGCTTTGTGACCTAGGTGCACTTTGCTGTTATTTCTTCTTTGTGGCCCGAGCAACAAAAAGACCCGCATAAGCGGGTTTTTTTAGTTCATTATAGCGCGTTGCTACCAATTGATGGTGCGGAACACGTTGTTCTCTTTTTTTGTGTGATATGCGTCTGGATCAAAACCTGATAGCCCAAACCCAATCGCCGTTACAATGCCTCCTACAACTGTGAAGATCATGCCCCATTTAAAGCATTGCTTTTTGAATTCATTCACGTTCATATTCTCACGACCTTCTTTCTAAACATTCCCATGAATGCCTTAGTGGTTTGAACAGTCATTTGCACAAATAACTTTGTCAAATACACCGTGGCAATTCCGCATAATAATCCGACACCTAATAGAAGAATACCCACTCCAACCTGCGTCACCACCACATGCAAACCGTCCTGAAAAATAAATGGAGAACCAATGATGCTCCAAAAACCTCCGAGCAGACCAGTGAGCGTCAATGCACCTGTGACGAGCGGAACGCACCAAACCACCATATAGACAGAAAGAATCAGCAGAATGACCGTTGCTAAAATACTTCCCCATAACGGAAAGCCCAAAATGAGAATGGAAAGCCTTGTAGCTTTTTCTCCGAACGTCGGCACCTGAGCAGTTTTGATTCCTTGTTCCTTCATAATCCCCTCAGCGATGATTGAAGGCTGACCCACTTGATGAACAGCTTCCTGTTCGCTGTAGCCATCTTCCTGATAATCCTCGATCATTTCATCGTAATATTCGATGAACCGATCACTTTCTTTTTCGCCTAGACGATGCAGGTGCTTCTCTAAGCTGGCTAAAAATTCTTTTTTATTCATTGCCCTGTCCTCCAGAAATAAAGTCGTAAATCGCCATCACTTGATCCCATTCCGCTAAAAACTGCGCCATATGCTCACGGCCGCTATTTGTCATTCGGTAGTACTTTCTTAATCGACTGTTATGTTCCTGGGAATAGGTCTCCACATAGTTGTTTTGCTCTAACCGCTTTAATATCGGATATAATGTCGATTCTGAAATCTCAATACAATGGGACATATCTTTAATAATTTGATAACCATAGGAATCGCCTTTCTTTAATACCGCCAGTACACAGAATTCCAGCAAACCTTTTTTTAATTGTGCATTCATGATTACAACTCCTAACCATTTATACTATACAATACATAGTATAATGTGACAAGAGGTATAGAGCATAAAAAAAGACCCGGTTAAGGTCTTTTCAGGTTTATATATTCACAAATCCTTCTCCGAACACATCACGCACGTCATGGACAACAACGAAAGCGTCTCGATCAATTTTCTTGATAATTTTCTTTAGGCGCATGAGCTCTTGCTTTTGAATGACTGCGTAGAGAATCTCCTTCGATTCCTTTGAATAATGACCGCGTCCGTTTAAAATCGTCACGCCTCGATCCAAAGTGTGATTGATTTCTTCAGCAATATCATCTTTGCATGAAGAAATAATCGTTACTGCCTTTTTCGTGTTAAGCCCTTCTATCACAAAGTCCATCACCTTTGTTGCCACGTACAGCATCACAATGGTGAACATTAATTTTTCCGCACCAATAATAAAGTAGGAAGCAAATACGACGATCAGATCAAAGAACAAGATGGCATAGCTCACGTTCCAGTCTAAATACTTGTTGGCAATTCTTCCGAGTATGGCAGAACCCGCCGTTGTACCGCCTGCTCTTAGCACAAGACCAATTCCAATACCGATGATAATTCCTGCGAAAATCGCTCCAATGATCAATTCATGTACATTCACGACCCATGTTGTGGTCAGGTGTAAAAATAGGGAGTTACTTGCGACGGCAACCACAGTATAAATCGTCGTCTTCTTGTCCAAATATTTATACCCCACAAGCAGCAGGATGGCATTAAACACCAGGTTCGTCAGCCATGGTGCAATTTCAAACAAATAATAGAAAATGATGGACAGCCCCGTTACACCGCCTTCACCAAATTCAAGTGGAATGACAAACATGTTCACTGCTGTAGCAAATAAAAAAGAACCAATCAGAATCATAGCCAAATCTTTTACACATTTTTTCAATTTCTTCTTTCCTCCTTTTCTAAGCATATAAAAAACCCTCTTTCTGCACGAAAGAAGACAGTCGTTGGACAAAATAAAAATCAAAAGACAGCGCCTTTTGATGAAGCTTTCTGAAATGAGCCTTTCCATAATATATATCTCTTTTTAGAGGCTGTCAATGACTTGGTTTTCTATTATTTTGACTGCATGTTTATGCACCGAAACCCGCATGTTTTCAAGGTTTTTCCGCGATATCATGCTTTTTCCTCTCCTTGACAAAAACACTTTAGTCATTTAAACTACTGCCTCATATCATATCCATCATTTCCAACTAAAAAGGAGGGTGTTCGATTCCGATGAATCCTATTCAAAGCCGTTTACAGCCTCACGCACCTTTGGTTTTAGACGGTGCACTTGCAACGGAGCTTGAACGAAAGGGCTGCGATTTAAACGATCGTTTATGGTCAGCCAAAATACTCATTGAACAGCCAGAATTGATTCAGCAAGTACACTTGGATTACTTCCAAGCCGGAGCTGACTGTGCCACAACAGCGAGCTACCAAACAACGATTGATGGCTTCGCTGAAAAAGGCTATACAAAAGAAGAAGCCATTGAACTAATGAAACGATCTGTCACTTTAGCAAAAGAGGCACGCGATCTTTTTTGGCAGGATGAAGCGCATCGTAAAGGGCGGACAAAACCATTTGTCGCAGGATCTGTGGGGCCATTCGGTGCTTATTTGTCTGATGGTTCAGAATATAAGGGAAATTACGGACTCACGGAGCAGGCACTCATTGATTTTCACAGACCAAGAATTCAGGCATTAGTAGAAGCTGGTGCAGACATTCTTGCATGTGAAACGATCCCTTGTCTGATTGAAGCAACGGCTATCGCAAAGCTGCTGCAAAATGAATTCAGGAGTGTATCTGCTTGGATCACATTCAGCGCAAAGGACGATCTTCACATTAGTGAAGGTGATTTGCTCAGAGAATGTGTACAAGCATTGGAACCTTATGAACAGATCGCTGCTGTTGGTGTAAACTGTACGCCCCCGCAATTTATCTCTTCTCTCATTCAAGAGATGAAAAAGGGGACGAGCAAGCCGATTGTCGTGTATCCAAACTCAGGAGAATTATATGATCCTGAAGAAAAGGTATGGAGCGGGGATACATCTCAGCATACATTTGGTGAATGTGCGCATCAATGGTACAAAGACGGCGCGCATATCATCGGCGGCTGCTGCCGGACGACCCCAGAAGATATCACGGACATCTTAAAACAAACCACATCATAGCACCACGAATCATCACACATACTTCTAAGCAAAAGGGCGGGAAGACATGGAACAAGCAAAAGATCAGTCACAACAATATCAACGAAAAATGACGAGCCGCCACCTGTTCATGCTTTCTCTAGGCGGCGTTATTGGAACAGGGCTCTTTTTAAGCTCTGGGTATACTATCAATCAGGCAGGACCCGCAGGAACGATTCTTGCCTATCTTGTCGGGGCATTAATTGTGTACCTCGTGATGCTCTGTTTAGGCGAGCTGTCTGTCGCAATGCCGGTTACAGGAGCCTTTCATACGTATGCAACAAAATACATTGGACCCGGCACAGGCTATACAGTCGCTTGGCTCTACTGGCTGACATGGACAGTGGCACTCGGTTCGGAATTTACAGCGGCAGGCCTTTTAATGCAGCGCTGGTTCCCAGACACATCGGTTTGGATGTGGAGTGGCGTTTTTGCTCTTCTCATCTTTTTACTCAATGCTTTTACAGTTAAGTTCTTTGCAGAATCGGAATTTTGGTTTTCCAGCATTAAAGTAATGGCTATTATTCTCTTTATTATCCTTGGCGGAGCTGCGATGTTTGGCTTGATTCCATTAAAGGGCGGTGAGGCCGCTCCATTCTTTTCTAACTTCACTGGAGAAGGAGGACTTTTCCCTAACGGCTTTTTACCAATTTTAATGACGATGCTTGCCGTCAATTTTGCTTTTTCAGGTACGGAGTTAATTGGAATTGCTGCGGGTGAAAGCGTCAATCCTGACGAGACCATTCCAAGAGCGATTCGCACAACCGTACTGCGTCTTGTCCTGTTTTTCGTTGGAACGATCGTGGTCTTAGCCGGCTTGATCCCAGTGGAAGAAGCCGGGGTGATCAAAAGTCCATTTGTTGTGGTGTTTGATCGAATCGGGATTCCGTATGCCGCAGATTTCATGAATTTTGTCATTTTGACGGCGATCTTATCTGCCGCAAACTCAGGACTATACGCGTCATCCCGTATGCTCTGGTCTCTTTCTGAGGAACGGACACTGCCTAAGAAACTAGCGAAGCTGACATCAAAAGGAATTCCTTTGAATGCACTGATTTTAAGTATGATCGGCGGTATTCTTTCTTTGTTATCAAGTGTCATCGCACCCGAAACGGTATACCTTGTCCTTGTTTCGATCTCTGGACTGGCCGTTGTAATCGTGTGGATGGGGATTGCTGCCTCACAGTTTATGTTTCGGAAAAGTTTTTTACAGGAGGGCGGACAGCTCCATGATCTTTCCTTTCGAACCCCGCTCTATCCAGTGGTTCCAATTGCTGCCTTCCTCCTGTGTTTTGCATCTGTCATCGGTATTGCCTTTGATCCAAATCAGCGGATTGCCCTCATCTGCGGCATTCCTTTCATCGCGCTCTGCTATGCTGCCTATTATGTGACAGCTTGGATTCAGAAAAAACGAGAAGAACCTGGTGTATAGCACCAGGTTTTTTAAAAGTATAAACAACTTGACAAAAAAGGATATCGCTAGCAACAGAAGCACACTTTGGTATATGATAGGAATCTATGATTTTCAGGATGAACCAAGGGAGTTGTCGCTAATATGGAAATGACCATTACAAGAGCATTAAGTGAACTGAAAATGTTAGATAAGAGAATCAACCGAACCGTTGATGAAGCCGTACTTGGTGGATTGATGATCGGGAAACATATACAGCACGGGTTTCAAGATCAAGAAGAAATCGAAAAAAAGGCGAAGGCTGATGACCAATCGATTCAAGCATTAATCAAACGCCGGAATGCCATCAAATCAGCCATTGTTGTGTCGAATGCGACCACAACAATTGATGTAGCGGGTGTCAGCATGACGGTGGCAGAAGCGATTGAACGGAAGACGTCGATCGAATACGATATTCGTTATTTACGGAAATTGAAAAAGGTGTACACAGAACTAGTAGACAAAGCAGAACAAACCAATGAAGATGTGAAAAAGAGGCTCGACCAGCATTTAGAAACCTTGTTTGGGAAAGACGGAAAAACACAAGCGGCTGCCAACCAAGAGATCGTCAAGTCGTTCCTCGCTGAAAATGAGGCAACGATCATCGACCCGCTTCGTCTTCGAGTGAAGATTGAAAAGCTTTCGAACGAAATTGAGGATTTTCAAATGGAAGTTGATTTTTCCTTGTCTGAAAGCAATACACTGACGAAAATACAGATCGATTAATTGATTTTGTTAGTGAGCCGAAAATCGATAGAACTAAACACCTCCGAGGGAAAGGTCATTCCCTCCTCATCTGATCATCTTTGGATGATCCTTGATAAAAGCTCAAAGCTGAATGTTCAAGGATCAACGTTCAAGTGTGAAAGTTCTTATCCATCAAAGCTCAGGATTAAAAGTTAAACGCTCGATCGAATCTGGGAGTAACGGCTGATGAGTGTTTGTTTATCGACTCTTTCGGTTGCCGCCCAGCAGGTTTGCTAACAAAAAGAAAAGGATGTCAAATGAGACATCCTTTTTTCTATGAAAAAACGACAAGCTCCAGCCAAGTCGTCTCCCTCAGCAAATTAGTTACGTAATGTATATGCCAAATGGTACACACTTGTGACATTTGAAGATAGCTTGATGTCGTTTGAAGTGAACGTCGCCGGAACAATATCGTAGTAATGTGTCGACCAGCCTGCATTATTGTGTGTACGGCAGCCTGCACCTGAAGGAACTTGAATCGTTAGTGAAAATTGTCCATTTACGCCTGTTGTGCCTGTCGCAGTTTGAGCATATGATTTGATTGCTGCTTCAAAATAAAGCTGGATCGGCTGATTGGGCATGAGGTTTCCGCTTGCATCTTTTAGTGTTCCTTTAAACGTAGCTGGATAATAAGAGCCCACTCGATATTTACTGCCAGAGCCGTAATTCACCATTCCACTATCTGCTGCTGTGACACTAGTTACTTGTACAGATGCTGGTACTGCTCCTGTTTCCTCTGCATGTGCAAAGGTTGGGAATACGAGAAGCAATGATAGAAAGAAAGCAAACATCATTTTTTCATCGATAAATCCTCCTTTTTTTCCTACTATATTACTTTCGACATTAATTGGTATTTTTCCAGTAACAAACAAAAGAACTTCCCCTTTTTAGAAAGGGAAGTTCCAGATTGTTGACAAAGGGCTAAAATGATCTTTATTTTAGCCCTTTGTCTTCTTTTCAGCGTGATAGAAAACCTTTGCAGTCTAGGAAGGGCGAGCACCGGAGCGGAGCGAATTTGACATTCGTGAGCACCGGAGCACAGCCCTGCGGGCGAATGCGAGGGTTTGTCTACACGTTGAAACTTCCCTTTTTTTAGAAAGGGAAGTTCTTCTCTTACTTTTTCACAACAACAACCTTCACCGCTTTGCTTTCTCTTTTTCTCACATCAGAAGCGGTCACATACAAGACTGTTTTGGCTTTTTGCGGTTTTATTTGGGCAGTAAATGCGCCCTTGTTATTCGTTTTCACCGTTTTGATGACTTTCTTTGATTTGTTTTTCACTTTAATGGTCAATCCTGCACCCGCAGTCCCTTTGACCGTTTTACTTTTGACCGTTACTTTGCCCACTTTCGGCTTAGCTGGTGCTTTGCCTTTTTTGACGACTGTTTTGAGCGTTGTAGCGGCCTTTCCTTTTGAAATCTTAATGTGAAGGACTTTGTTTTTGTTCTGATGCTTGATCTTCACACTAAAAGTTCCATTTTTCCCTGCTGTGCCTTTTCCAAGCAGGGTTTTGCCTCTATACACAGAAATAGCAGCGCCTGCCTTTGCTTTACCTGTCACCTTTTGATGTTGATCCTCCACTTTGCTCACAGATGCATTCAGTTCGACAGCACTTAAAGCAGCAAATGCATTCAGTCTGCCATGTCCTGTCATCCAATCAATACCTGGAATTTTCGGATCGACAATTGGCTCATCGTTTTCATCATAGAAAACGTCATCTTTTCCATCAACAGATGTAAAGGAGATCTTATCTGCTGTGCTTTGCAAGATATTCCTTACTTGATTTGGCTTCAAGGATGGATTTTTAGAAAGCAGTAATCCTGCTGCTGCTGCCACATATGGTGTCGCCATTGATGTCCCGCTCAGATATGAGACATTCCCATCTGGCATTAAGCTTGGAATATCAGATCCTGGTGCAGACATGCTCAGTCCTTTACCATAGCTTGAGAATTCAGCGGCAATATCCATACGGTTGCTTGCACCAATGGCCATTGCGTACTTTGATGTCGCAGGATAGCCCATTTCTGGAATGCCATCATTTCCACTCGCGACGACCACTAGTACATTTCTTTGAGCCGCGTAGTTCATTGCATATTCAATCACCCGGCTGTAGTAGCCGCCAAGGCTCATGTTGATGACCTTTGCGCCTTTATCTACTGCATGCTTGATTCCAAGTGCAATATGCTCTGTATCTCCAAAGCCATAGGCATCCAGCACCTTCACTGGAATGATGCCCGTATGTTGATTGAGGCCTGCCATGGAGTAATGATTATCGGCTTTTGCGGCAATGATGCCGGCAACATGCGTACCGTGTCCATTGTCATCAATCGCATCTTTGTTTCGTCCAATGAGATTCGCACCTAAGTCCGTACGAACAGTCCCGCTTAAATCAGTCAAACGACTGTCTACACCTGTATCCACAACAGCAATTAATGTTTGCTTCATTTTGCTTGTGCCAATCAGTGTATTCATTTGTTCAAACTTCACATCAGCGCCTTTTTTCCCGCTGTTTTGCGCACTGTTTTTTAGCGGCCACTGGTAACCATACTGCACGTCATTGCTAAGTGCACGATAAGTTTGAACAGGCTCCGCAAATTCAACATTCGGCATACTGGACAGCTTTCTTGCAGTGCTTTTGATCACAGCTTTGCCTGCTTTTAGTGTCTTCCCAGCTGATTCTTGCCCTGCTGGTACATCATAGACATACATTCCTTTAAACAAAGGACTTACTGACTGCGATGTCACGCGGTTTTCTTGGATTCCATAGCTTTTCATCTTCTTTTTCGCAGATTGAAGCGTTTGGCCATCCTTTAGTTTAAAAATGATCTTATTCGTCTTCACTTTCTCTTCTTTTACAAGCTTTTGCTTCTCTAATACATAACCGATCGATTTTCCTTCAAACTGATCGATTCCAATATTTTGACTCACTGCTTCTAATTCCTTCTTTAAATAGGCAGGACTTGCTCCTTTGAGCATATCAAAAAGAGAACGGATCGCCTGTTGTTCTTTCTCTGTCACGATATGACCGCTAAATGCACCATTTTTCTCTACGTCATTTAGCAGTGTCTTTAATGTAAGCAGATGATTGTATACCTTTTGCTGCTCATTTTTTTGTTTGATGAGCTTCGATTTGAGAAATGGCTTTGTCTTTTGGAGCAGGCGACTCAGCTTCTGACCATTTGGTGTTTCATTAAAACGTTTATCTTCAATTGTACGCATCGATTGGAGAATTTCGCGCCCGTACTTTTTCTCAATAATAATGATGTCAGGCTCATCGTCTTCAGGGAAAACGGGTTCGGAAGGCGGAAGGTTAGCTCCTTTATACCCAATTGTATAGGCCGCATCCTCTTCCTCATCACGGCTGTCTTCCTCCGACCCTAAATAGAGCACTTTGACAAAATAAGGACCTGACCATGCATGCGGGAAGTCGATCTCTGTCTCTCCACTTGCAGTGTCCACACGATATCTGGAATAAGTGTCATCCTTCATCGCTCTGTCCTTGCTTGGATAGACCGATACGGACAACACCTGTTTACTTTTTACAGAAATTTTCATATGCGTATGTTTTGCCACCTCTTGTGCAGATGGCGTGATTTGGTACCATGACTCTTCTTTTTCATTCTGTAATGTACCTGAAATCACTTCACCATTTTTTAACCCAATGGCTTCATTGACAGTTGTTCCTTTACTGGCAGCTGCTGCCTCGTATCCAGGTAATGCCGCCATACAGAGAATGATGGCCATGAGTACGACCACACAGGGTTTGACCTGCTTTTTGAACATGAAAAGACCCCCTTATCTTTTGTAATACCTTGGAAGAATATCACAGAAATGCATTTAGTAGAATCTGTTTTTTACATAATTAAACTCGTTTTAAGCTAGGATTTGAGATATACAGACAGCAAAACGAATAGCTTCATAAACTTTTTGCCATTTCAAACGGAAAATGATGCTATTTAACCATGCCGAAAAGTACATTACAATCAACTTGTAAGCGCTTAACAAACAAGAGAGAAGGGATCAGCTTGTTCCAAAAAGATCATGTTTTCACACAAGTAAACGGACGATCAAAGAATGAGATTTTACAATACATTGCCAAGAAAGCTGAAGACCTTCAGATTACAAACGATCAGGCGGGGTTATTATCCGATTTGTTGACACGCGAAGACGAAGTCTCAACAGGACTTCAGCAAGGCTTCGCCATTCCTCATACAAAAAGCTCCGCTGTACAAACGGCTTCACTTCTATTTTTAGAGTTAGAACAACCTATTGAATGGGGAAGCTTCGACGATTTGCCCACAAGCTATTTATTTACACTGCTCGTTCCATTAGAAGAAGCAAATGTCACACACCTGAAATTACTGTCAGGGATTGCGACAAGCCTCATGGAACCGGCTTTCATCGATAAGATACAACCAGGTCAAACCGCTGACTATTATTACGAAGTCATTGAACAACAATTGAAAGAGGGGATTACACAATGAAAATTGTCGGTGTCACTTCATGTCCAGCAGGGTTAGCTCATACACCAATGGCAGCAAAGGCATTAGAGAATGCGGGTAAACAGCTCGGTCACGAGATCAAAATCGAGCAGCAAGGGATTATGGGACAGGTAAATGGCATTACAACAGAGGAAGCAAAGCAGGCAGACCTTTGTATCATTGCCTCAAATCAGCATATCAACGATGCGGAACGTTTCTCAGGCATTCCCACAGTACGTGTCGAGATTGGACGCGCCTTAAAAAATGCCGAGCAAATCATCACAAAAGCCGTAGCACTTGTTGAAAAGAAAAAATCTGAATCTCAATAAACGTGAGCAATGCCATATAGAAAGGAGCAAAGCAAAATGAAAGCAAAATTAAAAGTCATTGAAGGCCATCTCATGACCGGTATTTCTTATATTCTTCCTGTGATCATCGGTGCCTCCCTTATCGTTGGTTTAGCAAAACTAGTCGGATTAGGATTTGGTGTTTCAGATTTAAACGCCTATAAGGATGCTGGCGGCATTTTACACGGCGCCTATTTAATGGAGCAGGTTGGCTGGACAGGCATTGGCTTAATGAACGTCCTGCTCGCTGGATTTATCGCCTATTCGATTGCGGATAAATCAGGTCTTGCGGCCGGCTTCATCGGTGGTGCCCTTGCCAGCTCAACGAATGCTGGATTTATCGGTGCCGTCATTGCAGGCTTCTTCGCAGGATATGTTGCTCTCTTTGTGAAACGAAAAATTCAAATTCAAGGCTCCGCAGCCGGACTCGTTCCTCTGCTCATCTTACCGCTTATAACCGTTGGCTTAACCGGGCTTCTCATGTCCGTTCTGCTGGGCGGACCATTAGGCGCTTTGAACACGGCATTAATTGAATGGATCAAAGGTATGGTCGCTGACGGCACAAGCACACTTGCACTCGCTCTGATTCTAGGTGCGATGATTGGCTTCGACCTTGGCGGACCGGTGAATAAATCCGCTTGGATGGCAGGTAATGCACTCTTCCTATCAGGCGTCTACCTCCCTGCCATCCTCGTCAATATTGCGATTGTCATTCCGCCGCTTGGATACGGGCTTGCGACATTGATTCGAAAACGCAACTTCTCTCCAACCTTTAGAGAAGCCGGACGAGGCGGGCTTGTGATGGGCATTATCGGTATTACGGAAGGGGCGATTCCTTTTACCCTTGTCAATCCTTTGAAATTAATTCCGCTCAATGTTGTCGCGTGTGCTGCTGGAAGCGGGTTCGCTGCATTATTAGGTGTTCATGACATCATGCCGCCAATTGGCGGGCTATACGGCTTCTTCTCAGTCGGAAACTGGTGGGCCTATTTAATCGGAGCCCTTACTGGCGCACTCGTCATCGGTATTGGCGCCAACCTGCTTGTGAATTTCTCTGAGAAAAAAGAGCCAAAAACGCCAGAACATGACCAGAAGCAGAAAGAAGAAGACGATTTTGACCTTGTGCTAGAAGGATAATTTGAACATAGAAAGGTGTCGTTGATCAATGACTGTCAATGTACATGTGATTCCACATACTCACTGGGACCGGGAATGGTATTTCACCACCTCCCGATCCCGTATCTACTTAATGAAAAGCGTAATGGACATTTTAGACACCCTTGAAACAGATGAAAGGTTCCATTACTTCATGCTCGATGCACAGGCATCCTTATTGGATGATTACTTGAAATGGCGCCCTGAGGATGAGAATAGAATCAAAAAGCTCGTCACAGCCAAACGTCTCATCATCGGCCCATGGTATACCCAAACCGACCAGCTCGTCATTTCAGGTGAATCGATTGTACGGAACCTGCAATATGGGATTGAACGCTGTCAGCAGTTCGGTCATGTGATGAAAGTCGGCTATGTCCCTGATTCCTTCGGTCAATCCGCGCAAATGCCTCAAATTTACCGTGGATTCGGCATTGTGGATACAGCTTTTTGGCGCGGTGTTTCAGACCATATGACGAATCACACTGAATTCAATTGGCAAGGTGCTGACGGCAGTGAGGTCTTTGCTGTGAACCTGCCATTTGGCTACTACTACGGTGGAAATATTCCTGAAAAGGATGAGGACTTACAAGCCTTTTTATCTGAAAAAATTGGTGCGCTGCAAGCAAAAGCAACCACAAAGAATGTCTATTTCCCAAATGGCTTTGACCAGGCACCGATCCGCAAAAACCTGCCTGACTTATTGGAAAAAGCCAATGAACTTAACGAGCACCACTATCAAATCAGCAGTTTAGAAGATTACATTGCAGCAGTAAAAAAAGAGCGGACGTCTTTTGAAACATTAGAAGGAGAGCTCATTCATGCGAAGCATATGCGGATTCACAAATCTATTTTTTCAACACGAGCTGATTTAAAAATCTTAAACAATCAAATTGAAAACTATCTCGTCAATGTGATGGAACCCATCCTAACGATTAGCTATTCACTCGGACACGACTATCCGCATGATACGGTTCGTGATATTTGGTACCTCATGTTTGAAAATGCAGCGCATGACAGCATTGGCGGCTGCAATAGCGACACGACGAATCAAGATGTCTTCTTCCGCTACAAGCAGGCAAAGGAAATCGCCGAGAATCTTGTGGACTTACACATGCGTCTCATTGCTATTCGACTGCAAACTGAGCAAGAAATCACATTCATGTTATTTAATACACTGCCTTCAAAGCGTTCTGAAGTCATTGAGGTCGAAACCTTTATCACGGAACGTCCATTTACACTAAAGGATGCAAACGGAAGAACGCTTCACTACACAGTGAAAAGCAAAACCGATGTCACAGATTATGTGCTGGCACAGCAAATTTCTCTTAACCCAAGTAAAGATGTGTACATGCCAAAACAAGTATGGAAAGCCATTCTGCTGATTGAAGCCGCCAGCTTACCGTCCGTTGGTTATACACAAGTCAGCATGGTTTTCGATGAATCAAGCGAATCTGCATGGGAACAAACAGAAGGACGCGCGATTGAAAATACGTATTACCGCATAGCGGCAAATGACAACGGATCGCTGGATATCACAGATAAACAAACAGGCCGGACATTCTCTGAGCAAATGACCTTTGAAGACAATGGAGACGATGGAGATTCTTACAACTATTCCCCGCCGCGCGAAGATCTGTATGTGTCATCCAAGGATCTTTCTTCAGCAGACCTCACAGTGTCTAAAAGCGGACTGCAGGAAGAGCTCACCATCCAGCTTACTCTCACTGTCCCATATGACTTAGAAGAGCGCTCTCAGCAATCGGTCACGACTTCACTCCCGATCACAGCGAAGGTGGCATTAAACAAAGATGAGCCTGTCATCCGTTTTCATGTCGATGTCGACAATCATGCGTTAGACCATCGTCTGCGTGTCCTCTTTGATACAGGCATCGCATCAAAGGTATCACTGAGCGATCAGCAGTTTGGAACCATCGAACGCCCAACAGAGCTCACGCAAGAGCTTGAATGGTGGAGCAATGAGCATTGGGAAGAAAAACCGATCACCATTGAACCGATGCAATCCTTTACTGCACTTCGTGATGAAGCATATGGTGTCGCTCTATTGACCGACTGTGTGAGAGAATACCAGATCACAGGAGAAGACTACACAACGATTGCGTATACGCTCTTCCGCTGTTTCGGAAAAATGGGGAAAGAAAATCTTCTTTACCGTCCAGGCCGCGCATCTGGGGAAAAAATTGTTGAGACACCTGACGCTCAGCTGCAAGGTGCACTGTCGTTCTCATTTGGCATGCACTATAGCAAGGACGCTGTCAGCGAGGGGCACTTAGCGCAGCTTGCTAAGCGGTATACCACCCCAGTTCAATGCTACGAACGGGCAGACTTTTTAAACGGTCGTTTAATTTTCTCTTTCCGAGATGAAAAAGAAGACTTACAATCTACTTATAGCCTGCTTGACATTGAGACAGACGGAGCCATTCTAAGCGCTCTAAAAAAAGAAGAGCATGGAACAGGCATTGTCATCCGTCTCTTCAATCCATATTTAACGCGTCAAACAGCCGCTTCAATCAATAGTTCATCTCTACAACACGGAGAAACAGCGAATTTAGGCGAAACACCTGAAGGACATATACTCAAAGCACAACATGGATCATTACACATTGAACCGCTCACACCTTGTCAGGTACAAACCTACATTGTAAAGAAAAAATGAACATGTAGGGGCGGGGTCCATTTGGATTCCGCCCCTCTTTAATGGAGGGCATTGATCATGCGAATTGGAGGCATTGAAGCAGGCGGAACAAAATTTGTCTGCGGCTACGGAACAACAGACGGAACGATTGAACACATGACTTCCTTTGCAACAGGAAACCCAATTGAAACATGCCGGCAAGTGATCGATTACTTTACAAAGCATCCTGTCGATGCCATTGGCATTGGGGCATTCGGGCCTGTCGATGTAAAAGAACAAAGCCCAAGCTATGGGACGATTTTAGATACACCAAAAACAGCCTGGCGCCAATTCCCTTTCCTCTTAACCTTAAAACAAGCCCTTGGGCTCCCGATGAAGCTTGATACCGATGTGAACTGTGCAGCACTCGGAGAAGCCCGCTTTTCGGTCGAAGCACAAAAGCCTGCTTCTTTGGTTTACATCACAGTTGGAACAGGAATAGGCGGCGGTGCCTATATTGAACACCGCCTCATTCACGGATTGTTGCATCCAGAAATGGGTCATATCACCGTTCAGCGGCATCCTCATGATTCCTACGGAGGCTGCTGCCCAATACATCACGACTGTTTAGAGGGACTGGCATCTGGACCTGCCATAGAAGGACGCTATCATACACTGGCGCAAATGCTGCCAGAGGAGCATCCTGCCTGGTCACTTCATGCCTACTATCTCGGGCAGATGACCGCCAATTTATTACTCACTCTTTCACCTGAACGCATCATTCTCGGCGGAGGTGTGATGAAACAGCCCGCTATGCTGCCGCTCATTCTTGATGAAACAGAAAAGCGGCTTCACGGGTATTTGCAGCTGCCAAAGCCTTTAAATGAAATTATCACCAAGCCATCCTTTGATGGATTATCGGGTTTAATGGGCGCAATCGCTCTTGGTACTGATGCCTTACAGGCGCAAGGAGCCGCGCAATGATGATGACGGCAGATCCTCGAACCTATCAGCTGATTCAGCGGCTATTTGAAACGAAGGGGTTCGTGAAGCTGGAGGAGCTCACTGCCTCTTTTCGCTTATCTGACCGCTCCATCCGCAATTTAATCAAAGAAGCAAATGAGCAATTAAAGGAAGCTGGAGCCAAGATTAAAACGATCCGCGGAAAGGGATACACTCTATTAACAAGTGACCAAGACGCCTTCCTGCTTTGGCTTCATCAACAGAAGCTTCCTGCCCGCTCTCTCGTCCCCGTCATGCCAGAAGAGCGTGTACGATTTATGATGAGAAAGCTATTGCTTCAACCGGATTACTTAAAAATTGACCAGCTGGCTGAAGAACTGTTTATCAGCCGCATGACGGTCAGCAGTGATTTAAAAAAAGGACGAGAGCTGTTAGCCCGTTACGGCATGACCCTTGTGTCAAAGCCTGGTTTTGGCTTAAAGATTGAGGGAGACGAGCTGCAAAAAAGAACATGCTATGCAGACTTACTCCTTGAGGAAGAGCCTGCACTTTCTCATATCACCGAGCGGGAGCAGCTCCATTTTCCTGATATTTCTCTTGAAACCATTCGATCTATTGTCCTGACGAACCTGCATCAAGAGTCATTGCTCATTAAAGACATTGCCTTAAAAAACTTAGTCATTCACTTAGCGATTGCGATTCAGCAGACACGAAAAAACCAGCGGATATCCGCCAGTACCACTCGTACACAAAGATCGCAAGTCTTAATGAGAATTGCCCAAAAGATCATACAGCAGGTAAGTGACACCTTTCACGTCATCTTATCAGAGGATGAAACAGATTACTTAGTGATGCATCTATTGGCGAATCAAACGTGGAAAGAAGCCGCTCAGCATCAGACGACAGTGGAAGTTCAGCAGGCGGTTGCGGTCTTTCTACAGCACATTGAGAAAACAAGCGGCCACCGCTTTGCAGATGACAACATCCTGCAGCAAGACTTGATGCTTCATATGAAGCCATTATTAAATCGAATCCAATATGGCGTATCCTTACAAAATCCGCTTTTGCATGAGATCAAAGCGTCCTATCCTTACCCGTTTGATTTGGCTGTCAGCGGACTGAATGCCTTACAGCTGGTACGGACGCCAAATGAAGACGAGGCGGCATATGTTGCTCTGCATATCGCTGCTTCATTTGAAAGAAGTCAGCTCGATACCTCGCAAAAAAAGAAAGCCATTATCGTGTGCGGGTCTGGACTAGGGACGGCAAGACTGCTTGAAATTAAATTGAAGGCAGCCTTTCAGCACGAACTGGAAATCGTCGAGCTGTATTCCTATCAGGATTATCTCATGAGCACCACCCTGCCCTGTGATGTCATCATTACAACCGTCCCACTCGCATCAAAGGGAAAACCCGTGATTCAGGTCAGCGCTTTTTTTGAACATCATGATGTACAGCGGGTAAATGAGATCATTCATTTATTAAATGGACATGGGACTCCCTCTAAAGAGCTGATGGCATTTTTTCAAGAACGATTGACCTTATTGAATGCTGACCTATCCAGCAAGGAGGAGGTATTAGACACACTATGCAGCCGTTTAGAGAAGCATCAGCTAGTATCGCCTTCTTTTCGGTCCTCGGTGCTTGAGCGGGAGCAAATGTCGTCTACCTATCTTGGCAGAGGAATGGCTATGCCTCACCCGCTCATCACAAATGAAGGCACATCCTGCGTAGCCATCGCACACTTAAAACAGCCAATTGACTGGCAGGGAGACCAAGTATCACTTGTCTTTTTATTAGCCATTCATAAGGATGACGCAGTCTGTATGAATCAATTCTTTGAACAGGCCGTCGATTTACTGGACAATCCAGACCGCATTCACTTCCTGAAGCAAGCAAAAACATTTGATGAGTTGATGGATGCATTGTTTCAATAAAATAGAACAAAGGCCGCCCAGTTGTTGATGAGGCGGCCTTCGTGTTATTTAGAATATGGATCATCAATCGTATATGACATTTTTCCCTTCTTCGCTTAATTTCTTCAAAGAGCTCAGCATATGTTCAATTTCTTCATCAGAATGTCTTTCCCATGAACCTAATTCTGCGACAATTTTCAAAGGGGATTTCGATCGATAAGAACGTGTTGGATTGCCGGGAAATTTTTTGTCAGTCAAATTCGGATCATTTTCAAATTCGCCTAACGGTTCTACAAGATATATTCTCTCTTTCGCATCAGACCTTGCTAACTCAGCACCCCATTTGGCCGCATTTAATGTTCCAGTGAAATAGATATGGTTTGATTTTTTATCCTGAAAATTGGATAAATACAGCGGTTCAAGCAGATCTCCAATCTTCAATTCTGCTTTCGTCCCATGAAAAAATGGGCCAGGATCTAAAACCTGCTCATTGTCATTCATACAGCCGCACCCCTTATCGTTTTTGACTTGCGTATAACAGTATACGACCTGATTTGGGCGGAAAACAGTCTGTAAATGAGATTGTATTCGCGGTATAATAATAGTAGAGAGCAAGATGTGATTGGATCTAAAAAAATGGAAACTTCTCATTAACACCAACAAGTACAAAAACAAGAATACCTTCCACAGCTGATAGAGTCACAATCACACCATGGTTCATTGGGTATTCCTTCGCAATTAATTTCTGACCTATATAATTCAAAGCATAAAAAATGAAAAACAATAAGAAAAACAGAAAAAGAATCGTCATCATATAAACAGACCCTCTCTTATAATGGATATTAAACCAAATTTTACAATATATAATTAGACTATCATTTTAGAACAACTCGAACAATATGATCTTGCTAATTAGAGTGAATGAAGAAAAAAAGCCAGCCACCCGCATAAGGTGATTGGCTTTTTTATTTGTTACCCCCCGATGTTCTCTCCATTTTGCTGAATCAAGGTTTCGTACCAATAAGAGCTCTTTTTACGAATTCGTTTGAGGTCTTTTAGGTCAAATTCGTCGCGGTTGACGTAGATGAATCCGTAGCGCTTGGAGCATCCTTGGTGTGTGCTGATTAGATCGATTGCAGACCATGGGCAGTATCCGAAAACCTCGACGCCGTCTGTGATTGCCCATTTGATTTGTTCGATATGCTTTTCTAAATAGTCAATTCGATAATCATCTTGAATCGATCCATCTTCTTCTAATTTGTCGAAAGCACCCAATCCGTTTTCCGTGATAATAAGGGGCAGCTGATAACGGTCATAAATCTCGCGCATCGTTGAACGGAAGCCGACAGGGTCAATCTCCCAGCCAAACGCATTTTTACTTAAGAACGGGTTGTTGCCGCCTTTGTATACGCCATCTTCACCAGATTTTAAATGCTGATCTCCGCCGCGTGCAAATTCATCGTTGCCATCTCCTTTACTCGCTTCAACCGTTTGAGATGTGTAGTAGTTAAAGGCAATGAAGTCTGGCTTCGCACTTTTCAAAATATCCATATCTCCCTCTTCAATAACAGGAAGAATGTCTTTTTCTTTCATGTATGCCCAAGCAAGGTTGTTATAACGGCCGAAGACTGCCATATCAAGATACAGCCAGTTGCGGATCGCATTGTAATTCGCCGCAGCAAGCACATCCTCAGGCTTTGGAGATGCCGGATAAATGAGCGCAATATTTGGTGCTGGTCCAATTTTCGCTTCAGGCAGCAAACGATGACAAAGCGTCATGGCTTTCGCCTGAGCTACGAGCATATGGTGGTTCTGCTGATACAGTTCTTTTTTTGGATTTTCTAAATTTGGATCAAGTGTACCGAGCGCCGATCCATGTAAGATCATCATGTTTTGTTCATTAATGGTCAGCCAATAGTTTACCTTCTGGCCATATTCCTTAAAGAGAACCTCTGCATAACGTTCAAACGCATCTACTGTCGCACGATTTGACCAACCGCCTTTTACTTGAAGCGCATGAGGCAGATCAAAATGATACATTGTCACGATTGGTTCAATGTCATAGCGGCGCAATTCATCGATGAGAGAATGATAGAATTCAATCCCCTTTTGATTGATCTCCCCATCTCCATCTGGAATGATCCGTGTCCATGCAATAGAGAAGCGATAAGCCTTTAAACCCATTTCTGCAAACATCTTCACATCCTCTTTATAGCGGTGATAGTGATCGCTTGCGACTTTAAAATCCGTTGTCCCTTCAGGGTAACTTGCTCTCATATCAATGACAGAAGGCCCCTTGCCATCCTCGTTCCACGCACCTTCTACTTGATAGGCGGAAGTAGATCCGCCCCAGAAAAAGTCCTTTGGAAATGGTGCTAGTGTTGAATATCTCATAATTTCTTCCTCCTCTTGATTAAACGAGATGTAAAAATGATTGTCCTGGTGTGATTTGTTTTACTTCTGTTTCTATGATATCGCTAAACTCACCGGAATTGGTAATAATCACTGGTGTTGTGACGGACAGGCCGGAAGCTTGGATGGCTTCAATATCAAATTCTGCAAGCAGTTCACCTTCTGTGATGGTTTGCCCCTGTACGACCTTCGGGGCAAAATGCTGACCGCCTAATTGGACGGTATCCAGTCCAATGTGAATGAGCACTTCTGCTCCGCTTTCAGAGGTGAGGCCGTACGCATGGCCTGTTGGGAACACCGTTGTCACGACTCCTGATACTGGTGCAAACAGCTTGCCTTCTGATGGAATGATGGCTGCACCCTTTCCTAGTGCACCAGATGAGAACGCCTTATCCTGCACTTCCTCCAGCTTGATCACCTCGCCTTTTAAAGGACTCTTCACATGAGCTGCTTTGACCCCATGTTCGTTTTCCATTGTTGGTGCGGAAATCGGTGCTGGCGTGTCATCTTCATCTACTGGATCCTTAAATCCAATCAAATAAGTCAGGACGATGGATAGAACAAACGAGACTGAGATTCCGATGATGAAGCCTGTAAACCCTTGTCCATAGAAAATCGGAAGTGTCAGTAAACTTGGAAGCCCTGACGCAATCGCAATACTTTGTGAATAACCGATGATCGCACCGCCGACACCGGCAGAGAGAACGGCTGCAATAAATGGTTTTTTCAAACGAAGCGTGACCCCGTATACAGCTGGCTCTGTAATCCCAAACACGGCAGAAACCGCTGTCGATCCAGCCAATGATTTCAGTTTTTTATTCTTTGTTTTCAGCATAACACCGATTGAGGCACCGGCTTGTGAGAATACAGCTGGCGCAGTAGCCGGCTTGATATGATCTTTTCCATGGACGGCGATATTATTTAAAATCACTGGCACTAGACCCCAGTGGATACCGAAGATCACGAGAACCTGCCATGCCATCGCAATTAAAGCACCTGCAAGTGTAGGACTAAAGGAGAATATTTTCAGCAAGACAGCTGCAATGCCGTTCCCTGCATACACACCAAATGGGCCGAATACAATGAGTGTCAGCGGAACAACCGTGACAAGTAAAATCAGTGGTGTAATAAAGTTTTTGACACTTTCATGAATGACTTTGTTAAAGAAACGTTCGATATACCCCATGACAAACACTGCCAAAATGATTGGAATAACCGTCGATGTATAAGACATTAAGACGACCGGAATACCGAAGAAAGTCACATCTCCGCCGCCTTTTGACAACTCTTGAATGGTTGGGTAAATGAGTGCACCAGCAATCGTCACAGCGACAAATGGATTCGCTCTAAACTTCCTCGCCGAAGTGAATGCGAGCAGTAATGGCAGGAAGTAGAACAAGCTGTCAGACGCAGCAAATAAAATTTGGTACGACGTATCTTCAGGTGATAACCATTTCGCATTGATACAGATGCCTAATAGACCTTTTAAAATACCAGCACCCGCCATGACACCGAGAAGTGGTGTGAAAATACCAGAGACAATGTCGACGAATTTTCCGAAAAGGCTTGTGCTCTCTCCACCTGATTTTGCAGATGAAGAAGTGGAATCCTCTAATAGATTCGTAAACTCCCCAATTTCTCGATAAACCTCTGGTACGGTATTGCCAATGACTACTTGAAATTGGCCGCCGCTTTCCATGACGGTTACAACACCATTTAATTTTTCAATGGCTGCTTTGTCTGCTTTTGATCGGTCATGTAATGTGAAGCGAAGTCTTGTGGCACAATGGACCAGTGAATGAACGTTTTTCTCTGTGCCAATGTGTTTGATAATGTCTTCTGCTAATTGACGATAACTCATACAAAAACCCCCTTTTTTTCAAAAAAATACGTTTTTGGGCAAAATAAAAACCTAAACGGGCACCAAAAATAGTCGCAACTTGCCATTGCGCTTTTTCAGTGAACGTTTAGGTTTTGCCTGCCGAACAGTCACAATCCTCTAAGACGATCATTGTGAAACCGTATTCTTTTATGTTTATGAGCAAATAGTACCACTCAGCTTTTCTCATGTCAACGCTTTCTTTTAAAATCTACCTTTATTTTTCTCGTTTGATCAATCGATTCAAATGAATGGATAGATACAGCATCTCCTCTGATGTGAGATCTCGGTGATAGGTTTGATAGACATATTCTGCGATTTTCTTTGCACATTCGTAAGCCTTCGGATATTTCACCTTGATCAGCTGATACAAGTCCTGATCTTCGCTGACAAGCAGTGTTTCGTTGATCAGACGCTGGACGAAAAAGCGCAAATGCGTGAGAAAACGGTAATAGTTGAGTGAGTCTTCATCAAAATCCATGTTGAGATGATATTTCACAATGGTGAGAATGGCGTTTACTTCTTTTGTGATATTGACCGTTGTATTCATGTCCTCATTGAGCTCTGCATTAATGATATGCATCGCAATAAAGCCTGCTTCATCCTCAGGCAGTTCAATATGAAGGCGCTCTTCAATCATCTCAAGACAGGCCTTTGCCACAAGAAATTCATCTTTGTATAAGCGTTTAATCTCCCAAATAAGCGAATTCTCAATGAGGTGATTTTTCTTCAATCGTTCGATGGCGTAATGAATATGGTCTGCGAGTGATACATGCAGACTTTCATTTAATCTTCGGTTCAGCTTTGTATGTGCATATTGAATCATTTCTTCGGTTACCTTGACCACATCATACGGAACTTCCAGAAGCAGCATTTTCATCCGCTCATGAACGGAGTGATCCTCCAGGCGGAAGACTTTATCGATTAACGATTCGTCTACCGGGTCTCCAGGCCGTCGTTGAAACGCGATACCTCTGCCCATGACGACGATTTCTTTTCCTTGTTCATCTATCACACTAATGACATTATTGTTTAGAACTTTTTGTATCTGCAACCCCAAACACCTCCGTCTATGACCCACAATCTTCACTCAAAATATGCTCTCATCTTAACACAACTGTCAAATCACTTGGTGTTTTTATCTGACTTTTGAAATAGATTTCATCATGATTCTACCCCTTCATAGCTGGTCTGATCATTCAATTGCCTGCATACAATACTCCGAGGAGGTGACCTTCAGTGAAGGCTTTTTTCTGGTCTGCATCATTTTTATTCATGCTTCTATTCACACTCGTTTTTCTAGGAATCGTGTTTTGGCTTAGTGGACAAGGCATGAATCAGCTTTGGAAGTATGTGCTCATCTCATTTGTCACAGCAGCCGTTTTGCGTGGCGTCACCACTTGGCTGAGGCAGCACGTGATGCATCATTTATCAAAATAAAACGGCTGCCCGCGATATTCAGGCAGCCGTTCCTTTATTCTTTGGATGATGCGGCTTCTTGCTGAGAAGTACGCAGCTCATCATTAATTTTTTTCGCATCCTTTAGAAATTCTGTTTCAAATCCACTTTTGAGTGCCCACATATAAAACAGCAAGGCAACCACTGCAATGAGCGCCATATCCCAGCCATAATGAATGACATTATAGCCGCCGAATTTGTCACTGCCAAGGCAGGAAATCGTCATCATCACAAGCAAGTACACGACCATCCAAGCACCCGCCTTAAAGTTGCGGCCGAAGCCTTTCCACTTCGCTTTTGCTTGATAGTAAAAATAGATCGGAAGACCGATGAGAATAATGAACAGCACCTGACCTGTTAACGGCCACCTCGCCCAATACAGCGTCAATGAGGCAAAGACAAAGCCGAGAGGAGCAATGATGCTGAGTCCTTTTATTCGAAGCGGACGATATAAATCTGTCCCTGTCTTTCTCAGTGTCATGACGGTCACCGGACCTGTCAGATAAGAAATGAGTGTCGCAACAGAAATGATTTCAGCAAGTACACCCCAGCCTCTAAATAAAAACAGAAAGATAAACGATACGGCTAAGTTAAAAAACATCGCTGGACGAGGCACACCGTAAATAGGGTGCAGACGGCCAAGCACGCTTGGCATGTATTTGTTTTTTTCCATTCCATAAATCATACGAGATGTCGTCGCCGTATACGTAATCCCTGTACCAGAAGGTGATACAAACGCATCTGCATATAAAATCAGAACCAGCCAGTTAATCCCAAGCGCAATGGCAAGGTCAGCAAAAGGCGAGTTAAAATTCAAATGGCCCCATCCATTCACAATCATGGACGGATTGACAGCACCGACAAAGGCGATTTGTAAAAGCACATAAATTACAGTCGCAATCAAAATGGATCCAACAATGGCGATCGGAATCGATCGGCCTGGATTTTTCGCCTCACCAGCCATATTAATCGGGCTTTGGAAGCCATTGAAGGCAAACACAATCCCTGATGTCGCAACAGCTGTCAGCACACTCGCCCAGCCGTTAGGGGCAATACTTGTTCCAGAAGTAAAATTCTCACTATGAAAACCTACGAATAAGAGCGCACCAATTGTTAATCCTGGAATGACAATTTTAAACACAGTAATGAATGTATTCGCTTTTGAAAATAACCCAACTGTCCAATAATTGAGCAGAAAGTAAATCACAAGAAGTACACTGGCGACCATGAGCCCTTCTGTCGTCAAAACCCCTTTTGTGACCAAATGGCTTGTCCACTTTGCCCACTCCCAAGGCCATGAGCTCATATACTGGACAGAAGCCACCGCCTCAACAGGAATGACGGAGACAATAGCGATCCAGTTTGCCCAAGCAGCAATAAACCCGATAAAAGAGCCGTGTGAATATTGCGTATATTTCACCATTCCGCCTGCCTCTGGAAACATCGATCCGAGTTCACTATAAGACAAAGCGATAAATAAAATCACGACCATCCCAATCAACCAGGACAAAATAGCAGCAGGTCCGGCAATTTGAGCGGCACGCCAAGCACCGAAAAGCCATCCTGAACCAATGATTGAGCCAAGACCTACCATCATTAAAGCGAAAGTTCCCATTCTACGATGCAAATGATTCATGTTCATAACACCTTTCGATTAAATTACAAAGCATGTGCCCAAGTAAGCATCTTTCTTACTTGCAGCTCACTTTTCATTCAATTGACAAATATTTCTTCAATTAAATCTTTACCCTTGTTCATTTTTTCGCCTGTTTTATTATCTCTCAATTCTCTATTTTCTGAAATAGTCGAACATGCTTATTTCTAAAGAGAGCGCTTTTTCAACGATTCAATCTATTAGACTGAATAACTACCTTTACCCTTATTTTGAAAAAAACAAAACAAAAAAAGAAAGAGGAAATGAATCCCTCTTTCTTCTGTATAGAAAAAAGGATAAAGGGGGTCCCTCTATCCTTGTGAGATTGCTTGTTCTTTTTCAATCACAGCTAGTCTTTCTTGCACTTCTTCTTCAGACAGATTGTGCTGTTTCACATAAAGGTTACGTTCACTTGTACGGCATTCATGGCTGCAGCTGCGCATATACTTATGCTCGCTCTCTTCTGTTGCAATCATTTTGCGGTTGCATGCAGGGTTTGCACAGTTCACATAACGCTCGCAAGGCTCACCGGTGAAGAAATCTTTTCCGACAACTACATGCTCTGTTTGATTCACTGGCACTGTTAAGCGGGTATCAAACACATAGCATTGACCATCCCATAGCTTTCCTTGAACTTCTGGGTCTTTTCCGTACGTGACAATTCCGCCGTCAAGCTGAGAGACATCTTCAAAGCCTTCACGCTTTAACCAGCCTGAGAATTTCTCACAGCGTACGCCGCCTGTGCAATACGTCAGGATTTTTTTCCCTTCAAGAATCTCTTTATTGTCACGAATCCACTCCGGTAATTCGCGGAATGTCTCAATATCAGGACGAACTGCCCCTCTAAAGTGGCCAACATCAAACTCGTAATCATTACGTGCATCAATCACAACGGTATCAGGTGATTGCATTTGCTCGTAAAATTCAACTGGGCTGAGATGTTTACCTGTTAATTCTAACGGGTTCACGTCATCTTCAAGGCTCAGATTCACTAGTTCATTTCGATGGCGGACGTGCATTTTTTTAAACGCATGACCGTCTGCTTCGTCAATTTTGATCGGCATAGACGCAAAGCGCGGATCTTCTTTTAACGCTTGCATGTACTTGTCCGTTTGCTCAATGGTACCAGAAACAGTTCCGTTCAAGCCTTCTGCTGACACAAGGATACGGCCTAACAAACCAAGCTCCTTACAGAATGCTAGATGCTCTGCTGTAAACGTCTCTGAGTCCTCAATGGGGACATATTGATAGTAAAGTAAGACACGATATTGTTTTTCCATATATATAAACACCTCTTAAATTTAATCAAAACATACCGTTCTTTATCATACAGGAAATACATACCTAAAGGCAATGACAGCGGCTCAATTCCATAAAACGGAAGGGTCTTTTTCCTCATATTTGACAGAACTTTCTGTAAAATGAGATGATTTATGAAATATGATGTTGTAAAGGAGCAGAACGCAATGATCCAGCCAGAAGATATCGTCAGAAGCGGTCCAAACCAATTTATTTCTCAAAAAGGCATTTATCATGAACTCGATTCACTTGTGTCTCCATTCTTACAGTCTCCCGCTGTCTTGACGGGGTATGATTCATTTCATGCTTTTTCACAGTACACAAAGCTTCCACCTCATTGGCCTGTTGTTCAGCACAAAGGATACAGTTCACCAAATGCGGTCACACGAATTGTTGAAGAACTGAAAGGGGCAGATGTGATGATTGGGATTGGAGGCGGCACGATTTTAGACACCGCCAAGTCAGTAGCAGAAGCTCTTCAAATTGAAGTGATCATGGTTCCAACCATCCCAGGGACATGTGCTGCATCTACACCGCTTAGCGTCATTTATGATGACAAGGGGAATTTCATGAGAGTCGATTATCATAAACGGTCCAGCTACCTCACGCTCATTGATCATACATTTTTGCTTTCTTCTCCTCTTTCCTACCTTCAAAGTGGGATTGGAGATACGCTGGCCAAATGGTATGAAGCAGAAGCCATTATTCGAAATGCAAAAGACTCCTTACCGCTCATGGTGCATGCTGCACTAAAGCAGGCGGTATACGTCAGAGACATTCTTCTTTCCCATAGCGAAGAAGCCGTCCACAGCTTGACAACAGGGCAGCACTCGCAAGCATTTGCGGATGTAACGGATACCATTATTACATTAGCCGGCACGGTCGGCGGGTACGGGGGACGCTACGGCAGAATGGCAGGAGCTCACGCCATCCATAACGGATTGACATTTATTGAAGAAACGCATCACGTATTACATGGTCAAAAAGTGGCCTATGGCATTCTTGTTCAGCTTGCCGCAGAAAACCGAATGAGCGAAGTAGAAGAATTACTTGAGCTTTATGAAACACTCGGATTACCTAGAAATATGCGTGAGCTTGGCATCACAGCTCAGCTGGAAGAAGCCGCAAAAACAGTGGCAAGCCATGCTGCACGTGCAGACGAAACCTTTTGCTTGATTGGAAACTATTCCAAAGAGCAAATTGCCGACGCCATTCAAGACATTGAAAACGTATCAGCCTCGAAAAACCGTTAAATAAAAAAAGCACAGGCATCTCGGGACTGACCCCATAAGATGAGACAAATAAAAAACACCTTCAAGTTTGAAAATGGATCGTTGTGATCCGAAATAAAACATGGAGGTGTTTTTTCTATGGGGACAAGAGTGAGTTATCCGGTTGAAGT
>NZ_PVRA01000015.1:0-55688 GCF_002998555.1 Bacillus sp. NMCC4 | reverse complement strand
CCATGCGGTTCAAGGAACTATCCGGTATTAGCTCCGGTTTCCCGGAGTTATCCCAGTCTTACAGGCAGGTTACCCACGTGTTACTCACCCGTCCGCCGCTAACATCCGGGAGCAAGCTCCCTTCTGTCCGCTCGACTTGCATGTATTAGGCACGCCGCCAGCGTTCGTCCTGAGCCAGGATCAAACTCTCCGAAAAAGTACAAAACCGAAGTTTTGTTTTTCGCCAGTTTGACTGACTACCTATGATGTATCATAGGATTTTTTTATAAAAACTCGAATTAACAGGTACGTTTTGTCTTGTTTAGTTTTCAAAGATCATTTTCATTATCGCTCGTAAGCGACTTTAATATCTTAACATTTCGTATCGGTTAAAGTCAAGAATTTTTTCAATTTCTTTTTTAACCTCGTTGCTGTTTTGCGGCAACGAATAATAATATACCATCTTGATTCTTTCCTTGCAATAGTTTTTTTAAAAAAAGTTTCATTTTATGAAAAATAAAAAGCGCCATAGTTAAAATGGCGCTTTGATTGATGTATTAACGGTTTCTCATTTGTGGGAAAAGCAGTACATCTCTGATTGATGGAGAATTTGTTAATAGCATGATTAACCGGTCGATACCGATTCCTAGTCCGCCTGTTGGAGGCATACCATATTCTAATGCTTCAACAAAATCGTCATCCATTAGATGCGCTTCGTCATTCCCTTCTTCACGTTCTTTTAATTGAGCTTCGAATCGTTCTCTTTGATCGATTGGATCGTTTAGCTCTGTGAATGCATTAGCATGCTCGCGGCGTACGATAAATAGTTCAAAGCGATCAGTGAAGCGAGGGTCTTCAGGATTTTTCTTAGCTAATGGAGAAATCTCCACTGGGTGTCCGTAAATAAATGTTGGCTGAACCAATGTTTCTTCTACTTTTTGCTCGAAGAACTCATTGATGATATGACCTACTGTCATGTTTTTCGTGATTTCAATTCCGTGATCAGCGGCATACTGCTTCGCTTCTTCAACAGACATCTCCTGCCAGAAGTCTACACCAGTTGCTTCTTTGACCGCTTCAACCATATGGAGTCTCTTCCATTCAGGCTTGAGATCAATTTCATCTTCTCCATATTGAATAGTGGTTGTTCCTAGTACCTCTTCGGCAATATGAGCAATCAGGTTTTCAGTTAGGTTCATGATGTCTTTGTAATCTGCGTAAGCTTCGTACAGCTCGATCATAGTGAATTCTGGGTTATGACGAGTTGATACACCTTCGTTACGGAATACACGGCCAATCTCGTATACTTTCTCTAGGCCACCGACAATCAAGCGTTTTAAGTGCAGTTCAATCGCAATACGCATATAAAGCGGCATATCCAGTGCATTGTGATGAGTAATGAAAGGACGTGCTGATGCACCACCAGGGATGCTGTGCATTGTTGGTGTTTCAACTTCTAGGTACCCTTTAGAATCTAAGTATCTTCTCATGGATTGAATAATCTTGCTTCGCATGATGAACGTCTGCTTACTTTCTGGATTTACAATCAGGTCAAGGTAGCGCTGACGATAACGTTGTTCAACATCTTTGAGTCCATGATATTTATCAGGAAGCGGGCGAAGTGCTTTTGTGAGAACCTCAAAGCTAGTCGCTTTAATTGAAAGTTCTCCAACGTTCGTTTTAAATACCATTCCTGTTACACCGATGATATCGCCTAGGTCTGAGCTTTTGAATAACTCGTAAGCTTCTTCTCCTACACTATCTTTACGAACGTATATTTGAATTTGTCCTTCTAAGTCTTGTATATGCGCAAAGCCAGCTTTCCCTTTTCCTCGCTTTGTCATCATACGTCCAGCGATTGTCACTTGGGCAGACTTTTCTTCTAAGTCTTCTTTAGAAAACTCATCATATTCAGCGATAATTTGTGCGGATTGATGAGAACGGTCATATCGTTCGCCGAATGGATCGATACCCTCTTCTCTCATTTTATTCATTTTGTCACGTCTGACCTGGAATTGGTCATTTAATTCTTCGTTATTAAGCCCTTCATTACTCATTTATATCACTCCAATAATGTATTTTGCAGAGAAAAGCAGAAAAACTGCCAGTACATGCACTAGCAGTGAGCTACAAAAAGAAAGATAGTCTTATCCTACTTTTATACTTTGAAGCTCTTTTGCCTCGGCTTCGATCGTAAAGTCATCAAGAACTTGTACTAGCTCCGCTCTCGTTTCACTTTGATTGATTTGATTTCTTACGTCCGCATTGCCTCGGACACCTTTTAAGTACCATGCTGCGTGCTTTCTCATTTCTCTGACAGCCACGTGTTCGCCTTTTAGGTCAATGAGTCTGTCTAAGTGAAGTTTGCACACTGACATCTTCTCACGTACATTTGGCTCTTCTTTTAGTTCACCCGTTTCTAAATAATGAACCGTTCGATAGATCATCCACGGGTTTCCTAGTGCGGCTCTTCCGATCATGACAGCATCTACACCTGTTTCATCAAGCATACGTTTTGCATCTTGAGGGGTTTTGACATCTCCATTGCCGATGACAGGGATGGAAACAGATTGTTTGACCTCTTTTATAATATCCCAATTCGCTGTTCCTTCGTACATCTGCACACGTGTCCGTCCGTGAAGCGCAACCGCTTGTCCACCTGCTCGTTCAACAGCACGGGCATTGTCGATAGCGAAGATATGATCTTCGTCCCAGCCCATTCTCATTTTCACCGTAACAGGTTTATCTACAGCATCTACAACAGCAGAGACCATTTCATAAATCTTGTTTGGATCAAGCAGCCATTTCGCTCCTGCATCACATTTCGTAATCTTCGGTACAGGACAGCCCATGTTAATATCAATAATGTCCGCTGTTGTGTTCTGGTCTACAAACTTTGCTGCTTCAACGAGTGTGTCTTTTTCACCTCCAAATATCTGAAGGCTCAAAGGTTTTTCACGTTCATCAATGTATAGCATACCCATTGTTCTTGCATTGTTGATCAGGATCGCTTTGTCACTGACCATTTCAGCGCAGACTAAACCCGCTCCAAACTCTTTAACTGTCAGTCTGAAGGCAGAGTTGCACACACCAGCCATAGGCGCGAGCACCACTTTGTTATTAATGTCGATATCTCCGATTTTAAACATCATTTCCCCTCCTTCCTTCTTCAAGAATTGGCGAAAGTTCTTCCACCGTTATATTTAAAGCATCTGCTATTTGACCAACCAATTGGTTTGTTGGTAATCGATTGCCTCGCTCAATTTCTCCTAAGACAGAGACAGAGATGCCTAGTCTTTTCGCGAACCCTTCCTGAGTATACCCTTTTAGCTTTCGGTATGCACGAATTCTTCTACCCCACATGTCTTTTTCCATATGCTTACACCTTCTTGGTCTGTTACGGCATTTATTTGTACTTCGCCGATTTCTGGGCAAATCTCACTCATCGGAACAAGAACGAATAAACGTTCGTACATTCTAGGATGTGGTACTACAAGCTGTTCTGTTTCAATATTTTCACGATTATAAAGTAAAATGTCAAGGTCAGCCGTTCGCGGTCCCCATCTCACTTCTCTTGTTCTGCCTAACTCTTGCTCGATTTTCTGAGTAAGTACCAGTAGTTCATTTGGACGAAGCGAAGTGGAAATTTTCACAGCCATATTTAAAAAGTCATCTTGGTTTTCGTAACCTACAGGTGTTGTTTCATATATAGAGGAGATCAATTCTACTTGAACCTCTGGATGTTCGTGCAGTTTTTTGACAGCTTCTTTTAAATAGGTTTCCTTTTTACCTATGTTCGAACCTAAAGCGATGTATGCGGTATTGTTCATGTGCGTGATCTCGTCATTTCAATTGCAACGGACTGATAGTGTCCTGGAATTGGCGGATCTGGTTTGATCACCTTCACTGTACATTCCTGAACTGTCGGAAAGTCCTTTAACACTTGGTTCGCAATTCTTTCTGTCAGTGTTTCAACAAGGTTGACCGATTCACCTTCTACAATGCTTTTGCAGATTTGGTAGAGCTCTGCATAATTAATGGTCTCATTGAGGTCATCAGTTTGTCCGGCTTTACTTAAATCAAGTGAAGCTGTTAAATCCACACGGAATCGCTGTCCTAATTTATTTTCTTCTGCAAATACGCCATGATAGCCGTAAAATTCCATTCCATTTACATATACTTTATCGATGATAAGCGCCTCCCTTATTCAACATGGCATCCATCATTTTTGCCATTCTTGCGATTTCTTTTACATCATGTACACGAACCATCGCACTGCCTTTTTGAATCCCAAGGCAGACCGTGGCTCCCGTTCCTTCAGTACGTTCTTCCGGCGGCAGGTCTAAGACAGCTCCGATGAATCGCTTTCGAGATGTAGCTAAGAGCAGTGGATACCCAAGGTGACAAAAATGTTCGAGCTCATTCATGACCATGAGATTGTCCTCTTTATTTTTCGCAAATCCTACACCTGGGTCTAATATGATCATGTCATCACGGACACCCGCTTGTTTTGCAATTTGAACACTTTCTTTCAAATCTGCGATCATATCTGAAATCAGATGTGTGTAGTTTCGCTCTGGCCGATTGTGCATTAAAATAATCGGCACATTGTGCTTCGCTGCCACATGCGCCATTTGAGGATCTGCCTTCGCTCCCCATACATCATTAATGATGGAAGCTCCAGCTTTCACCGCTTCATCTGCAACATGGGCTTTATACGTATCAATGGAAATCGGTACATCCAATTGTTTTGTGATCTTTTCAATGACGGGAATGACTCTTGAAAGCTCCTCTTGTTCTGAGACAAATGCCGCTCCTGGGCGAGTCGATTCTCCGCCTATATCAATGATATGTGCCCCGTCCTCTATCAGCTGGGCTGCATGAGCCAGCGCTTTATCCACTTGATTAAACTTTCCTCCATCTGAAAAAGAGTCAGGTGTGACATTTAAAATGCCCATGACCAATGTCTTTTCTTCATAACTAAGGGTGTGGTGCTTGGCTTGTATGATTTTAGGCTGTTTTATCACTTGTTGTGTCATTGTGTCCACCTACTCTTTATAATCTAGACGTTCTTTTGTATATTGTGTTCTCAATTTTGTTGAGAAGATCCGGCTGTTTTGAGGAAAGGAGATTTCCCCTATACTTCTGAAAGGCACAATCCCTTGAACAGAATTGGTCATCCATGCCTCATCAGCTGATAGCAAATGGGAGACTGTATATCGCCCTACTTTTAGTGAAGCCTCCATCGCTTGGAGTGTTTCGATACAATATCGACGAGTGACTCCATTTAAAATGCCTGTATCAAGTGACGGTGTATAAATCACATCGCCTTTTCGCCAAAATACATTGGAAGTAATTCCTTCTGCCACATCATTTTCTTTTGTTAAAAAGATACCTTCTAATTTCGGATCATTTCCCACTTCTCTTTTAGCCAGCAGGTTGTTCATATAATGGTGAGACTTAAGGCGCCTCGGACCTTCCGGGGTATTTCTCCTCGTTTGAAGAATGACTCCCTGTTTCTCATCTAAAACAGATTCGGGCCGGAATGGAGAGATCATGACAAACACGACAGGCTCTTCATAAGGATCTGCAGAAAATCCATTGCCCCTGCCCGCAGAAACATTGAAGCGAATTCTCGCGTGTCCACCGGCTATTTCGTTTTTATTTAGTAAGGTATGAATAATGTCGAGTACAAATGGTTTCTCTATTGTGGATTCGATGCAAAGGTCACGCAATGATTGATTGAGCCTTTCAAGGTGCCAATCTAACAGAAAGACTTGTCCTGCCAGGCTGGTAAATGTTTCGAATACACCGATGCCATATAGAAAACCATGATCAAAAGGAGAAAGAGTCGCGTCTTTCTCCTCTATATACTGACCGTTCAGATAAATGATCATGCGTTTACTTCATGCCCCTTTTTACGATAGGTTTCAATGAAATTTTTAAGCATTTCTTTTCCGAACGACGTCATAATCGATTCAGGATGAAACTGTACACTTTCAATCGGCAGCTCTTTATGGCGAATGGCCATGAGCTCACCTTCCTTTGTGCTGGCTGTTGCGTCAAAACACTCCGGCAGCGTCTCGTTTTTGACAATTAATGAATGATATCTCGTTGCGACAAGCGGATTTTGGAGTCCAGTGAAGACACCTTTTCCGTCATGAGCAATCTCTGACGTTTTACCATGCATTAAGCGTTCTGCACGAATGACATCCCCGCCAAAAACTTGCGCGATGGATTGATGACCTAGACACACACCGAAGATCGGAATACTTCCCGCAAAGTGCTTGATCGCCTCCATACTAATTCCCGCTTCATCTGGACTGCATGGCCCCGGGGAAATCATGAGAAAATCCGGCTTGAGTTCTTCGATTTCTTGAATGGTTACTTGATCATTCCGTTTCACGATCAATTCTTCTCCAAGCTCACCTAAATACTGGACCAAGTTGTACGTAAATGAATCATAATTATCAATCATTAATATCATGCTCTGCTCACCTCTAACTCAAAATAGTCTCTTCTTTGCTCAACTGTAATGCTTTTTTCACTGCATAGGCTTTTTTAATCGATTCTTTGTATTCGTGCTTTGGTACAGAATCGATGACGATCCCAGCACCCGACTGCATAAAGGCTTTGCCTTCAGTACAGTACGCCGTACGAATGACGATGTTAAAGTGCATATCTTGATTGAATCCAAACCAGCCTATAGATCCAGTATAAAGCCCACGCCTTGTCGGCTCAAGCTCTTCTATGATTTCCATTGTTCTCACCTTTGGAGCACCTGTAATTGTTCCGCCTGGGAATACAGCTCTCATGACATCTACTGCATCACAATCATCACGCAGTTCCCCTTGTACGTTGGATACAATGTGCATCACGTGTGAATATTTCTCAATCGCCATAAATTCGTTCACTTTTACTGAGCCATAAGTAGACACGCGTCCAAGGTCATTCCGCTCAAGATCCACGAGCATCACATGCTCTGCGCGTTCTTTTTCATTTTCAATGAGCTCTTTTGCCAGCGCTTGATCCTCAGCGTCGTCTTTGCCTCTTGATCTTGTACCCGCAATCGGTCTTGTTTCTAATTGATTCCCCTTTTTCTTAATAAGCAGCTCTGGAGATCCACAAACAATCTGGAAATCAGGCGTGTGCAGATAAGACATATACGGAGATGGATTGACTTGACGTAACGTTTTGAATAAATCATACGGATGTGTGTGGAGCTGTTCATCTTGTCTGATGGATAAATTCACTTGGAACACATCACCGCTTGCGATATATTGTTTAATTTTCTCTACTGCTTCTCCAAAGGTTTCTTCGGTAAACGGTGCTGCTGGTACAAATTCTGCAGAAGATTCATGAACAGGAGATTGCGCTGATTCTTCTGAAGAGCTTGTCCACTTTCGCTTCAAATCTTCGAGTCTTTGATGAGTGTCACTCACAGGTTCCGTTCCTTCTGTGTGAGTGATCAGCCACAGCACGTTTTCTTCATGATCAAAGACCGCAACATCATTAAATACGAGAAAATAAAGATCAGGTGTTTTCAGGTCATCAATGGACAGCATTTTAAAATGCTCGATATATCTTGCATAATCATAGCTTAAAAATCCAATCGCCCCGCCTTGAAAATCAGGATATTCCTCATTCATTTCGGTTTGAAGGGTTTGGAACCAATCCGTAAACGCTCTGAATGGATCGCCTTTTTTGAACAGCACCTCATCTTGATAATGGATGGTTGTCATCCCGTCTTTCCCCTTCGCTTTAGCAACCGGGTCAATGCCAGCAATGCTGTATGAACCGCCGCGAGCACTTTCAAGAAGAACATGGTGTGTTTCGCCAGCAGTTAATTGTTCGTATCTTTTCAGGAAAGCATCTTTCGTAAAAGGAATTTGGATGCCCATCGGCCTGCGTTGTGTCATGTTATCATCCTTTTTCATTTTCATTAATCTTATTGTAATGCAATCCAATTTATTTAGAAAATAGTATTTGCTTTCCATCTACAGATTTCATAAAAAAACCCCAGCAAATGCTGGGGTAATTGGTTTAATCGAATTGATAAAGAGGTGTACTGAGATAACGCTCCCCATTACTTGGGATGATAGCCAGAACCTTTTTCCCTTTACCAAGCTTCTTCGCTGTTTGAAGTGCTGCGTAAATAGCTGCTCCTGAAGAAATACCGCCAAGGATCCCTTCCTCTTTCGCTGCTTTTCTTGCAAGCTCAAATGCATCTTCGTTTTTCACTTGGATAATACCGTCATATACTTCCGTGTTCAAGATTGAAGGGATAAAACCTGCTCCTATCCCTTGGATTTTATGCGGGCCTGGCTTTCCGCCTGATAATACAGGAGAATCTGTCGGCTCTACCGCATAAAGCTGAATCGATGGGATGGCTTCTTTTAGGACTTCACCAGCACCCGTAATCGTGCCGCCCGTACCAACACCTGCAATAAATGCATCAAGCTCGCCGTCAAACTGTTCAAGAATTTCTTTTCCTGTAGTACGACGGTGAATCTCCGCATTGGCTTCGTTGCTAAATTGCTGAGGCATGAAGTAACCATGCTCTTCTGCCAATTCTTCTGCCTTTTTAATGGCACCTTTCATTCCTTCTGCACCTGGTGTTAAGACAAGCTCTGCACCATAAGCGCGTAAAAGGTTGCGGCGCTCCTGACTCATTGTGTCTGGCATCACTAGAATTGCGTTAATTCCTTTAGCTGCCGCTACCATCGCAAGACCGATCCCTGTGTTTCCGCTTGTTGGTTCGATGAGCGTGTCGCCGGCTTTTAAAGTACCTTTCGCTTCAGCATCTTCGATCATCGCTAACGCAATACGATCTTTTACACTGCTGCCCGGGTTCATATATTCAAGTTTCAAGTAGACATCCGCACTGTCTTCATCTACTAAACGGTTTAATTTAACGACTGGTGTATTTCCTATTAGTTCAAAAACTGAATTTGCAATACGAGCCATCACTAACACCTCTATCTCCGAGTAATTTTATTGTATTAATATTAAATTATCAATTTCAAAAAATTTTGTCAATGCTTTTAGTCCTGCTCGCCATCGTAAAACCATGTGACTTTTGCTTCTTTCCACAGGGTTTTGACATTCGCCTTTTCACCTAGGTCTTCCATGGCAATCTGCCTTTTGATCTGATCTTTGACTTCTTCATAAGAGAAGGAGCGGCCATCTAATTTTTCTTTTAGTTGAATAATGGCATACCCGTTTTTGGTCTCGATCGGTTCTTTTGTCCATTCGTCTGGCTGAAGCTTTTGAGCTTCCTGTATGTATAGGGCTGGTATACTTTCTTGTTCTTCTGTCACAAACCCAAGATCTCCGCCATATGGAGAGGTGTAGCGGTCAATGGAGCGTTCAGCTGCCACCGCTTCGAAGCTAGATCCGCCTTTCAGATCCTTCAATACATTTTCAGCTTCGCCTTTTGTCTTCACGACGATATGACGAATACGGTATGAATCATCATATTGATATAAGTCCTTGTTTTTTTCATAAAAGGATTTCGCTTCTTTTTCAGAAACGACAGCATCTCTCGTTAAAAGCTGCTCTAATAAAATTTGATAACGAATCTGTTCTTTCCATTCCTTTTCACTCGTATGTCCATCTTCGTAGAAATTATTAGATACCGCTTTAAGCATGAGCAATTCACGATTGATCTCTTTTGAAGACACCTCAAGCTTGTTTTCTTTCGCAAGCTGATTGACCACCTTCTGATTAATCATTTGCTCAAGTGTTGCCTTGCCATAGCGGTCTTCCATCTTCTTTAACCATTCTTGACGCGTCACCTTCTCTTTTCCAATCGACGCAATTTCTTCACCGCTCTTCCCATTTGAAGAAGCCTGTGACATTTGCGACTTTGTTAATACATATGCAATGACAACGGCATTGATCATAAGCAACACGAGGATAAATGTCCATACCACTCTTGCTTTTAGTCTCATTTTTCGTCTCCTTTCCATTCTAAAAAGAAAACCCGCTGCTTAGAGCTTAGCGGGTTATTTCTTCACGTAGCTCTTCTAGCTCTTCTTTTGTAAATACATACGTTTCGTTACAAAAATGGCATTGAGCTTCTGCTTGTCCGTCTTGTTCAATCATGTCGTCAATTTCGGCTTTCCCTAGGCTGATAATGCCATTAGCAAAACGTTCTTTTGAGCAGTTACAAGAGAATTCGACAGGTACAGTTTCTAAAATTTGAGGTTTTTCTCCGAGTACTTCTTCTAAAATTTCTTCTGGTGTCATCCCTTTTTCAATGAGTTTAGAAATAGGTTCAATGGTTGAGAGCCGCTTTTCTAGTCTTTCGATGACAGCATCTTCTGTTCCAGGCAGCAATTGAATGATGAAACCGCCTGCTGCAAGGATCGAGTTATCTGGATTGACCAGAACCCCTACGCCTACAGAGGAAGGCACTTGCTCAGAAGAGACAAGATAATAAGTGAAGTCATCTCCAATTTCACCTGAGACGATCTCCGTTTGTCCTGTAAAGTGATCTTTCAGTCCGATATCTTTGACAACACTCAACGTTCCAGATGTCCCGACTGCACGTCTGACATCCAGCTTGCCATGTTCATTTAAGTCAAAGTGGACTTGTGGGTTTGAGACATATCCGCGCACCTGACCTTTTGCGTTTCCATCAGCAATGATGGCACCGATTGGTCCACCGCCTTCAATTTTGACCGTTAGCTTATTTTCGCCTTTCAGCATAGCACCCATCATGACTGTAGCTGTCATTGTTCTGCCAATCGCTGCTGATGCTGTTGGCCATGTATGGTGCCTTCTTTGTGCTTCGTTGATTGTATCTGTTGTGTTTGCAGCATATGCTCGGACTTTTCCGTCATATGCTAACGCTTTAACTAAGTGATCCATTCGATTTTAAACCTCCTATAGTACACCGACACGATTACGTTCATAAATAAGTTGAAGTCCTTTTAATGTTAAGAACGGATCGACAATATCAATGCAGTCTGATTCATTTCCAATCAATGTTGACAAACCGCCTGTTGCAATGACTTTCGGTGTTTGTTTCGATTGCTGCTTCATCCGTTTCACTATTCCCTCGACTTGCCCAACATATCCATAAAGGATGCCGGATTGCATCGCACTAATGGTGTTTTTTCCAACAATGTGATCTGGACGGACAATTTCAATTCTCGGCAGCTTCGCCGCTCTTGTATATAAAGCCTCTGTTGAGATGGTAATACCAGGTGCAATTGCCCCACCCATGTATTGTTTTTGTTCATTGATATAGCAGTAGGTTGTCGCTGTGCCAAAGTCTACCACAATGAGAGGTGCCCCATATAGGTGAATCGCCGCTACTGCATTCACAATTCGATCAGCCCCGACTTCCTTTGGATTGTCACACATAATGTTTAATCCAGTCTTCATTCCAGGCCCTACAATTTGGGGTGTTAAGTGAAAGTACTTCTCGCACATTCTTTCTAGTGCAAACATCATTGGCGGGACAACAGACGAGATGATAATTCCTTCTATTTGATCAAACATCAGCCCCACATAATCAAATAAAGACCTGATGGCCATACCAAATTCGTCTTCTGTTTTATGACGGCTTGTTTCAATTCGCCAATGGTAGTTTAGATCGCCGTTATGATAAACACCTAAAACGGTATTTGTGTTTCCTACATCTATCACGAGTAACAACTTCATCACCACTTTGAATAGTTTCTCAAAAAGAGCATTTTTCGACTTTCTATCATACCATACACGAATTGAGTTCCATTTGTAAACAATTCGAAACTGATCCATTTAGGAATCGAAATAAAAAAAGCTGCCGGTGATCCCGGCAGCTTTCACAGAAGGAGATTAGATCTCCTCATCTTCTTTTTTCTTGATGTTCACTTTCACATCATCGTTTTTCTCTTCGTCATCCGCGTATATACGCTCTGGAAGCTTTCCAGTTTCGTAAAGAGATTTAATTTGCTCAGCATCTAATGTTTCAACTTCTAGAAGAGCTTGTGCGATAATTTCTAGCTTATCTTTGTTCTCAGTGAGAATTTGTTTCGCACGTTCGTAGCTGTCCTTGATGAAACGCTGAATTTCTTGGTCAATCTCGTAAGCAATGGCTTCACTATAATTCGGCTCGTTGTTAAAGTCACGGCCTAGGAACACTTGACCACCTTGTGCTTGACCGAACTGAAGCGGACCAAGCTTATCAGACATACCGAACTCAGTAACCATTTTTCTTGCAATGCCTGTTGCACGCTGGAAGTCGTTGTGAGCGCCTGTGCTTACTTCACCAAACGTAATTTCCTCTGCAACACGACCGCCGAGCAAGCCGACAATTTTATCAAGAAGCTCTGGCTTCGTTTGGAAATAACGGTCTTCTCTTGGAAGCATGACCGCATATCCGCCTGCCTGACCACGAGGAACGATCGTTACTTTATGCACCATGTCCGCTTCGTCTAGGATAAGTCCAATCACAGTATGACCTGCTTCATGGTAAGCCACGATATTACGTTCTTTCTTTGAAATGACGCGGCTTTTCTTCGCCGGTCCAGCGATGACACGGTCAGTCGCTTCGTCGATATCACGCATATCGATTTTCTTTTTGTTATGACGGGCAGCAACTAGCGCTGCTTCGTTTAGTAAGTTCTCAAGATCTGCTCCAGAGAACCCAGGTGTTCTGCTTGCAATGGCTTTCAAGTTCACTGTATCATCAAGCGGTTTGTTTTTCGCATGAACCTTCAGTACTTCTTCACGGCCAATGACATCTGGTCGGTCAACCGTAATTTGACGGTCAAAACGTCCCGGACGCAGCAATGCAGGATCTAGGATATCTGCACGGTTCGTCGCAGCAATGATAATAATACCTTCGTTCGCACTAAAACCATCCATTTCAACAAGAAGCTGGTTAAGCGTTTGTTCACGCTCGTCATGACCACCGCCAAGACCGGCTCCACGCTGACGACCCACTGCATCAATCTCATCAATAAAGATTAAGCAAGGTGCATTCTTTTTCGCATTTTCGAATAAATCACGTACACGTGATGCACCGACACCGACGAACATCTCGACGAAGTCAGAACCACTGATGCTGAAGAAAGGAACGCCTGCTTCTCCTGCAGATGCTCTCGCAAGCAATGTTTTACCTGTACCTGGAGGTCCTACTAGTAAAACCCCTTTAGGTATTCTTGCGCCAAGCTCCGCAAATTTACGTGGGTCCTTTAGGAATTCAACCACTTCTACAAGCTCTTGCTTTTCTTCATCTGCACCGGCAACATCTTTAAATTTCACACGTTTCTTCTCTTCTGTGTAAAGCTTCGCCTTACTCTTACCAAAGTTCATAACACGGCTTCCACCGCCCTGAGCTTGGTTCAATAAGAAGAAGAACAGGATAAAGATGATGATAAACGGAATGATGGTGGTCAGAACTTGCAACCATCCATTTGTTTCAGGTGCTGGTTCTACTTTTACATCTGTATTCTTCAGTGCACTGTAAATCTGGTCAACACCTTGACCATCTGGAACATGGGTAATGAAGTATTGATCTTTCTTCGCGCCATCTAATTGACCACGAATTTCATAAACCCCTCTTACAGGCTGAATGGAGATACTCTCCACTTTTCCCGCACTTAGATTTTGCGAAAATTTGCTGTAAGACATGTTCTCAGGCTTTTGATTAGGGGATCCTAACCAACTGACTACCCCTATCACAAGTAATAAAATAAGTATATAAAAAATCGTATTACGAAAAACCCGATTCATTCCTTACCTCCTCCCACAGTAAGCACAACTATGTTCAATAGTATCATAGAAAATCATTCCAATACAACCAATAACCTCATGTATACGTATGCTGATTAGCCTTCGTAAACAGATGGTTTTAACACTCCAATATACGGGAGGTTTCGGTAACGTTCAGCGAAATCCAATCCATAGCCGACAACAAATGCATCTGGCACTTCAAATCCAACATAATCTGCTTTGATGTCTGCTTTACGACCGCTTGGTTTATCAAGCAATGTCACAATTTTTATGGAATTTGCTTTACGGTATCGGAAAAGCTCTACCAGATAGCTCAAAGTTAACCCACTGTCGATGATATCTTCCATAATTAAAATATCTCTTCCTTCAACAGAAGTATCAAGATCCTTAATGATCTTTACTTCTCCTGAAGATACGGTAGATTTTCCGTAGCTAGATACATCCATAAAATCAAGTTCTAAATATGTATCAATGTGTTTGATCAGGTCTGCCATGAATGGAAGAGCCCCTTTCAAAACACCAATAGCCAGGGGAAATTTACCATCATAATCGCTGGTTAATGTTGCACCCAATTCCTTCACTTTTTGCTGGATCTCTTCTTCTGAGATCAAAACCTTTTCAATATCTTGTTTCATGCTTTTGCTTGCCCCCTACAAATTTTCATGCTGTCTATATTGTAATACAATGAGATCGCTGTTTGTCATATCAATTTCTTCAAAAACGGATTTTTTCAGACCTGGGATCCAGATGATTTGATGATCCGAGTCAGTGACGATCGGCCAGCTGTCTCTTTCTGCAAGAGGCACTTTTTTATCAATAAATATATCCTTCACCTTTTTTGATCCATTCATCCCTTTAAGTTTGATTCGATCACCATTTTTTCGTGAGCGAATGATCAAAGGGAGACGAACATGATCTTTTTGAAGCAAGAAAAAATGGTTTCCGTTCCGTGCATCCTTCGGAACATGATTTGATACCACGATAGACTGCCCATTCGGAAGGAAAAGCTCCTCTCCAAGCTCACCCTTTAAGTGAAGAGCATAAGACTGGTCTAGTACAAGCGATCGTTCAAAGGTAAACATACAGTAATCATAAGACTTGACAGCTTGTAAACCTTTTGGCAAATCTAATGATCCAGACGGTTGTTCGGTATGAGATAACCAGTCCAAAGTCCCTAGAATATGCTGGTTTGAAAACGCTGATTGAGTGTTTTCATAAAGATAGTTTAATATTAGTTGAATGCCTCTTCTTTGTAAAGGCAAAGGCAGGTCAAGCAAAGGCTTCGTTTTGATCTTAATTTGCTTAGGCGATTGATTCGTTATCACTTGGTTCATTTGTTCCTTTGTTAATGCCTGCAAGTATTGCTCATCCTCAGTCAGCATGTCACTTACAAACTGAAAGCTTTCATGTACATGAGGTGCCTCTTCTTTTAACACGGGAAGAATGTGTCTTCTTATCCGGTTTCTCAAGTAGTCATCAGTGTGATTGCTTTGATCAATGACATAGGGAATATGTTCTTTTTCACAAGCGGTCAGCACGTCGTCCTTGGAATATCCAATGAGCGGCCGAATCAGCCATCCATCTTGAAAAGGACGTTTTGCTTGGATACCGGCGAGTCCTATTCCAACAGTCCCTCTCGCAAGTCTCATCATCATTGTTTCTACTTGGTCGTCTCCATGATGTGCAAGCGCTATAAATTGAGCGTTGTATTGCTCCATCAATTGACGAAAGAAAGCATATCTGCACTCCCTTGCAGCTGCCTGTTTGTTTAAGTGGTTTTCTTTTGCATATTGGGTGACCTGTATGCGGGCCGATTCAAAAGGAATCTCTTGCTCCTTGCAGTAAGCCTCAACAAATGCCAAATCAGCAAAGGATTCTTCTCCTCTGAACATGTGATCTACATGGGCTGCAATCAGCTGATAGGAACCTTTTCGACGTTTGTTTAGTTCGTGCAGTAAAAGCATGGAATCTGGTCCGCCAGAAACCCCGACAATGACTGTCGTATTTTCAAGGTAAACATCATGTTTTTTCAAAAATGATTCAATTCTATTCACAACTTCCTCCTCACAAAGAGCAGGTAATTTAAAGATATACATATCCTATCACTTTCAGTAGCTCCAAGCAAAGATGAAGCCTGCTTTTTTACAGGTCTATAGCAGGAACAAAACTACATATGCACAGTAAAGAGCAAGTACACTGCACACGATCAGAATAGTTTCAAAAAGCCCGCCTGATTTTTTACGTACTGGTGTTCTTTTTGCTGCTGCAACTCTCGATCGTGAAGTCACCTGTTGATTTTGTTGAACAGCGGGCTTTTGCCCGTTTTTTTGCTGTTGCTTCTTTTGACTCGCTTTTCTTGAAGCGATCAGCTGTCCTTCTTTCAGCATCGCACTCTTCATAGCCGCCGCTGATTGATATTTACCTTGTAGAGCAGCCTTTAACACCCTTTCATAACGCTTTAATAAAGGATGTCCTTCAATCGCTCTGTAAAGCTGCTTTTCCGGTTCTGCTCCTTTTTTGAATTCTTTCTTATACGCACAATTCACCATCACCATACTTAAGGCAAACAGATCATAGGATGGCTCTGCCTTTCTTGTGCCGAATCCCCAATAACCTCGATCAAAAAACTCTGTATACTCCTTGATCGCCCTGCCTGCTTTTGTCGTTCCTCCTACATCAATGCACCGGATCGCGGCTGGGGGACCTGACACGATGAGATTATCTGGCTTCAAGTCACCAAAAATCCAGCCTTCCTGATGTAAATGAGCCAGGTTAGATAAAAGCTGAACCATTAAAACGACGATCCACTCATCACCTTTTTGTTTTACAAATTCAAGCAGTAACGGGCCTCTGACATACTCCATCACATAAAAGGAACGCTTTTGAAGCATACCGGGATAAATCGCATCATCCATATCATAAAAAGAAGGCCCCATGGTTTTCACAGGAGCCTTAGAAAAGGATTTTAATACATTGACTTCAGATGCAATGAGCATACTGTCATCACTCACTTTAAGGGCTACTTGACCATTTGGCGATTCGGCTAGATAGACAATACCGTTCGCCCCTTTTCCCAGCTCTTTTACAATGCGGTAATGATGGTGATGCCATTTCCCTTGAATCACCGTGCCTAACGGAATGTTAGAAGCCGAATTCATTATCATGCTCTTCCTTTGCTTCAAGCAGCCCTTTACGCGAACGAACTGATTTGAAATGCTGGAGTGCTTCTCGAAGCGCTGGTCCAGTTGGAGTAATTCCTCCCGTGGTCAGTTTCGGGAAAATAGATGATAACGAATCGAATCGAGGCGTCCAATTCAACACAATTTCAGCATCTGAGTTTTTCCCGGGAAATATACACATCCCAAACTGATTTTCACCAATCCTTGAATTTAAACTAATAGAGAGATCGATGAGTGCTTCTTTAACGGTCGGCAGCTTCGGTTTCATACTTGCACTTGTATCAACAAGCACAAGTACTTGAAGATGAACCGTCTCTCCTAACTCATCAACTACTTCCATCACTTCCCCACGCTTATCAGGCGGAAGCTCTTCAATTTCAGTGTCTTTGCCAAGTATTTGCTGCAATTCTTTATTCACAACACCTTGTAAGGTTTGTGTCATCGCTTTTTTTGTGACCATTTGTACCGTTTGAGATAACTGCTGGACGTAGACAACCTGATGGATGCCTCCGCCTGCGAGGGCAATCCCCTCGACTTCTTTCATCGCTTCATGATCGTGTCTGTTTTCCTCCATAATGCCAATGACATTGACTGTAATCCCTTGTTCTTTTGCCAATGAGGCAATCGCAAGTGGATCTTCCCCGTGATTTGAGCAGCCATCTGTAATCAATAAGATTTGGTTTACGTGACCTTTTCGCATCTTCATTCCTCCTGGGATCGTAACTGAATGCTTTATATCCCCATCATCGCCAGAAGAAATTCATATTATACGATATTTTAAGAAATCTCTTGTTTCTCAAGATAGAATGTACCAGTCGGAATGGATGCCCATTTTGGTGTGTTGTGATCAAGCCTGATGACAACAACCGTCATATCGTCGTCAATTTGACCCGCTCTTGTTCGAATGACCTCTTCCATTAATAAATCAGCAATCTCTTGCGGATCTTCTGTTTTAAAGCTTTTCATTTTGCGCTTCACCCACAGATCATGATTTTCAATATGCTTTGGTCCTTCGAAAATGCCATCACTCATCATAATCAGCAGATCTCCTGCCTTCATCTGTTCACTCACTACCTCCACTTCAAATTCATCAATAATCCCAATCGGTAAGTTGCTCGCTTGTACCTTCATCACCTGATCACCCCGTTTAATAAAGCTGGGTGTTGAACCAATCTTGAGGAACTTACAGCTCGCATCCTGTAAATCAATAATTGATAAATCTAATGTAGAATAGATTTCATCCGTCGTTCGTAAAGATAAAATACTATTAATGGTTTTGATTGCCACTTTTTCATTGATACCTGACGCCAATATTTTTTCTAACAGCTTAATCGTTTCATTGCTTTCAAAATGAGCCCTTGCTCCATTGCCCATTCCATCACTAATAGCTGCGGCATATTTGCCCGCACCCAGCTCCATCATGCTGTAGCTATCCCCAGACACTAACCCTCCGCCTTTCGCTGCATGCGCTACGCCTGTAGCCACTCGATATGATTTTGCAGAGCCGAATACAACGTGGCAATAACCTGTTGGGTGCTCTGCACACTGCTCTGCTTTGACTAAAATCTGTTCTTCTAAAATATCTGAGAGCATGGGAGCGATGATTTTTTCACATTCACCATGTCCTTGGCAATATGGGATTCTCATTTCAATATCGACATTCCCCTGCTCCAAGCTATAAATTTCTACTTGCTGAATTTCAATCCCAAAGTGCTGAAGTGCTTCTATCATCTGCTCTTCTTGAATAAAATGCTGTTCTCTTTCTCGTTTTATTTCCCGGGAAAAATCCTCCATCACTTGTGAGACCCCCATCAGCTGTTCGGCTACAAGTCGTCTGCTGTCTTGGACCTTTTTCTTCAGAGTCTGGTTGGCTTTATAGTAAGCGATCTCCTCTTCAATCAATTCCTCGACATGTTTTGATTTTGAGCAGTGCTGGCTAAATTTCTTCTTCAATTTCCGGTTATGCTCGTAGGTTTTTTCATCAGATTCATGCATAACTTGTTTCATCAGTTCATAGGTTGTATCAAAGTTCTGCACCCAGCATTTATTTTTCTTATAGCACGTTTGACAGGATCGTTCTGTGATCGTACTTAAAAAAAGATCTACATCCTCTTCCTGCTTCTTTTCTTCAGGAATGGATTCGTAAAATGTCGCAAAACTCTCAGACAGCGCATGAAATACATTAGAAAATTGGTCTACCTTTTTTGCTGTCACATCTCGTACTTTCCGGGCGTATTGCTGCTGTTCCTGTACATGCTCTACCGTACCAGGAATATATTTCGCTACCTTAGAGGTCACTGATTGTGGCGTGAGTAAGAAGAGCGCAACCGCAATAAGTGATTCATACAGCGTGGTCACGAGACCTGCTGATCCTTCTCCGTATAGGGAAATAAGTAAGGAACCCACAATTAAGCCAATGGCTGCGCCTGCTTTCTTCCCCTCTTTCAGCAATCCCCCTAATAAGCCTGAAAAGGCAAGAAGACTCATCTGATAAAGGTTTCCGATGTTAGCGAGACCGAGAATTAATCCTGTCACGACACCCACCGTACAACCAATACTGGCTCCTCCAATAAAGGCAAAGCTCAGCACTACATAACGTGACAAAATATGCTCTGCCTGCATCCCTTGAAATGTGATACCAGCCAGACCTGTTAAAACTGAGGCAATTAAAATCATAAAGCAAATAATTTCTTCAACCTTTAAGGAGTGTTTGATTTTCCTGACTGTAAAAATCGGCAGGCTTTGAAGGAAAATCAGTGTCAAAATGAAGGCAAGTCCTGCTTCAACACCCGCCATGACGTAATCGTAGCTTTGCATAGCACCTTGCTCTAGGTAAACAAATGCTCCTCGGGTGATCAGCATTGACAGCACAATGACAACCGGCAATGTTTTCACTGGGTCTTTGATGATGAAAGAAACCACCTTGGACATAAGGAGAAACACGATCAACGACGCAAACACAAACAATGCGTTTTGAGGTGATATCGTCATGGCTCCAGCGAGTAAAGCGAGACAAGCAAGCATGGCCTTATCTCTTTTGATAAGCAGCATGGAGCCGAAGAAAGGCAGAGCAAACGGCATAATTTCAGATAAAATAAAGGCTCGTCCTAATAAAAAACCAAGTACAACATAAATAAACCCTTTATAGAAAAAAAGAGAATGCGTGTGATGAAGAAACAGGTTTTTCATCTTTTTTAACCCTGCACTGATTCTTTCAAACCCCGCTCCTGTTAAATCAGTTCTTCTTTCTAGTTTTTCCATCTTTTCATCCCCCACCTGATATTCGTTGCTTGTCATTATAGCGAAGGTGAAAAAGAAATTTTGTCAAAAGAAGTTGTCGTTTCCATAAAACGTTCGACGCTTTATTCGTCAAAGAGGCATACTTTCATGAAAGTCGATGTCTTTCATCAGAATTTTACGAAGACACAAAAAAACAGCCTTCCTAAAGAAAGCTGTTTTGAAGATGACCCGTACGGGATTCGAACCCGTGTTACCGCCGTGAAAGGGCGGTGTCTTAACCGCTTGACCAACGGGCCTTGCTTTTATGTTCTACTAAAAAGGATAGCGGCGGAGGGGATCGAACCCCCGACCTCACGGGTATGAACCGTACGCTCTAGCCAGCTGAGCTACACCGCCATAATAAAAATGCGCTAAGAAGCACAAGATCTATAATACAAAGGAATCGCTTGTCCGTCAATAGGAAGTTCTAAATTAAATGAAGAAATCTCAAAAAATGTCGTATGGATCAAGAAAAAAAGCACCTGCGGACAGCAGGTGCTTTGTTGTGAAAGATATATAGAAAGCAGCAACAAGTTAACCTCTTCTTGCTCCGCGTCCCCCACGTTTTGATTCCGTGTTACGTTTTAAAGATGTTAAGCGGTCTTCACTATCTTTTAAGAATTTGTTCATTTTTTGCTCAAACGATTCCTTCGGACGGAAATCATTTCTGCTCGGTCTTGATTGTTGTTGTTGAGGACGATCTTTTGCTTTTTTAATGGACAAGCCGATTTTACCGTCTTTTTCAACGTTAATCACTTTCACTTCAACTTGTTCACCGACTTTTAAATGCTCATTAATATCTTTTACATAGTTATCGGCTACCTCACTGATATGAACGAGACCAGTTGAACCGCCTGGCAACTCCACAAAAGCTCCAAAATTTGTAATGCCCGTAACTTTCCCTTGTAACTTGCTGCCAACTTCAATCGACATAAAAAAAGTGCTCCTCCTTAGACTTATAAAAAAATCTCATTTGTTCAATTATACATAAACTGAATTTTAAGTGTCAACAAGGCTAATCGCTCTTATTGCCCACATCAAAGATTTTTTCGCCTTTTTTGGACATATAATAGTCTCGTCGTGCCAGTTCGAGTACGTATTCTTTGCTTTTCAGCTTTTTAATTTCATCAGAAATATCTTCCTGCTTTGTTTGTAATTGCTTCAATTCTTTTTCAAGCGCAACCTTCTTCTCTTCTTTTTCCTTTAATGAGGACGATTGCGACCAGAGGGCACTTGTCACCAAGACAGCAAACATGAGCACAATCACACCAAACACGGTAAGCCTTCTAAGGAGTCCACGGCGTTTGCGTTTTAAGCGCTGTGCTTGCTGTTCCATTTGTTTTTGGTAATCATTTTGAATTTGTGCGATATTTCTTTTTCTCTTGTTCAAGGTTGAAGGCCTCCTCTCTTACTTTGTCCAGAATTGTTTCCATTTCGTTTTGATGGTACCAGATAATTTCTTGGTCCCTTGTAAAATTCCTGCTCCTTTAGAGAAAAACAATCTCATTGATGTTCGCCATTTTTCGGGAATCCGATGAATAATGGTCACATTAAGTAACCAGATGAGCGGATAACAAACAATGGACAGCACCTTCCACACGAGCCGAAACGTAAAATGAACAAGACGTAAGAGCAAGTGGAGCAAGAACATAATAGCACTTATAATCAATGTCAGCAGCCAGCGGATTGGCTGGAAGACGATGGACATGACCAGCCGTTTAAGGACGAGAGCGGTCTGATACACACACATCATCATAAACTTGAGAATGTTCATATACAGCTGTTTCATCAATGCCTGATACATCGAAAAACCTAGTGCAACGGCTAGAAAGATATAAAGCCTGAATTCTCCTTCATTTGTCAGCAGCAGGACATAAAAGAATAAGAGGCCCTGTACCAGCCAAAAAAGGAGATCGTGTATAACCAAAAGCCATTTTGCTGTCTTTTCCCGATTCACAAACAGCTTGTACGTATCAAGCGATGCGCCCAGCCAGATGCCCATCGCTACCATCGAAAGCATCGTATAAAACTGGACTGTCAGCGTCATTTAAACAGCTTGCTAAAAAATCCTTTAGCTTTCTCCCCGTGCTGCTCATCTACATAAATTAAGTCAAAGACACGCCCTTTGATCGATACAACGCCTTTTTCGACGTCTAGGTTTTTCATTTGCAGATTTTCTCCACGGATAGCGAGAATCCCCATGACCGTCTCAAGCAGAAATTCTTCATTATCAAAGCTTTCCACCTGTTTGACACCGGTAATATCTAAATGCTTTCTGTTTCGCATTGTGACATTGTGCTCCGCTTCTGATGACAGCTTCGTGCCTTGAGGTTGATTATAATATTGATTCATTTATACATCCCCCATATCTCATACTTGCATTGTTACTGCATTGTATGTGACAGGAGGATCATTTAGAACAAGCCCTATTCTGCTGTTTTTTCTTCTTTTAGCACAGTATACATGCCAGCGGCTTCTTCTTTTTTCGTCGTGTCCTTTAACTCGTTGACTTGAACCGTCACAAGTTTTTGACCAAAACGGATTTGAAGCTCGTCTCCTTCTTTCACGTCAGAGCTGGCTTTCGCCTGTGTGCCGTTAATAGAAATTCTGCCTTGATCAGCTACTTCTTTTGCCAATGTTCTTCTTTTAATTAAACGGGACACTTTTAAAAATTTATCTAGTCTCATGTATGCTCACCTCTTTCTATACGTTTGGCATCGTTCCATAGATCGTCCATTTCCTCTAGCGTTAAGTCATCTAATGAACGTCCCATGTCCTTTGCTTTTTGTTCGATATGCTGAAAGCGACGCATGAATTTTGTGTTGGCGGAAGCGAGTGCCGTTTCAGGCTCTAGCTGATAGAACCTTCCAATGTTGACGAGAACAAACAAAAGATCTCCAAATTCATCTTTCATCTGCTTCGTTGCACTTTCGTCCGGCTTCTCTGCCACTTCAACGAGAAATTCCTGCTTCTCTTCTTCGTATTTGTTCCAAATATCTTTCACATCTGTCCAATCAAAGCCTACTTTGGCGGCTTTCTTTTGGAGCTTATATGCCTTTGTTAGTGCTGGAAGCGTCGCCGGGATGGATTGCAAAATGGAGGCTGCCCGCTCCGGCTTCTCCTGCTGCTTGATTTTTTCCCAGTTGGCGACCACATCTGCTGCTTCAGAAACATTTGTGTCACCAAACACATGGGGATGTCTACGAATCATTTTTTCTGTGACATGCTGGATGACGTCATCAATTGAGAAAAAGCCGTCATCTTCACCAATTTGGGCGTGAAGTAACACCTGCAGCAGCACATCTCCGAGCTCTTCCACCATATGGTCTGGATCATCTTCATCGATCGCTTCAAGCAGTTCATAGCATTCTTCAATTAAATATGGTTTAAGTGACTCATTGGTTTGTTTTTGATCCCATGGACAGCCGCCCGGACCTCTTAATGTACGTATGACGTCACGGAAAGTGTCAAATTGTTGAAAAAGCAGCTTTTCATCTTGAATCGGAGGTACATAAACACTCGTTAAGTTATTTATCGACACATCTCGATCAAGTTCAAATAAAGGAACGGCAGTAATCTCTTCCTGACTGCTTCCAGCCGCAGTCACAATATAGACTTCATAATCGTCAGGAAGCTTTTCCATCAGCGTGAGTTTCACATTCGAAGCGGTCAGCTGATCATATACCTGACAAATGAGGACATGCTGGGTCAATTTCAGATCGTCCGCTCTCATATCTCCTGCATCAACGAATTGTAATCCCTCGATTGGGTCAATCTGCAAGGAGTTAAACGTCGCATCCAAAAAGCTTTGTCCACCAGCAACAGACACCTCAATCCCGCGCTCTTGCTGCTGAGAAACTAATAGCTGGACGGTCTTTTCTGCGACAAATGGGTGTCCTGGTACTGCGTACACAATATCCTTTTCCGCAGCCTCTGTAAATAAAATTTCAGTGATTTCCTGATAGACCGAATCAAACTGATCGTGTTTTTCATAAATTTCATCAAAAAAGGTCAGCGATGAGACCTCCTGCATCAACTCTGCGGTAAGCGGATGATCCTGCGTTCTCATAAATACTTCTTTCGCCTGCTTCAGCTGCTTGTATACACCGAGCGTCAGCTGATCCATGTCGCCTGCCCCGAGACCGACGACGGTAATCTTACCTGCCATTTCGATTCCCTCTCATCTGTTTAAAATATAAAATCTTTTCTCCTAATGGAATGAGTCTCCATTCCTCGTCCGTAAATACTTCTAGCTTAAGAATACTATATAAAAAGGCGAAACCACCAATAAAAACTGACGTCAGGCTCTCTAAAACGAAAAAAGGACGTTTTTCAAAGGGAATGACCCAAGAAAACAGTGCCTGATACCCTATTAAGACAATGGCCATGAAAGCAGCCGATAAAAGAATTTTCACTGGGAACAGCTCTCTCAACGAAATCCATCCTTTATGCCTCAAATAAACGGCATTGAGCAGAGCCGCAGCGAGAAAACCACATACGGTTGACCATGCGGCACCGTAGATGCCAAATAGCGGGACAAGTGCAAGCGTTAGTATCCATTTCACCAGCACACTGAGAATCACCACAACAGCCGGATACACAGTATGCCCGAGCCCTTGAAGTAAAGCTGCTTGCGTAATCGCAATCGATGTAAATGCGATGGAAATACAGAATATTTGCAGCGCATCGGTGCCTAAGTCATTACGAAAAAGCATGGTATTGACTGACGCTAGAATACAAATCAGCCCAACTGCTGAACCAATCCCTAAAACCGACGTGGTCTTAAACGATGTACGCACTTTTTGCCTTATCGTTTCATGCTCTCCATTCCTCATGGCCGCCGATAAAAATGGCACAAGAGAGGTTCCGATGCTAATGGCAAACACCGTCCCTAGCTGTAAGAACGGCTGTCCTCGGTCATACACACCTTTTGCCGCTTTTGCCGCGGCTTCACTCAGACCCTCACTGCGCAGCAACGCATACAGATGAAAGGCATCAACCATTTGCATCCATAAAATGAGCAATCCGCTGACACAAATCGTGAATGTATACAGCACCAAACTCTTCAAAACATCCTTTTTCCGAAGTGTCGCCTGTTTGCTTGTCATACTTGCAGCAGGCTGTTTCCGGTATGTCAGCCAAAGAAAAAGAAGCAGTATAAGCGAGGCCGCACTCCCCGCTATGGAGGAGAAGACCGCACCCGCCCCTGTTTCATAAAGCGAATAGCCGCGCCTCACGAAATAGAAGGATAAAACAAGCAGGACGCCTACCCTGATGAGTTGCTCCACCAATTGAGAAATAGCCGTTGGAAGCATCATACCGTCACTCTGAAAAACTCCCCTCAGCATCACGGTAAGCGGAAGAAATAAAAACACGAAAGCACTCATTTGGATGAGCAGGATTAATTGACTGTCCGCCATAAGGCTCGCAATTCTGCCTGCTCCTATGTAAAGACAAAGAAATAAGACCAAGCTCAGTAAAGTGATATAGACCAAGGATACCCTTGTAATGATCCTTCGATTCTCTTCCCCATGCTCACTCAGAAGCTTGGACACCATGACAGGAAACCCTGTGGTGCCGAGCATGATGGCAATGCCAAGGAAGGGATACACTTGCTGATAAATATAAAACCCTGTGTCTCCTACGATGTTCTGGAACGGAACACGATAAACGGCACTTAGTACCTTTGATAACAAGCCTGCGATGGTCAAAATCACCGCACCCTGGAAAAGCCAATGCGGCTGATTCACAGCATTTTTCATGGATGACTCCTTTAAAAATAGATCTACAGTTAAACGCACTCATTATATCATACGTGAATGAAAAGCCGTTTCTTTCTAAGGAGTAGACGGCACATTCCTCGTTTTGTTTCATCCCATATAAAAAACGCCGACAAAATCAAATGATTTCATCGGCATTCTTTCATTTTATCTATATGATATAGAATATTAGACCTAATGTTCCATTTGACGGGCTAAGAAGCCAGCTGCCGTTTCTGCCGCTTTATGCTCCACTTCTCCCATTGAACGCTCTTTAGAAAATAAGACGACGGCGCCAATCGGATCTCCGTTTGCAACAATAGGTGCAATGGTATAAGCAGATACGTCATCATCAATACCATCGACAAGTTGAATTTCTTTTTTGCTTTCTTCTAATACAGAATTACGCTGGTCCATTGTTCGTTCAAGTAAATCACTGATGGATTTGTTTAAGTACTCTTTTTTCGAACTGCCGGATACAGCAATATACGTATCTCGATCACAGATCAGGATGGAATGACCCAAACTGTCGAATAATGCATCAGCATATTCCTTCGCAAAGTCTCCTAGCTCACTAATCGGCGAATATTTCTTCAAAATCACTTCTCCATCGCGGTCGACGAAAATCTCAAGCGGATCTCCTTCCCGGATGCGCAATGTTCTGCGAATCTCCTTCGGAATAACCACTCTACCTAGATCATCGATGCGGCGTACAATTCCAGTTGCTTTCATTCACTGCTGCCTCTCTTTCGTTTGATGATGTGTTGGGTGAATGGAACAAAAGCGTCCACTTTATGCAACATTCACCACTTGACCCTGAGTTTAGTATCCGTCACATCAAACGTAATATACACGAGAGACAAACAAAATTTTATGAAGATGGAATGGTTTCTTTTTTCACTTCTTGAAGGCCTCGAAGCATATTCAGAACGATCTCAAGCCATTCCTCAGTCTTCTTGCCTTTCGTTTGAACAGAAATAATCAGCTTGCTGCCTTCCATTCCCAAGCCTATATCACGACCATATTTACTGCTGAGCGCAAATAATTTTTGACCGTCGATTTCACTGCTTGCTTGCTCTTCAAGAGTAAGCCTGACAATGCCTTTCTCCATCTTGATCAGTTCGACACGTTCCTGCACTGCGTATACTTTCATCGTCGCAATCGTGAACAAGTCCGCCACTTCTTGCGGATATTCACCAAATCGGTCGATCATTTCATCTTGAAGCTCTTTTCGCTCTTCGATTGATCCAATCGCTCTGAACTGTTTATACATCTCGATCTTTTGCTTCCCATCCGAAATGTAAGTGTCCGGGATGTAGGCATCGATTTGCAGATCGATTTCCGGTTCGAATTTATCTTGAGCCGTTGTATCGCCTCTTCTTTCCTCAATGGCTTCTTTCAGCATTTGAGAATAGAGGTCGAATCCAACAGAATCAATGAATCCATGCTGCTGTGCACCAAGTAAATTTCCTGCTCCTCGAATCGTTAAATCACGCATCGCAATTTTAAATCCTGATCCGAGCTCTGTGAATTCTTTAATAGCTTGAAGTCTCTTCTCTGCTACTTCAGACAGAACTTTATCTTTTCGATACGTGAAATAAGCATATGCGACACGATTCGAGCGTCCTACTCGTCCTCTTAGCTGGTACAGCTGAGAAAGCCCCATTTTATCCGCATCGTGGACGATGAGCGTGTTCACATTTGGAATGTCGACTCCCGTTTCAATGATGGTGGTACTGACCAATACATCTGATTCACCTTCAAGGAAATTGATCATCACTGATTCCAGCTCGTTCTCACTCATTTTCCCATGTGCATAGCTGACTTTCGCGTCTGGGACTAGCATGGAGATTTCATCTGCTTTGCGTTCAATATCTTCAACACGGTTGTAAAGAAAGTACACTTGACCGCCGCGTGCTAGTTCTCGCTCAATCGCTTCTCTGACTAAAGCGCCATTGTACTCGACCACATAGGTTTGAACAGGGAAACGGTTTTCAGGCGGTGTCTCAATAACCGATAAATCCCGTACGCCAAGCATAGACATATGCAGCGTACGCGGAATTGGCGTAGCCGTTAATGTCAGTACATCGATATTGGCTTTCATCTGTTTAATTTTCTCTTTATGCGTCACACCAAAACGCTGCTCTTCGTCAATGATCAACAAACCTAAGTCTTTATAGACAATATCTTTAGAAAGCAAACGGTGTGTGCCGATGACCATATCAATCGTTCCGTTTTTCAGCCCTTTTAACGTTTCGGTTGTTTCTTTTCTTGTACGGAAACGACTCAGCTGAGCGATTTTGACAGGGTAGTCTTGGAATCGGTCCATAATCGTGTCAAAATGCTGCTGCGCTAAGATGGTTGTCGGTACAAGCAGAGCAACCTGTTTTCCGTCAGCAATGGCTTTGAAGGCCGCTCGAATCGCCACTTCTGTTTTTCCATATCCCACATCTCCACAAAGTAGGCGGTCCATTGGACGCTCCCGCTCCATGTCTTGTTTGATTTCGTGAATCGAACGGATTTGATCATCTGTTTCCTGGTAAGGGAACGCTGATTCAAACTGGCGCTGCATCTCATGATCAGGCGAGAAGGCATACCCTTTGCTTGCCTCACGTTCCGCATACAGCTTAATGAGATCATCTGCGATGTCCTGTACAGATGTTTCCACTTTTTTCTTCACACGTTTCCAATCGCTGCCGCCTAGTTTGTACAGCTTTGGTTCTTTACCTTCTGATCCGACATACTTCTGCACCTGATCAATTTGTTCAACCGGTACATAAAGCTTGTCGCTTCCTTGATAATGAATATTTAAATAATCTTTATGAATGCCGCCGATTTCAAGCGTTTCAATTCCTAAATACTTACCGATTCCGTGGTTAATGTGCACCACATAATCGCCGACTTGAAGCTCTGAATAGCTCTTAATTCGCTCTGCATTGGTCAGCTTTTGCTTACGTGCCTGCTTCTTCACACGTTTCTTGAAGAGCTCGCCTTCTGTGATCACGGCAATTTTCGATAACGGCAGTTCAAAGCCTGTTTGCAGCTCACCTTGTAAAATATACACCTGTCCGCTTACAAGCTCGGCGTCCGGCTTGGCAAGAGCGGCTTCAATGTCATAATCATGTAAGACAGAAGATAGTTTATCTGTCCGCTCTTCATCCGCACCTAAGAAGACAACTGTATATTGTTGTTTTTTGTAGCGTTCAATTTCACTCGCAAGCACATTCATCTGCCCGTGGAAATTCTGCATTTGCTTACTAGATACATTGACGATATTTTGTGGATTTGTCTGCTGGACATGTCTCAGGAACAAGGAGTAGTACAGAATAGACCGCGATTGCTGATTGATCAGTTGTTGGAACGGGAAAGAAAGGGATAAATCATGAAGGATATTACCTTCTTCAAGCAGGCTAATTGTCCAATCAGCTTCTTCCTGTTCAAGCTGTTCTTCCATCTCCTGAATTCTGCTAATTTCATCTAAAATAATAATCGTATCCTGTGATGTGTAATCTAGCAAACTAGCAGGCTTTTCATAGAAATAGGACAGGTACTTCGTCATTTCCTGTGTCACGATACCTTCTAGCAGCTTCTCTCGATCAGCAGAAATATGTTGATGAAGCAGTTCTTTTTGCTGGTCTGAGTTAAATTTCTTTAAGCTCTTCGCAAGTCCTTGATCAAGCTGTTCAATGGCTCTCACTCGTTCAGAACCTCTCACAATCAGCTCTTTTGCGGGACCGATTTTAATCTCTTGAAGTGTTTCTAATGAACGCTGTGTATCTGAGTGGAACGTTCGAATCGAGTCTACTTCTGTATCAAACAGCTCAATACGGATCGGATGATCTTCCGTTAACGAATAAATATCAATGATTCCTCCGCGCACACTAAAATCTCCGGGCGCAGCAACCATCGACGTCCGGTCATAACCGATTTGTACAAGTTGTTTTGAAAACGCCTCCAAATCAATTTCTTCACCGAGCTTTAAATGGATCTGACTCTCCTTCCAGAGCTCAACTGGCGGAAGCATTCTGCGCACCGCTGCAGCCGGTGTGACGATAATGGGGTTTTCTCCATTCGCCAGCCGGTTCAGAACATCTAGACGCTGTGCTCTGAGCTCAGGGCTGGCAACGGCAATTTCTGAAGCAATGAGTTCATTAACAGGATAAAGAAGGACCGAGCGATCTGAAATCACACTGGCAAGATCATCTGTTACCTTCTGCGCTTGATACAAGTTGTGAGTCACAATAAACATCGGCCGCTTAAGTTCGTCTGATATAGCGGCTGTAAATAAAGATCTGACGGAGCCTGATAGTCCGGCGAGCAGCTGTTCTTTTAACCCTTCCTTTAGCCCATTAAAAATGGACTGAAAATCATCACTTTGTTTGATAAATGATTGTATATTTTTCATTTGGCTCCTCCTCCCTGCTTGTTTAAAACAGAAAAACGCTTTGGTCTATTATCTACACCAAAGCTTTTTATTGAATAAAGGTATGATACTGATGGTAATCAGGATTTCTTTCGAGCGCCTCTTGGCAATCCTCACAAATGGTTTGTACATGTAAATCACCATTTTCCCTATAAGAAATCATATCGTTTCTTTCCTCATTTGTTAAGTGATGAAATCCAAGTGCTTCACTTTGAACAGCGGATTCATCTAGACTGCCAACCTTTACACCACAGTGCCGGCAGTAATAATGCAAAGCCATACGTGATCCTCCCATGCTGAGATTTTATAATCAGTATGTGCTTTGCTTATCATTCTTATACCTTCTTGTTAAAATCATTCATCACTTCTAAAAATGGCTTTATTAAAGCCGCCTCGCAAGCTTCGACAGACGCCTGAATGGCTAATGCAATGTCAGGCTGCTCCTCTTCAGAAAAGCATCCTAGCACGTAATCGACGACCTTCATGCCATTTTGAGGACGTCCAATGCCGATACGGAATCGGTCAAACTCAGGTGACCCTAAATGCTGAATCAACGATTTGATTCCATTATGTCCGCCTGCACTTCCTTTTGTACGCAAACGAATCCGCCCAGTTGGCAAATCAAGATCATCATAGATGACTTTCAAATGTTCAAGTGGAATATCATAGTAATCCATTAGCGGACGCACGCATTCTCCTGATAAGTTCATATATGTAAGCGGCTTTACAAGTAGAACCTTTTGCCCTGAAACAAACCCTGTTCCAAATTGTCCATGGAATTTTGATTGATTTAAGGGGATGTCCCATTTTTTCGATAATTCATCTATTGTCATAAACCCGACATTATGTCTTGTTTTTTCATATTCTTTTCCTGGATTACCCAATCCAACGAATGCAATCATGAAACCAATAACCTCCTTTGCCACAAAGCACACGCCTAAAAAATGAGCCAATAGGATTGCCTCATGTAAAAACGTATGAATTCTTTTCATTCTAGCACAAAAGACGCAACCGCGGGAGGGTTACGTCTCTAAATGACCAGTTATTCTCCATCGTTATCCTTTTCTTTAATGGCCTCAGGTTCTTTTAGTTCCTCTTCGCTATCTGGCTCAGGAACCTCTGATTGCTGAGGCGGCAAAATGGATGCAACGACTTCTTCTGGATCGTTATTCACTTGATATGATGACTGAACAGACAAATCAGCGACTGTTAGGACATCATTTACTTCTAAGTTTGTAATATCTGCTTCAATATGCTGCGGGATATCTTTTGGTTTCGCTGTAATGGATAGTTCAAATAGTGGCTGCTGAAGCACACCGCCATCTTTTACCCCTTTAGATTCGCCAATCAGCTGGACAGGTACATCTGCTTCAATTTCACGCTGTAAGTCGACCACTTGGAAATCTGCATGGACAAGCTCATTTTTCAGCGGATCTGTTTGTAATTCTGTGACCATCACGGATTTTGTTTCACCGTTCACGTCTAATGTGATGATTGTATTCTTTCCTTCATCACGTAAGGTCTTTAATAAATCGATGCTGTCTAGTGAAACAGCCAGGTTGTCTGTATTTTTTCCGTATATGACACCAGGAACGTGTCCTGAATGACGGATTTTTTGCAGTGTGGAACGTTTGAAATCATTTCTTTTATTTGCTTTTAAAGTTGCCATATTCAGCACCATCCTATTTCATTTTTGTCACTACTCTCATAATTACCCATAAGCGAATCATTTTAAACCTATTTGCTCTGAATGATGACAGCAAAAAGACCCCAAGCTGATGCCTAGGGCCTTTTTTAATCAGAAAATTAGCTAAAAAGGTAGCTCACAGATTCTTCTTCATGTACACGGATGATGGCTTCTGCAAGCAAAGGCCCAACTGAAAGCGGAATGAATTTTTCAACTTTCTTGTCATCTGTTAAATGAATACTGTTTGTCACAACCAATTCTTTTATTTTAGAATTTGTGATACGTTCTACTGCTGGTCCAGACAATACTGGGTGAGTACAGCAAGCATATACTTCAGCCGCTCCATTTTCCACAAGTGCATTTGCAGCAAGTGTAATGGTACCAGCCGTATCAATGATATCATCGATGAGAATCGCCGTTTTGCCTTCAATGTTACCAATGATGTTCATCACTTCAGCAACATTTGGCTTCGGACGACGTTTGTCGATAATAGCGATTGGCGCTTTCAGGCGGTCTGCCATTTTACGCGCACGTGTCACACCACCGTGGTCTGGAGACACAACGACGATATCCTTCAAGTTTTTCTGTTCGAAATAGTTAGTTAAGATTGGCACAGCCATTAAGTTATCGATTGGAATATCAAAGAAACCTTGGATCTGCGGCGCATGAAGATCAAGTGCAATGACACGAGTAGCACCTGCTGTCTCAAGTAAGTTCGCAAAAAGCTTCGCAGTGATTGGCTCACGAGGTTTTGCCTTACGATCTTGACGTGCATATCCGTAATAAGGGATCACGATATTGACCGTTTTCGCAGAAGCGCGTTTTAGTGCATCCACCATAATGAGCAGTTCCATAATGTGCTCATTGACTGGCGCACTCGTTGATTGAATGACATAACAATCACAGCCGCGAATACTTTCTTCAATATTGATTTGGACTTCACCGTCACTAAAGCGTTTAACAGAGCTCTTTCCTACATCAACTCCGATACGATCGGCAATTTCTTTAGCAAGTTCAGGGTTTGAATTCAAAGAGAATATCTTTAAATTCGCATCAGCATAACGATTAGACATGGTAAACCTCCGGGTATTTGGATTATTTTTTATGAATATTTTTCACATAATCTTCTTTATTGACTTGTCTTGCTCTAGCAATAGACAATGCATCCTGCGGTACATCTTCTGTAACCGTTGAACCAGCTGCAACATATGCCCCTTTTCCGACAGTGACTGGTGCTACGAGATTTGAATTACAGCCAATAAAAGCGCCATCTTCAATCTTCGTTAAGAATTTGTTCTTCCCATCATAGTTGACTGTAATAGATCCACAGCCAAGGTTTACATCAGTTCCGACCTCTGCATCTCCAATATAGCTTAGATGAGATGCTTTGCTGCGGTCACCGAAAACCGTTTTCTTGATTTCGACAAAATTCCCGATCTTCACTTCATCGCCAATTTTCGACAACGGGCGAATATGAGCAAACGGCCCAATTGTCACATCGACTCCAACCTCACTATCGCAGACGATAGATTGCTTAATCACTGTGCGATCTCCGACGATGCTGTCAACAATTTCAGTGTTTGGCCCAATAGTAGCGTCTGCACCGATTTTTACATTCCCTTTGATGACCGTCCCAGGATAAATGATTGTATCTTCACCGATGACAGCATCTGGTGAAATATACGTGTTCTCAGGATCAATCAAGGTCACACCATTCTTCATATGCTGATGATTAATACGTCGCTTCATGAATTGCTCTGCTTGTGATAGAGCGATACGATCATTGACTCCAAGTGTTTCTTCAAAATGCGGTGTTTGATATGCTGCAACCGTTTGCCCTTCATTCTTTAAAATTTCAATGACGTCTGGCAAATAGTATTCACCCTGTGCATTTTCATTCGATACTTGCTCAATCACACGGAAGAGATCTTCATTTGAAAAACAATAGGTCCCTGTATTAATTTCATTCACTTGACGTTCCGCATCATTCGCATCTTTATGCTCCACAATTTTCACGACAGCACCGGTTTCGTCACGAATAATACGACCATAACCTGTCGGGTCATCCGCATGTGCAGTTAAAATAGTGACTTTCGCTTGATGTTTTTGATGCTCGCTCAACATAGCTTCCATTGTTTCCGCTGTCAATAATGGCGTATCACCACAAATGACAATGGTTGTTCCCTTTTCCTGCGCAAGGAACGACTTTGCTTGTTTGACGGCATGTGCTGTTCCCAGCTGTTCTTCTTGAAGTGCATACTCACTTCTGTCTCCAAGCTGCTCTTTGACGTTCTCTGCTCCATGACCGACGATCGTCACTAGCTTGGCTAAAGAAAGCTTTAACGCTTCATCTGCCACATGCTCGACCATTGGCTTTCCGCAAACTGGATGAAGTACTTTGTATAGCTTTGACTTCATTCTCGTTCCTTTTCCCGCTGCTAAAATCACTGCGAACCGCTTATCCATTGATTGGCCTCCAATATCCCTATTATCCATAGAAAAATATATCCTAAATAAGGACTGATTTCAAGGATACAAGAGGAAGTGCAATAATTTTCTAATGGATGAAAGACATAAGAAACAAGAGAAAAAACGCAAAAAAGACAGCATTTAAAAGAAAACATTCCATTTTCTCTTAAAGCTGTCTTTTTGGATTCACATATGATTAAGAAGCTCCAGCTTCTTCATATTCAATTGTTTCTTCCTCTTCGCCTAAGCGATGATATTCATTTAATACAGCATCTTGGATTTTACCCCGAGTACCTGAATTAATTGGGTGTGCAATATCGCGAAACTCTCCATCAGGCGTGCGTTTGCTAGGCATTGCCACAAACAACCCATTGTTTCCATCAATCACACGAATATCATGAACAACAAATTCGTGGTCCAGCGTGATGGATGCAATCGCCCTCATGCGACCATCGGTATTCACGCGGCGTAATCTTACGTCAGTAACTTCCACAGTAGTTCACCACCTTTTCCCAATATAAAAGCATTACTTAGGTATTCAACGATTGTGGTGATTCTCCTGCTCTTTTTTTAAACTTTTTTTGAAATATCGGGATATTTATACATTATTTGTCATTTTGGTGACGACGCTTACATTCTTTGCGTGAAAAAAAGACATCATGATGATGTCTTTTCCTGCATATGATGAAACCAAACGGCTTTCGTTGAGACTGCCTGTTTATTTTACTAATGCAATTACTTCAATTTCTACGAGTGCATCCTTAGGAAGTCTTGCTACTTCCACACATGAACGAGCTGGCTTATGTGTATGGAAATACTCACCGTACACTTCATTTACTTCTGCGAATTGTTCCATATCTTTGATAAAAACTGTTGCTTTCACGACTGTCTCAAAGGAAGCACCTGCTGCTTCAAGTACGGCCTTAAGATTACGGAACACTTGATGTGTTTGTTCTTTAATATCTCCATTTACAAAGTCTCCAGCTGGCGTTAATGGAATCTGCCCTGAGCTGTAAAACATGTTATTGACAATAATCCCTTGAGAGTAAGGTCCAATGGCTGCTGGTGCATGTTTGGTTTGAACAACTTTTGTCATATCAATCTCTCCCATTCAACTACATGTTTGATCAAAGCTTAAGCTTTCGAATGAAAAAACTCGTGGAAATTGCCTTCATTGATCTCAATGATCTTCTGCTTCATATCAATGGTTGAAAGCTTTAAAAGCGATACATATTCATCAACGAGACGTTCATTTACGCCTTCATCTTCTAAAAGAACACCGATCCCTGCAACATTTGCATTAAATTCCTCAAGCAAATTCATCATGCCGTTAATGGTTCCGCCCGCTTTCATAAAGTCATCAATGATTAGGACATTGGATCCTTTATCTAAACTCCGCTTTGCAAGTGACATGGTTTGAATTCGGTTAGACGAACCTGACGCGTAGTTAATACTTACAGTTGATCCTTCGGTTACCTTATTATCTTTTCTAACGATCACAACAGGCACATTTAAATAACCCGCAACAGAATAGGCAATTGGAATACCCTTTGTCGCAACGGTCATGACGACATCAATCGCACGGTCTGCAAAGATGGTCGCAAACAGCTTACCGATTTTCGCAAGAATTGATGGATTACCTAAAACATCGGTTAAATATAAATAACCGCCAGGAAGTACACGTTCAGGAGTCGATAGAGCCTCTCCGATATCGTTTACTACGTCGTCTGCTTCTTTTAGGTGAATCTTTGGAATATATTTCACTCCGCCAGCAGCACCAGGTACAGTAAGCAATGTGCCTATTCCCTGCTGTTCGAAGGTCTGTTTGATAATCGTTAAGTCTTCACTAATAGAGGACTTCGCAGATTGATATCTTTCTGCAAAAAAAGTTAACGGTACTAGTACGTGCGGGTGGGCTAACAAATAATTTGTTAAGTCCACCAATCTGCCGCTTCGACGAAACTTCATGAACTTACCCCCAGAACCCGAATAATTTATGATAAATATAACTTAATATACGGATTTAATCAAGGGCATTTTGTTCGCCGATCATGCGGACAGCGTATACTTGATCACAAAATCCTCTCAGTCCGTTATATATTCTTTGTACCTTCGATTCATATTGAATCAAGCCAAATACTGTAGGGCCGCTTCCACTCATTAAAACAGCGTCAGCACCGAAACGCTTCATCTGTCTTTTGATCATATCTACTTCTGGGTACATCTTTAATGTCACAGACTCTAGAACGTTGCCGAGTGAGCCGCACATCTCTTTATAATCTTTCGCTTCAATCGCTTCAATCATACGCTTTACATTCGGGTGTTCTACTTTGCTTGCGTCATATTGTCTATAGACTTCAGCTGTAGATACCCCAATCACCGGCTTCGCTAAAATCACCCAGCAATGCGGCGGTGTCGCAATATGCTTCAGCTTTTCTCCACGTCCTGTCGCTAGTGCTGTGCCTCCGTGTACACAAAAGGACACATCTGAGCCGATCTCCGCTCCAAGCTCAGCTAGTTCATCTAACGTGAGGTTCAACTTCCACAAACGATTTAAGCCGCGAAGAGCTGCTGCCGCATCACTGCTGCCTCCAGCTAAACCTGCTGCGACTGGAATTGTTTTCGTGATGACAATGGATACACCTTTTTGAATACCGAACCTTGTTTTGAGCAATTTAGCCGCCTGATAAGCCAAATTACGCTGATCATCTGGCACGAATCGATTATGAGATGATACACGGATTTCATCCTTGTCCAGCTCCGTCAGCTCTAGTCGATCTGCAAGGTCTATTGTTGTCATCACCATCTCCACTTCGTGATATCCATCCGGTCTTTTTCCATGAACATCAAGTGAGAGATTAATTTTTGCCGGTGCTTTTTCTAAAATACGCAAACATTTCACCTACTTCTCCATCTAAACATAAGTATCAATATTGTATCACATTTGATGGATCTGATGAATATAGGCTTTTACGCCGAGCACACTGACTTTTTCATCAAAAAAAGCCAGAGACACCCGAGGTATCCCTGACCGTTTTTCTATCGTTGATTCTCATCCTGAGCCATGTGCTGTTGAGCTAATTCAATGGCACGTTTGACCATATTACCTGCGTCACGCGCACGAATCTCTCCCCAGCCTCCATTTTTGACGGTATCATAAAATCCAAGATCCTTCGCCAGCTCGTATTTGAACTCATCTGACATAATACCTCGGCGTCTACCCAAACGAAACAGCCCCTTTAGTCGAGAATTCGAATCAGTGCCACTGCTTGTGTGGCTTTCTTATTTTGTATCGAATCCTTTCTTTTACCCCTTTCAAAAAATGGACAGACTCCCATTCAGAAAAAAAGGCAAAACAAAAAGCAGTAAACAAGAAGTTCACTGCCCATTAATAGGCGACTGAGCTAGCGGTATCATCGAACGTTAATTCGACCGTCTCAGTCAGTATATCTGCATAACTATAAGAAACTCTTTCAAACGAATTCTCATCTTGATCTAATTGAATCACAAATACAGAAGGGTACGTTTCAGCTAAAATGCCCGAACGCTCAATTGTTTTACGGCGGCCCCCGTTAGCCTTTAACGTCAAACGTTTACCTAAGTTACCATCAAGCGATCTTTTGATGTCGGACAAAGTCTTCGCCATTGCATCCACCTCACTGAGATAATTATACAACAACGGCTCGTTTTTGTCAAATAAAAATTAAATTATATCAACGAACACGAGCCATTGTCAACAAAATAATTTTGACAAACTTCTACCTTTTCTTCTCCCTATTTTTCTCAAATTCCGGTGAATTATGTATCCTTTTGCAATTTCTTTTTGAACATAAAAAAAACCAGACTGAAATCAGTCGGGTTATGTCGATTCATGGTCTCTTTTATATGGCATACCTACCCTTAGAACGCCCTTCGTCTCGATGCCTCCGAGGCCTTTTTCTCTTGTTAATGTATTTCGGAGCACATCCCACACGTTGATTCGATCTACAAATGGAGTGAAGCTGATCTTCGCAACGATATAGACGGGGTCGAGCGCATGGATATTCACACGGGAAGGCGAGCTCGCAAAATTGGCACCTGCTTGGATCAATGATTCGAAATGAGATTGACAGGCACCTGCAAAGATCACAAGCTGATCTAAATGAGGAATTTTCCGTCTTGCTTTTTGAACCGTTTCAACGAAATGACGAGAATGGCGATAGGCACCGATATCATGTACGCCGCCCTTTTGCTTGGAATACGCATCATGTCCTGTGATGACCAAAATATCAGGTCGATATTGATCAATTAACGAGTCAATCATGCTTGGCATTTTCTTCTCATGGCAATGTACACCATACACAGGTACACCAATTCGTTCATATACATCTAAGCATTTCTTTAAGTATGAAGCATCTCCATCTAAATGAAGGACCTTTCCAGGCATGTGAAAATACTGCTCTTGATGCTGATATTGTCCAGAAGTATAATACTCTTGTTTTTCCCGCAGCAGCTGATAATCCTGTCTAAGTAAGTCAAGCGATTCATTGATTTTTCGTTCGTCATTTTTCTCTCTAGTCAGCTGTTCCTCTTTTTGAACCTTGACGAGATCTGACAACTTGGCATCAGCAATCAGCCTCACTTCATTCCCATGCAATATGGCGGTAGCTTCGTGCTGATCGGTCTCATCAATTCGAATGATTCGAAACAAAATATCCATTTGATAGGATGCCCTTGTCACCATATCTCCTATTTGAAATTGCATGCTTTTCACTCCACAATCAGGCTCATATCCTGTTGGTATCGTCTTACGCTAAAATATGTTCTTCTTTCATGTGTGCTGTTCTTTCTAGCCTATGCCCGAACGAACAAAGTGGTGAAAAACAAAAGAAAAAAGCCCTTAAGACAGAGCTTTTTGTAAAACGTTCGACAAACAGGCAAATTCCTCAATGGATAATGACTCGCCGCGGCGCTTTCCATCAATGTCTGCTGTTTGAAGTGCTTCTTCGATGATGGCTTTATGTTTTTTTCCATCAGGTAAATTGTTCATGAGATTATTCATCAATGTTTTTCGGCGCTGACCAAAGCTCGCACGGATCAATTGAAAGAAAAACGCATCATTTTCTACTGAGACAGCAGGCGTTTCACGAACGGTTAGTTTAATCACAGCCGAATCCACATTAGGCTGTGGAACAAAAACCGTTTTAGGCACAACCATTACTGTTTTCGCTTCCGTATAGTATTGAACTGCGATAGACAGCGAATTGTATTCCTTTGATGAAGGGACTGCTGCCATACGATCTGCTACTTCTTTTTGCAGCATGACGACAATCCCTTTCAATGGAAGGTTTTCTTCAAGCAGCTTCATAATAATCGGTGTCGTCACGTAATATGGAAGGTTGGCGACAACCATCACTTCTTTACAGTCAGCAAAATTTTCCTCGATGACCTTCCTCACATCCGCCTTTAATACGTCTTGATGAATGATCGTGACATTATCATATGGAGAAAGCGTATCGTTTAAAATGGGCAATAAACGCTGATCGATTTCAAAAGCAGTGACTTTCTTTGCACGCTTAGCGAGCTGCTCGGTCAATGCACCGATACCAGGCCCAATCTCAATCACGCCGGTCTCATCCGTCACCTCTGCGTGATCGACAATACGATCGAGTATATTTGTATCAATTAAAAAGTTCTGCCCTAAGCTCTTTTTAAAAGAGAAACCGTATTTCTTCAGTATTTCCTTCGTTCTGATGGGTGTCGCAATATCTTTATTCATCGGCTTCCTCCTGCATGACGGTCTTTAAGGCCGCAATAAAATCATGTTTGGTTATTTGGAACATGTGAAGGCGCTTTTGCAGCTGCTTCGCATTGGTATATCCTATATTTAAAAGCATACCTAGTCGTTCGCGGCGGCGTTTTGATGCTTCTCCTCCGATAAGGCCTGCGTCAAATAAGTCATCTAATGTAATGTCACTTTCCGATTCTTCCATTTCCTCATGGACATGGGCTAGGCATTCTCGAATACTGTCCAAGGAAGCATGCTCGACACCAATTCCTTTGTCCCGCTTCGCCTTCGCAAGATGTTTTGGCAAAAATGCGTGCTTACAGCCAGGAACCGCTTCTGCGATGGTTTTCCGGATCTTCTCACCAGGGAAATCAGGATCAGTTAAAATAATGACCCCTCTCGTCTCCTGAGCAAGACGCACTTGTTGAATAACTGTATCACCAATAGCTGATCCGTTTGTTTCGATCGTATCTGCATCAACTGCCATCTTCACTCTGGCAGTGTCATCACGACCTTCCACCACAATGATTTCTTTGATTTTCATGTATTCCTCCGCTTGCAAAAACAATAAACAATTTTTGGTTAAAAAATGAAACCTTTCATGCTGTTTTTGCGTCTAATTAATTAGAAAACAGTGCTTCTATTATAACCAAAAAAACAGAGGGTGCGCAAAGCCCTCTGTTCATATAAATGATTTGATGTGTTTATTTGAGTACTCTAATTTTCACTCGTTTATTTCCCCATTGATAAGCTGCCGACTTATTTGGGACGAACACATCGATTTTATTCCCTTTTATAGCAGATCCAGTGTCTGATGCAACGGCATATCCATAGCCTTCCACATACACTTTAGAGCCTAGCGGAATGACACTCGGATCTACTGCTATAACCTTTGCACCCGGATTTGCTTTTAAATCAAAGCCTGTTGACGTTCTGCCCGTACATCCAGCACAGCTCGCTGTATAGGCTGTCGACGCCACATAAAATTCTTTTCCAGACGATTCATTGCTTCTTGAAACGGCAGGTGTCGCTTTAGGCTCTTTATTGGACACTTGTGTACCAATAGCCACTAAACGATCCTTGCTATCTTTTTCAGTCACTTCTTTAATCAATTCTTTAGACACCACTTTGCCGTTTTCTTTCACAATGGCATAGTGCTTCTTCAATTTACCTTCTTCACCTTTTTTAAGCACCTTCTCTTTTCCTTTTTCAAGAGAACGATCCTTTTTATGTTTGGTATCAAAAGCAATTTTCTCTTCCACTACATCGGTGACTTTTTCCACCCGAGTGATCTTTATATCTGCGCTCTTTTTAGAAAGGTTACTATGTAACGCAGGCTTGATCTTATCGTGCTTCTTGAGCCTCAGCTCTTGTTGCTTTAAAAAGTCAGCGACCGTAGTCGAAGTGGTCCACACCTTTTTATCTTTTCCTCCATCATTTACGCTGACCTGGAAGGCCTGCTGAACCACAAGATTCATATCCTTTTTAATCTTGTCATTCTTTCCTGGAGTTACTTGATCGTGCTTCCCAATATCTATCTTCTCATTCTTCAATAATGCTCCAACCGTCTGATCTGTTGTCCATATCGTTTTCTCTTTCCCATCTAGGGTCAGATGAACCGGTATAGCCGCATCATACACAATGTTCATGTTGTCTTCAATTTTTGTATTTAGACTTGGAGAGATATGATCCTCCGCCCTGGTCTTTATTCCAAGGTCTGAAAGCAGCTGTGCTACTGTCTCTTCATGTGTACGAATTGTCTTCTCTTTACCATTGATTGAAATGGTAATAGACTGCTTAGTGAGCTCATGCGCACCGTAAGCCGTCCCAGTTCCAGCTAAAAGCAAGCAAACAACTAGTAATAAAACCTTGCCTTTTCCTAGCTTAACAGAAAACAGATTTTTCATTTTTTGTACGATGAAAAACGCCTCCTTCTCCTCGGAGAGATTATATAGAGTATCTCAAAACCTGTCAACCCTTCCTCCCACTGTACAAAAATGCTCGATTGTAACCCTATTATGGGAGATTGATGGAAGGAAGGGAAGAAAGACTTATCGACAACTTATCCTATGAGGAGGCGCAAACGTGTAGAACATTTTCGTTATGTTTCACAATTGGACAAGCTTAAACAAGGATTGACATCATATACTGTCAGTTTATACCGAAAACTTTTTTCGCATTTTTTGTGGTCAATTCAGCAAGCTCTTCAAAGCTTGTTTCTCGTAACTCCGCGATCTGTTCTGCGATATATTTCACATAACTTGGCTCGTTACGTTTCCCTCTAAATGGCGCTGGCGTTAAGTAAGGGCAGTCTGTTTCAATTAAAAGCCGGTCACTTGGTATGTCCTTGACAACTTCCTTCGGTTTTTTGGCATTTTTAAATGTCACGGGTCCACCGAATGAAATATAAAAGTTCATATCCATACACGCTTTTGCGATTTCTAGGCTGCCAGTAAAGCAATGCATAATCCCTCCAACATCAGCCGCTCCCTCTTCCTTTAAGATCGTCACGACATCTTCCGTTGCGTCACGATTATGAATAATGATTGGAAGATTCACTTCCTTCGCAAGAGCAATTTGACGTCTAAAGACTTCCTTTTGTACATCTTTTGGCGACTTGTCCCAATAGTAATCCAGACCCATTTCTCCAATCGCAACGACTTTTTCATGTTGAGATAATTCTTTGATCCACAGCAAAACCTCATCTGTCATATCAATGGCATCGACTGGGTGCCAGCCAATGGCAGCATAGATGAAATCATACTCTTCAATTAATTCCATTGCTCTCGTAATTGTCGGGCGGTCAAACCCTACCACCACGATTTTTTCGACTTTTTCACTTTTCGCTCTTTCGATCACCTGCTCTAAGTCTTCATTATATTGTTCAGCATTTAAATGGGCATGTGTATCAAATAACATCGTTGATTGCTCCTTTCGACAATTCTTCTAAAAAACAAAAGGTGTCCGACGAAATGTTACACGTGGAACACCTTTTGTTGATTTATAAAATTTTTGTTCCATTTGCTAGAGATCGGTCTACTTCAAGAACCTGCAATTTCCCATCAGTTTCTCCAGTTAAAATCATTCCCTGGGAAATTTCCCCTCTGAGTTTGACTGGTGTGAGATTCGCTACGCAAACGAGCTTTTTCCCTACTAATTCCTCAGGTTGATAATGCTTGGCAATCCCTGAAACAATTTGTCTTTTTTCAAATCCAAAATCAAGCTGAAGCTTTAAGAGACGATCCGCTTTTTTCACTGGGGCTGCTTCCAGTACCTGTGCTACTCGAAGATCAACTTTTGAGAAATCATCAAATGCAATTTCTGCTCCAAGCTCAGGTAATTCCGTTTCTTCTATTTCAACTTTCCCTTCTTCCTTTGGTGCACTTCCCTGCATTTTCTCTTTAATATACGCTACTTCTTCTTCAACCTCTAAACGAGGGAACAAAGGCTCTCCTTTTTGTACCGTCGCTTGTTGAATGGCACCAAAAGATAGAATGCTATCCCAGCTTTTAAGCTTCTCTTCTTCAATGCCAAGCTGGAAGAAGATTTTCTCAGGTGTTTTCGTTAGGAATGGCGTTAAGAGAACCGCTGTGATGCGCAGTGATTCTGCTAAATGATACATGACAGAATGCAGCTCTTTTCGTTTTGTTTCATCCTTTGCCAGCACCCATGGAGCTGTCTGGTCAATATATTTATTGGTTCTGCTGATTAATGTCCAAACATTTGAAAGAGCCACCGAGAATTCAAGGTTTTCCATCGCTTCTTCATAGGCTTTGACTGTTTGCTCAGCTACCGCTTTAAGTTCCTCATCAAACTCATTAACTGGACCCTTATAGCTGCTTAATGTACCGTCAAAATATTTTTGTACCATCGCAACTGTACGGTTAAGCAAGTTACCTAAATCATTGGCAAGGTCATAGTTTACACGTTCCACGAATCCTTCTGGTGTAAACACACCATCCGCACCAAATGGTACTTCACGAAGGAGGTAATAACGAAGGGCATCAAGGCCATAGCGATCAATTAATGTGACGGGATCTACTACGTTCCCTTTTGATTTAGACATCTTCCCATCTTTCATCAGCAGCCAGCCGTGTGCGAAAATTTGTTTCGGCAGCGGCAGATCTAGTGCCATCAGCATAATTGGCCAATAAATCGTATGGAAGCGTACAATTTCTTTCCCTACGAGATGCACGTTAGCAGGCCAATATTTTTTATATTTTTCATCCTGATCAGTTCCGTAGCCAATCGCAGTTAAATAGTTGAATAACGCATCAATCCATACATAGATGACGTGTTTTGGATTGTTAGGAACTTTAATTCCCCAATCAAAGGTTGTTCTTGATACAGCCAAATCCTCTAAACCTGGTTTAATGAAGTTATTGATCATTTCATTTTTTCTTGATTCAGGCTGAATGAACGTTGGATTCTTCTCATAATAGTCTAGTAAACGATCCGCGTACTTACTCATACGGAAGAAATATGATTCCTCTTTAATTAATTCGACAGGATGTCCGCTGTCAGGGCTTTTCCCGCCAATGACTTCTCCTTTTTCATTCCGCTCAACATCCACAAGCTGTGTTTCCGTATAGAATGTCTCATCAGGAATACTGTACCAGCCTTCATATTGATCTAAATAAATATCACCTTGATCAAGCAGCTTTTGAAACACTTGCTCAATGATTTTCGTATGTCTTTTTTCTGTTGTACGGATGAAATCATCATTCGAAATGTCGAGTTTCTTCCATAATGATTGAATGTCTGCCACGACCGGATCTAAATACTCGATCGGTGTAATATTTTGTTCTTCAGCTTTTTGCTGAATTTTTTGTCCGTGCTCATCTGTACCCGTTAAATACATCACATCATAGCCTTGAAGACGTTTATAACGAGCCATAGCATCCCCTGCTACTGTCGTATAAGCATGTCCAATATGTAATTTTCCGCTCGGATAGTAAATAGGTGTTGTCAGATAAAACGTTTTTTTCTTTTCCGGCATGTCGGAACCTCCTGCATGTGTGTAAATGTCAAAAACTCCCGCCCAATGGACGAGAGCGGTTATCATCATTACATGAAAATGTGTTAGATCAATTCATTAAATTTTGCACTTGTGCTTTCTCTATGATACCATCTTAGCCTTTAAGATCAAGCATATATACATAGAACAAGATGAAATGATCGAAAAAGATGAGTTTTTCGAAAAAAACGACAAACCTGTCGACATTTTGTCGAATATTGTCGTATGAAATCTATTTCCAGATTTACAATTGTCTAATTTAGGGCAAAAGTCTTGTTAATCTGAACTCGTCATTTCTCATATTTTCATAGAAAAAACCCGAGAAATCCTTATAAATCAATAGTTTCAAGGTCTTTTGACTTTAAGAGTCATATTTTACAAACAATAGTAAACAAAATGATTGACGATTTATGGAAACCTTGTTATGCTATGAATGTAAGGAATTTGTCGAATAATGACGAAGATAATATTATATTAAGAATAAGAACTCTTTGGGAGGAGAATGAAGATGAAATCTACAGGTATTGTACGTAAAGTTGACGAATTAGGGCGCGTGGTGATTCCAATCGAACTTCGCCGTACTCTAGGAATCGCTGAAAAAGACGCTTTGGAAATTTATGTTGATGATGAAAAAATTATCCTAAAAAAATATAAACCAAACATGACTTGCCAAGTTACAGGTGAAGTATCAGACGATAACCTTAAACTTGCTAATGGTAAATTAGTTCTTAGCCGTGAAGGTGCAGAGCAAATTATTAACGAAATCCAAAACCAACTTCAATCACAAAAATAAGTTTGATATAAAAAAGGTTCTTGCACCGTTTGCAAGAACCTTTCTTTATTGTTCAATATGATAGGCATCGTATATCATGCGCTTTGGTACACCACGTTCGACGGCTGTACGTTTAATGGCTTCCTTCGACGTTAATCCTTCTTCTATGTAATGGATCACGTGTTCCTTTTCAGATAAGGACTTCCACCAGACATCTTCATTTAACTCTTCTTCATCTTGATCATTACCTTGTACGACAAGACAGAATTCACCCCGGATTTGATGCTCGGCGGCCCATGTCAGCACAGACTCTAAATCTCCACGAATAAACTCTTCAAATTTTTTCGTTAGTTCTCTCGTAATGGCGATATTCCGGTTGCCCCACACTTCCTTCATCAAAGTCAGCGTTTCTTTTAATCGATGGGGCGCTTCATAGAAAATGATTGTTTCTTGACGCTTCTTCAAAGCTTCGAGCTGTTTTTTCTTTTCCTTTTTTTGTCGGTCAAGAAAACCATAAAAGAAAAATGGCTGAGGTGTAATCCCTGATGCAATGAGTGCTGTAAGTGCAGCATTTGCTCCAGGTAACGGAACGACATAGCCGCCGATATTAGTAAAGTCTCGAACCACTTCAGCACCTGGATCTGAGATCGTCGGTAAACCAGCATCGCTCACGAGTGCGATGTTTTTTCCTTCTTTTAACCATTCGATTAACTTGTGGCCGCTGCTGTCTTTGTTATGCTCATGATAACTCGTTAATGGCGTATCAATTTCATAGACATGACAAAGTTTTTTCGTTTGTCTTGTATCTTCTGCGGCAATATAGTCTACATCTTTTAATGTTTGTATGGCTCGAAACGTCATATCTTCTAAATTGCCAATTGGGGTTGGGACGAGATATAGAATGCCCATATCTGATTGACCATCAAAGCTTTTCTGTGTTTTCATGTGCCGCCTCCTTTTCTATTCGCTTTTCTTCTATATAAAGGTCTTTCTTTTTCCGCGTCCACGTTTTAAAACGATATTCTTGCTGCATGGCTTCTCTTTTGGTTGCAAAACATTCATGATAATACAGCTCAACCGGCCGTCTTGCTCTTGTATACTTTGCTCCCTTTCCACTATTGTGGGTCGTCAGTCTTTTTTGTAAATCATTTGTATAACCTGCATATAGGCTGCCGTCTGCACATTTCAATACATAGAAATAATGATTATGCTTCTCCATACAGTATCGTCCTGATTTCCTCTGTATACTCTTGATCATCTCCATAAACAAAAAGAGGCGGGAGGATTTTCAGATCTGGTTTTCCATCTTTTATACCTTCTACTAAGATGGTATTGGCTTCTTTCCCCTGTTTGGGATAAACAAATTGAATTCGTTTTGTCTCAATTCGGTATTTCTTCATCAATTCCACAATCTCAAGCAGCCGTCCCGGTCGATGAACCATCGCCAGTTTACCTCCTTGCTTCAGCAGCGTGGAAGAAACACGAATGACATCTTCTAATGTACAATGGATTTCATGCCGAGCAATTGCCAAGTATTCATTTTCATTGATTTCTTCCTTAGAAGGTGTCTTAAAATATGGCGGATTACATGTGATGACATCTACTTTGTGGTTGCCGTAGCGTGCTGGCATATCATTCAAATCACCATGAATCAATTTAATTTGCTTTTCAAGTTGATTATACGCCACACTTCTTTTTGCCATATCAAACAGCCGTTCTTGAATTTCGACCCCAGTAATGGAGGCCTTAGATCGAGTCGAAAGCAGCAATGGCACAATGCCATTTCCCGTACAAAGATCAATGATCTCTCCTTTTTGGATTGGCACATACGCAAATTTCGCTAATAATACTGCGTCCAATGAAAAGGCGAAAACCGTTTTACTTTGAATAATCTTCATATCTTCGGCGAGCAAGTAATCTAATCGTTCATCTTCTCTTAACGAAACCATGATGTATCCTTTCTTTTCCTGTGAAAAAGGCTTCCGATTCAGCGGAAGCCTTTTCTCATTTTTTATTTAAAAATGACAGACAGAACAAACAGTCTCCCTCTTTACGAATGCTCCCATAATGTACATTACAAATATGGAAGCCCTCCTGATATAACCGAGCCAGGTTATCATGACCTTCTCCTATATCAGAATGACCTGGCTTCTGAGCAGAATCATTCTCTGTCTCAGACGATTTGTCCCGATCAGACTGATCCAGACGTTCACGCAAGTGCTGATTCTCCATCTGCAGCTGATGATTTTCTTCAATCACTTCACCGATATGATTTTTCAAATCACCTAACTGGCGATAAAGAGAACCGATTTGTTCTTCTAAATTGATCACCGTATCAAATAGTTCCTTTTTATCCAAGGTGGCACACCTCGTTACTCAGTTGTTTGTGCAGATACAACGCCTTCTTGTAATAATTCTTCCCAAGTATATTCTATCACTTTTTCTTGCCCGGTTAATTCAACTTGCAAAATTCGTTCTAAAATGTTGAGCCCTACTACCTTTGCAGAGCCACTAGATGTCTGAATCGTTTCACCGATATCGGGCAATTGTTCTTTCGCTGTTTCATACTCATCATTCTCATATTTCAAGCAGCACATCAAACGGCCGCAAAGCCCTGAAATTTTTGTAGGATTTAGCGACAGGTTTTGGTCTTTTGCCATCTTAATGGATACTGGTTCAAAGTCTCCTAAGAATGTCGAACAGCAAAGCATTCGCCCGCAAGGACCTATGCCGCCCAGCATTTTTGCCTCGTCTCTTACACCAATCTGGCGAAGTTCAATTCTCGTCTTGAAAATTGAAGCAAGATCTTTCACTAGCTCGCGGAAATCTACTCTGCCATCCGCTGTGAAGTAGAAGATGACCTTGTTTCGGTCAAATGTAAATTCAACATCGACCAGCTTCATTTCTAGCCCGTGTTCACTTACCTTCTGAAGACATGTATCAAAGGCTGTCATCGCTGCTTCTTTGTTTTCCTCAACGATGAGCCGGTCTCGTTCGTCTGCTACACGAATCACCTTACGCAGAGGAAGAACGACATCGTGTTCATCTACTTTTTTATTAGCGATGACCACTTGTCCGTACTCAACTCCTCTGACCGTCTCTACAATGACACAACTATCATTTTCTATATGAAATCCATTAGGATCGAAATAATAGATTTTGCCCGCTTTTTTAAAACGAACACCAATTACGTTGTACAAACTTATCCCTCCTGCAACATCAACACCAATTGCTCCATCAGCCCTTGGGCATTCACGTTGGATTGAAGTCTCTTTTTCGCTTCTAATACAGCAAGGATCTGGTTCGTCACCATCTGCTGTGTGGAATGCAGCGCGTGCTGCTTCATTGTCTGGAATAAGTCTTGATAAATGACTTTATCTTCATTTCCTATTTGAATCGACAATACATCACGATATATAAATAAAAGCATATCCAGACCTGTTTCTTGAAGGTCTTTCTCTTTGAAAAAAGGCATCCATTGATCCTGTATATAAAAAAATGCATGTTCTTTTCGCTGGTGTAAGACTTCATACAATTTTATCACTTTCGCTCTAGACTCTGCAAACTGATCATTTCGACTTAATTCGAGTGCTTCTGCTAAATTATTGGTTAAATTCGACAAAAGCCTTGCAAGATGCTGAGATACGCCTTCGTGTAATAGCTGCTGCTCCAAGGATTGCGGCTGCAGCGGCTGAAAGCTAAGCATCTGACATCTTGAAATAATCGTATCCAGCATTTTATGCGATTGCTCAGTGATTAAAATTGCCATCGTTTCCCGGTTAGGCTCCTCTAGGAACTTCAATAAACTGTTCGCGGCATTGACCGTCATTTTGTCCGCATGAAGAATGATATACATTTTTCGGTGAGATTCCACACCTGCTTTTGTAAATTCCTTTTGCAATGCCTGCACTTGCGCTTTCTTAATCGATTGACCATCAGGCTGCACGAGATGTAAATCGGGATGGTTTCCTGACTCAATCCTTTTGCAGTTTTGGCAGGATTCACATGGTTTCACTCCTGCTTTCAAGCAAAAAAAGCTCTTAGCCAAAAGCATCGCAGCATCCAGCTTTCCCGTCCCTTTTTTTCCTTCAAATAAGTAGGCATGCGCAAGTCGGTCTTTATCAATACTATTAAAAATCAGCCGCATGACGCGCGGCTGCAAATCATTCATGTCATCCCAGCTAATTGCCATGTTATCACTCTCTATGTGTAAAGGTTAATCAATAAACCTTTTATTTCTCCAATACGTTCAAGCAAATCAATAGAAGGTTTCTCTTGGTCCATCATATCCTCTGTTAATTCAATCAGCTTTTCATCTAATGCTTTGACTAAAGCGAGTGTACGCGTGTTGCCATAAATGTCAAAGCTCCTTGATGTTTCTATATTGAATCCATTATCGACTGTCTCTTTTACAAAGCGCTTCACAAGCCCTTTAAACCTAGCCAAGTCCTTTAGGTTTCGTGACTTTGTCAGCTTTTTACCGAACACTTCGATATCACTCAGCATGACCGTCAGCTGCTCTAAGCGCATTTTGCCGCTTTGCGTCTCCATCGATGCTTTAAAGGAGGCAGATGTTTGGCTTCCTTTAATGCCTTGGAGTTCACGCTTTTCTAAAAGCAGCCGCATATCTTGATTAATTTTCACAGCAACCCATCCTTAGAATTGATGAAATTGTTCAACTGGCAGAATAAAGACAGTAGCTCCACCAACTTCAACCTCAACAGGGTATGGTACATATGAATCTGCGTTACCACCCATTGGAGATACAGGTGCAATCATTTGATCACGTTTGCGGCAATTTTCTTTTATAAGCTGTAATGCTTTATCCACTCGGACATCATCACAACCAATAATAAAAGTCGTATTCCCAGACTTTAAAAACCCACCAGTTGAAGCTAATTTTGTCACGCCGAAATGATGTTCAGTCAATATTTTCAACAACTTGCTGCTATCTTGGTCCTGTACAACGGCAACAATTAATTTCATTTGATTGGCCTCCTTTGTTTTAGGCACAGGTGACATGCCGATGTCTTCCTCTATATTATAACAACGATTGGGAATGAGGTCATATTTGATTTTTCTTTAATGTGTCCTGAATCACCCGAAGTACTTCTTCATAGACATCCTGTATCGGCTGAGACGCATCTACTACACGGAATCGTTCTGGCGATTGCGCAATAAGCAGTTCATAGCCTTCTCTGACCAACTGGTGGAAATTCAGCGTCTCCATGTCTAATCTGTTTTTTTCTCTTCCTTGATTGGCGTGAATTCGTTTTAACCCTTCTTCAGGTGTAATGGAAAAATAAATGGTCATTTGCGGCATCGTGCCATCAATAGCAAAGTCGTTAATTGATCTGACTTGATCAATTCCAAGCCCTCTCGCATAGCCTTGATAAGCGAGAGAGCTATCAACAAAACGATCACATAAGACTGTGTCTCCGCGCTGCAATGCCGGTTCTACCTTTTCAGCCAAATGCTGCCTTCTCGCTGCTGCATACAGCAATGCCTCTGTTTTCGCATCCATTTTCGTGTTTTTTTCATTTAAAATGACTTCACGAATCTGCTCAGCAATCTCAATGCCTCCCGGCTCACGTGTTGCCATGACTGCATATCCTTGACGTTCCATTTCTTCGTACACTTTTCGAATCACTGTCGTTTTTCCGGCGCCCTCTGGCCCTTCAAACGTAATAAACATACCGCTCATAGTGTCTCCTCTTCTATATAAACATATAATTTTCTCTGATGAATGACCTGACTTGCTTGAACATGAACCTGATGTCCAAGCAAACGGCTTAACGCCTCAATTTGATCTATCTCAATACGCTCTCCCTTAATCATCAAAGGAATACCAGGCGGATAGGGAATAATTGATTCTGCACTCATCCGGCCTGCTGCATGTTCAAATGGGACAGCCTCTATGTCTTGATTTTGCTCATCAGTCTCAATAGATAACGTCTCATTTTGGATATGTTTTTTTCCTTTGAGCAATGAATCACTTTGCTTAAGAGCCTGCTCGATCCGCTTGAAAGGAACGTCCTTCCTCTGTTCTAAGCTAAGAATAAGTAAAACCTGATGTTCGTCCGCAAGCTCTGGATGAACATCCACTGATTCAAGCACCCGTTTTAGTTCGTAACCAGTCAGTCCTTTTGTTGATCGAATGACGCATTTTAATGGATCGGAAAGCAGCGAGTCAGGCTCAACCACTTCAAGATGAGTCAGACGGTTGAACTGATCTTTCAGCTCTGTCAGTTCTTTCATGATTACATCCAATGTCCCTTTTCCTTTGATCTCCTCGACATAAGCCCTCGCCACATCTAATGAGGCCATAATTGGATAAGACGGCGAACTGCTTTGAAGCATCGTGAGCAATGTTTTCAAACGCTTCGCATCGATTCGGTCCCCTTGAAGATGAAGATAGGAACCCATCGTCATTGCCGGAAGGGTTTTATGTGCTGATTGTACCACCACGTCCGCTCCATAGGAAAGAGCAGATGGAGGAAATGCGCCGCCTAATACAAAATGCGCGCCATGAGCCTCATCAACCAAAACAACCACACCTGCTTCATGACACATGTGAATCAGCTTTGATAAATCAGCTGCATGTCCATAGTAGTTCGGATAAGTCAAAACGATTGCTCGGCAATTAGGATGTCTTGCTATGGCTTTTCTGACTGTATCATCCGTCACATGTGTTGGAACATGCAAGTGTGGGTCTATCTCAGCGTCTACCAGAATAGGCGTTGCCCCTGCAAGCTCGATCGCATGGAAGACAGACTTATGGCAATTACGCTGGACAAAAATCTCGTCTCCCGTGCGGCATGCCGCCATCACCATCGCCAAATTTCCGACTGTTGTGCCATTTACAAGGAAAAAGCTTTGATCTGAACCATATAGCTTAGTCAATAAATTTTCTGCCTCTTGAATCACACCAGTCGGGTGATGGAGGTCATCTAGACCTTCAAGCTCCGTCACATCCAGCTGAAGGATTGAAGCATAGTGGGACCGTGCCTCATCAAAAAAGACATCTCCATTGTGATGTCCTGGAACGTGAAAAGAATAAGGCTTCTTTTCCGCATGCTGTGCTAATGTTGTATATAAAGGTGTTCTCAAACAAATCGACCCTTTTCACTTTAACGATATCTTAAGTCTATTATAACGTTCAAACAAGTGAACCGAAAGATGGTTTCTCATTCCTTTATTGGATTCGCCAGCTGCTGCTCTGCCTCATACATACTGCTTTTCAATTGAGCTCGCTCTTGGCTTCCATGCTCTTTCACCTGTAACGTTTCCTGTAATGTTTCAGCTAATTGACGTTGGACCTTTTTCAACGTATCTATAGGAGCAAAAGATGCCTCTTCAAGAAGCTGTCCCTGCTGCTTCGATACCTTTTCATATGTTTTTTGGATTCGGTTCTCAAGAGCTGAGTTGGCCCGCTGCTGAATATGCGTTAACGCAATCGACATTTGGTTGATCCATAGTGGAATAGACGCAGAAACAGTTGATTGAATATGATTGGCCAAAGTATGATTCGTATGCTGGATCATCCGAATTTGAGCATTACATTGCAATGCAATTTGCCGGCTTAACAGCAAATCATACTTTCGTTCCTTTAGTCTCTCCACATACTCTTCCTCATTGACTTCTTGACTCATCAATTGCTCCTCTATTGTCCGGTCAACAGAAAGTTGCGTTTCTGAAATAGGCCGCTGCTCTAACGTTGTCATTTTCGCTTCAACTGCTGCGACCTGCAGCGTCATCTCTTGAAAATAAGTTTGATTTTCTTCAAATAAACGCTCTAATAACATATGGTCCGAGATTAATACGCCTCTTGCATAACGAAGTCTTGCTGACAATCTCTCGATCTGTGATTTTGCATGTTGAAAACGCGATATGATCTCCTGAGTAGATCGTTTATCCCGTTGAAACCATTTTAAAAAAAAGCCTTGTTTCTTTGGCAGTAAATCCTCAGGCTCCACTACATGCAGCTGCTGCAAAAAGGTCTCAAGCACGTCTCCTATTTGATCAATATCTTTTTTCTCAACATATTTCATCATCTGTTGTGATTGTTCCAATAGTCGTTCCTGCACACGTGTACCATAGAAAAGCAGTTTTTGCGGATTGTCAGGGATCTGCTTAGCACGCTGCACGGCTTCTTTTTTCTCCTCATCAGATAAGGTATCAAACACCCGAAACTGAAGATCTGTAGTGGAGGCAGGTGATGGTGTGGCGTGATCTTCCGGTTTCATCGAGTTTGACTCCTTTCATCTATTTCTTCATCATTTTATCTGCTACTTCAAGCTCAATATGAAGAGCTTCTATGTCTCTTCCTAAAACTTGCTGCAAATCATTGGTCAATTGCTTTTGCAGCTCTGTCAATGTCACTCGGGTTTGGCTCAATGTCATTTCCAGCTCATGACTACGATTAGGCTGATTATACAATAGTGCATATTTCTCAGTTAGTTCAACGACAGAATCCAAGCTTTCGAAATAAAAACGCTGTGCATCATAAAATCGATTTGGCTCTTTTTTTGTTATTGTATAGATTCGTCGTGCAAGCCGAAGAACTTCATAATTATGTTTGATCGTTTGTACGTTTTTCACAGCAAATAAAGCTTTTTTTAAACGCACGAGCTTTTGCCCTGCTTCTTTTAAATGCTGTTTGATATATACATAATCACTACGAGACAGTCCGTGTTTCTTTAAAAACAATTGGAAAGCAGTCCATCTGCTCCCTACAAACATCACACCCCATCCAATCATCGCATACAGTATCGATAATCCAGCATGATGATGGAAAACCCCAATACTAACGGTTAAAATCACAAGCGAAAAAAAAGTAGAGAGGATGGCCCATATAAATGTATAAAAGATTGATTTCATGTTCATCGACTCCTATGAATAATCAGGCTCTCTGTTTATCTTATTATGAATTACGGATGATGTCCAAACTAAGTTCCAAAAAACAAGACCAATCCTTTATAGCTCATAAAAAAAGACCATCTAGTGGTCTATGAATACAAAGGCGGCGTATGAAGATTTTTAAGCTTTCTCACATAATCGGAATAGCTAGGATCCGAGGTCGATGTAGAAATTAACTTTCGCTCACAGTCTCGGCACAAAAACTGATGATATAAATAAATTCCCTTTGTCTTTTTCTCTTCACAAATCAAACAAATCGCTTCTCGCTCTTTTTTGCTCATTGTGACACCTCCACTTATAGCTTCAGTATGCCCTAGCGCTTTCAATTGTATACAAAATTAAGAATGTTTTAGATGGTAGTTTAGTATATGTATCCATGTCAGATCGGGTGTTTGTTCCTTTTCTTAAAAAACAAAAAAGACCAGTTCCGTATGGAACTGATCCTTAGAAAAGCTTGGCGGCGTCCTACTCTCACAGGGGGAGACCCCCAACTACCATCGGCGCTGAAGAGCTTAACTTCCGTGTTCGGTATGGGAACGGGTGTGACCTCTTCGCTATCGCCACCAAACCTGATGGAGAGAATGTTCTCTCAAAACTAGATAACAATGTTCATGCTTCACATTAGAATATAGGTTAAGTCCTCGATCTATTAGTATCTGTCAGCTCCACGTGTCACCACGCTTCCACCTCAGACCTATCAACCTGAT
>NZ_PVRA01000014.1:0-57467 GCF_002998555.1 Bacillus sp. NMCC4 | reverse complement strand
GAATACATTTATTATTATAACAACATTCGTATTCAAACGAAACTAAACAACCAATCACCGATAAACTATCGGCAATTGGCTGTATAAAGGTGTTTTGATCCCTGTCTCAAAAACGGGGGTCAGTCCCGGAAGCGGGACTTTTTTATTTAAATTGTTCATTTAAAATGCTGTCTTCCAGCACTGAAAGCGGCTCTCCGTACACACGTTCAATATGAGCTGCTCCCCAATCACAAAGCGCATTCAGAATTCTTTCGAGCGACTGTCCGTATTCACTTAATTCATATTCCACTTTAGGCGGTACTTGCTCATACACAATTCGGTTAATCACCCCATCACTTTCAAGCTCTCTCAGCTGTTGTGTAAGCATTTTTTGTGTGATGTTTGGCATGAGCCGCTTCAATTCACTCGTGCGTTTTTTTCCATGTGTTAAATGACATAAAATCACGCACTTCCACTTCCCGCCAATGACCTCAAGGGTCGCTTCCACTGAGATATTATATTTTTTCTTTTCCATCAAATCCTCACTCCTCTTTGTGCGAACAGGCACTTTTTAGTACCTATATTACAAAAAAGTACGTACTTTTTTTTTCGTCATCTATGTTAGATAATAACTCTTGCCGATCGGCTTCGTCTATCAAAATGTCATCATAGAAGGATGTGAACACTTATTCATGAAGAAAAAGCAAAACCACTTTGCCCTTCTCGCACTAGCCATTAGTGCTTTTGCTATAGGAACCACTGAGTTCATTAGTGTCGGTCTTTTGCCGATGATTTCAGAGGACTTTGGAGTGAGCGTCAGCCAGGCGGGCTGGACCGTCTCTTTATATGCACTTGGTGTGACATTCGGCGCGCCTATTTTGACTTCTCTGACTTCAACGATGAAAAGAAAGACATTGCTATTGCTCATTATGCTCGTCTTTTTGATTGGAAATACACTAGCCACGATTGCTCCGACTTTTTCAGTGCTATTAATCGGACGGGTCATTTCAGCCTTATCCCATGGAATCTTTATGTCCATCGGCTCTACGATTGCTGCAAGCCTTGTAGTGAAAGAAAAACGGGCAAGTGCGATTGCCTTTATGTTCACTGGATTAACAGTTGCTACTGTGACGGGCGTGCCATTTGGGACGTTTCTTGGCCATGAGCTCGGCTGGCGGACGTCATTTGGTGTGATTGTCATCATTGGTCTGATCGCACTGATATCCAACTATTTTCTTGTTCCATCTCAATTAAAGCAAGGCGTGAAAACATCATTTAAGGATCAAGCTGTCTTATTAAAAACAAAAAGAATCTTGCTTCTATTTGTCATTACAGCAACAGGATACGGAGGAACCTTTGTCGTCTTTACGTATTTATCCCCTCTCTTACAGCATGTGACAGGTCTTGCGCCTGGGGCGGTGGCCTTGATCCTGCTTTTATACGGGATCACGATCGCAGCCGGAAATGTCATTGGCGGAAAGGCTGCTAATGAGCAGCCAATGAAAGCACTGATTTACATGTTTATCATCCAAAGCATCATTTTGTTTACCCTTAGCTTGACTGCTGGATTCACGGTGCTAGGCATTGGAACCGTCATGCTGATGGGACTGTTTGCTTTCATGAATGTTCCTGGATTGCAGGTAGCTGTCGTTGACTTTGCAGAAAGATACACACCAGGAGCAGTCGATGTCGCTTCCGCTATGAATATCGCTGCCTTTAATGCCGGTATCGCCATCGGCTCATTTTTAGGCGGCATCGTGACAGATACTCTTGGGCTTGTGCATACAGGCTGGGTCGGCGGCATCATGGTCCTTCTCGCAGCAATTCTCACGATGATTAGTTTTCGAATGGAACAACAAGAACAAAATCAAACCATCTAAAGGAGTTTTCAATATGAACCATTTACAAAGTACAAAAACATTAAACAATGGGATCCACATGCCAGGATTTGGTCTTGGTGTATTCAAGGTTGAAGATGGCGCAGAATTAATAGACGCCGTCAAAACAGCCATTCAATTAGGCTATCGCAGTATTGATACAGCGGCTATTTATGGCAATGAGGAAGGGGTTGGACGAGGCATACAAATTGGTCTAGCAGAAACAGGACTTCGCCGCGAAGACCTCTTTGTGACATCAAAAGTGTGGAATGCCGATTTAGGATATGAATCCACCCTACAAGCATATGAGGAAAGCTTGAAAAAACTTCAGCTTGACTACCTTGATCTGTATTTAATCCATTGGCCGGTTGAAGGAAAATACAAAGAAGCTTGGCGTGCACTGGAAACCTTGTATCGTGAAGGAAAAGTCAGAGCCATCGGAGTGAGCAACTTCCAGCCGCATCACCTAGACGAGCTATTAAAAGATGCAGACATTAAACCAGCTATCAATCAAGTGGAGTTTCACCCAAAACTGACGCAGGAAACACTCTTTACGTATTTGAACACACATGGCATTCAAATGGAAGCTTGGTCACCGCTAATGCAGGGGGAACTGCTTCATCATCCGGTGATCAAAGAGCTCTCGGACACATACGGCAAAACACCTGCTCAAATTATTTTGCGCTGGGATGTGCAAAAAGGCGTCATCACCATTCCAAAATCAACGAAAGCCCATCGTTTAAAAGAAAATGCAGACATATTTGATTTTGCCTTATCTGATGAGGATATGAAGCGCCTTTCTGACTTAAATGAAAACAAACGTATCGGTCCAGACCCAGACAACTTTGACTTTTAATAAAAACACCCCCGCTTTTTAACTGTGCGGGGGTGTTTATGTTGATCATTTTGATTTTTTAAAGGAAGCTTCATATTCTTCTATGATTTTATGACCACCGTTTGATTTCCACTTCTCTACATCTTTCTTAAATTGATCTTCACTGATGTCTCCAAGAATGAACTTATAGGTCGCATCATCGATGATTTTTTTCAATTCGTTTCCTCGCTCTGAGGCTGTTTCTGAATACAGGCTTTCAGCAGGATTGGCGACGATGATGTTTTGATTGTCTTCTTCTAGCTCTTCATATTTTGTACGAACCGCATCTCCTTTATTTTTCAAGTAACGTTTATCAATTCCTACTAGACTGACAAGCGGCTGTACGTCTGTCTGCCAGCTTTTCACTTGGCTTTCTTCTCTGACAAATGTATTCCCTTCTTCTTTCTTATAATGCTCGCCATCAATACCGTACGTCATGAGACCATATACATCTTCTTCTGCAATGCGATCAAAGAAGGCCAAAATCCGTTTTAATTCTGCCTCTGATTTCACGCTTGTTTTAGGGAATGCAAAGATGCCATTATGACCACCTGATGCCCACACACGTTCTTTACCATCTGGGCCTTTGATTCGGTTGATGATATCTACTTCCATGTTTTTATCTGTCGCGTCATCTCTCAAGTTCACTGCGTCTACCATATTCCCAACATAGATCCCTGCTTTTCCTTGTGAGAATAATTCCTGCTGCTGTGTTTTGCTTGTAACAGGGAAGTCTTTGTTGATATAGCCATTGTCACGCAGTTTCTTCATGTATTTCATTGTATTCATGTACTCATCTGTCATGAAGTCTGGCGTGAATTTGCCGTTTTCTTCTTTCCAGTCTGTCGGCATTCCCTCATATGAACCGAGTGTTTTAAATGCCCCATAAATCAAATCGTTCCGATCCGTAAAGCCAATTGTATCCGCTTTTCCGTTTTGATTCGGATCTTTTTCAGTAAAAGCTTTAGCTACCTCATAAAGATCATCCAGTGTTTTTGGTGTATCCAAATTTAAATTTTCAAGCCAATCCTTTCGAATGACAATTCCTTGTCTTGAAAGTGGTCTCTCTCTATAAATGCCATAAAGCTTACCGTCTATAGAGGCGTTTTTATTAATCAGTTCGTTCATCTTACTTAAATTTGGATAATCCTTTAAATACGGACCGACTTCCCAGAACATGCCTGATCTGAACGCATTAATAGCAGACGAATTCTTAATATCTTGAATCGTGACAATCTGCGGCAGATTCCCTGCGGCAAGTGCGGAATTTAAACGGTCTTCCTTCACGGCATCAGGCACCCATGTAATATCAAGCTCTGTATTTGTGAGCTTCTCAATCTCTTTTATGACGGAATCCTTCGGCGGCTGCTGATGATACAAAATAGCCATCCAGGTCAGCTTTACCTTTTTATCTAAATCAACCTTTTCATCTGATGAACTTGTTCCTTTGCTTGAACATGCGGATAGAATACCGCTTGCTGCAAATAACAGGACAAACGCAATCAACCATAATTTCTTTCTCCCCATAAGATCCCTCCGTTGTTCCATCTTTTTAACCTTTTACAGAACCTAGTAATGCCCCTTTGTTAAAATGCTTTTGAATAAATGGATAGACAAGCAGAACTGGAATGGTCGCTACCACAATGACAGCCATTTTAATCGTTTGGTCTGGCGGTGGTGTGGATGATCCCATATCCGACATATCTCCCTGCATTCCGCTTGAGACAATGACAATCTGCCTTAGCAGCACCTGAATCGGCCATTTCACTGAATCATTTAAATACAGGATGGCGGTCATGTACGTATTCCAATACGTCACAGCATAAAAAAGTGAAATGGTCGCAATAGCTGGCAAAGAAAGTGGCAGCACAATTTTAAAGAAAATCCCTAAATCGTTACAGCCATCCATCTTCGCTGATTCCTCAAGGCTTGCCGGGATGTTTTGAAAGAAGTTTTTCAAAATGATTAAATTGAACGCATTGATCGCAACCGGTAGAATAAGTGACCAATAGGTATCAAGCAGACCAAGTGTTTTCACCACAATAAACGTCGGAATCATACCTCCACTAAACAACATCGTGAAGACAACGAGAAACATCAATGTTCTCCGGCCTTTTAGCTCCTGACGAGACAGCCCATATGCCATGAGTGAGGACAAAAACATGCTGACAGCTGTTCCAACGAGCGTCACAAGAATGGACACAATGAGGCTGCGATACACAATATCCGTAGAGAAAATATATCGATAGGCCTCTAAAGAAAACGTGGTCGGGAACAAGATAAACTTCTTCGTGATGACCTCTTCTACTGTAGCAAAAGAGGCTGCAATGACATGGATGAACGGAAGCACACATATTAATGCGAACATGAGTAGAAAAGAGTAATTAAATAAGTTGAACAATCGGCCTTTAATAGAACGATCTATGTTCATCACGCCCTTTCTTTGAAAGCGTTATCATTTCGTCCGAAAATAAGCTGCAGCCTGTGACGATATCGTGATTAAAATGTAACAAACGGGGGAAGAAAGCGTCTATAATCATCTTGACAGACCAACTGAATGGATCATGTCAATCGTGCTTTTATGCTCATGAAACAAAAGAATAAGATCATCAGCTAATGACATGATTATGCCCTATGCCTGATCATTTTCTTCTAGGATTTCCGTCGTATTCACATCAGGTCTGTAGCCTAACTCCTGCTTTATTTTTTCCGTAGACCAGGGCTTTTCTTCGTTTTCTGATACGGCATAATATGTCCCAAAGGGGACGGTCGTTTCAATCGCTGCCTTTGTCATCCCTATAAGATCTTCATGTGACAGAAGTGTTCGTTTCGTTCTTCGTTTCTTGTGTAATGCCTCCATCTCATCTGTCACAACCGTTCCAATCCGTAAATTGATAACAGACATTCCCGTTTGATCGTGGAACAAACGGCCTAGCTGTTCTGAAGCAAATTTTAAAATACCATAGACATTTTTAGTCGCTGGCACATCGTCTGTTGTAATATTTCGCCCTAGTAAGGAGCGGCCACCCTCTTCATAACGATCGGTCACATGATTGCTGCTTGCAAAAATGACTTTTCGTATGCCGAGACGTACAGCTGATCGAAACATATAATAGGAGCTCCTCCAAAAAATATCATTCATTTTTTCAAACTCCTCAAGATTCATCACATCATGCGTCATATCCATGTTTAAAAGGTGCATGATGACATCTGTATCTCTCGGAATCGCCTCATATAATTCCTGTTCATTCGCTGCATCTGCTAAAATGGCTCCTTTTACACAACTCGTTTGATCAATGATGGTGATCTCGTACTCAGAAGAGAGCGCTTTTGTTAATATACGGCCTATCACACCGCATCCGCCAATGATCGTGATCTTTTTCATCTGTCTCCTCCTTTCTTTTGACGTAGTATGTCCAAGCCTTTATGGATTACAGCCACTTTTTCAAAAATCGAGTGGCCTCGTGACGCATAGCCGCTGTTTCAAAATGACCTGCATGAAGACCAACAAGCTGATACCGTTCTTTCAATGAAGCAGTTTGATAGGTTTGGCTCAATCCCTTTTGAATGCGTCCGACGCCTTCAGCAGGCGTGAGTGGATCAAGTTTTCCCACTAAGCTTAAATGCGGCCTTGGAAAAATCATTTCCTGAATATCAGCTGCTGTAAAGTGCTTTGCTAAGCTTGGTACATAGTAATAAAAGCCATGCCTGTCTAAATTGTTCGTTTCAATTAATGTGTGATGATCGACCTGTGCGCAAAGATCAATACACACACTGACCCTCTCATCAAGCGCAGCAGTCCACCAGGAAAGAAGCCCTCCCATTGACATTCCAAAAACAGCTAACCGGTCCGGCAGCACATCAGATCGAGACAGCACATAATCAATCGCACACATGCTTTCATACAGCATCATGCCCCACATCACTTTTCCTGTTAAAAGCATCTCCTTAAAAATTTCACTTTCTGTTCTTCCTCTTCTCTCACCAAACCCTGCATGATCGATAGCCAGGACACTATAGCCTTTTGATGTGAACTCTTTCGCATATGAAGGCGCTTGCAAATAATGAGCACCTTTGATCAGCTCTTCCTTCCCATCCACGTAGTTCCCGCCATGAGAGTGCTGGAACAGCACAACAGGTCTTTTTTTCACCGTATCCTTTGGCTTTACAAAATAAGCGGGCACTTCCTCTACACCATGAATCGAAAGAATGAGTGTTTCGACTACATACGATTCACGTTCCTCGATCTTTAACGTATATGCCTCCACGCGATGGCGTTCTGGCATTTCTCCTAACAGACTGAGCAGTTGTTCACGTTTGCTTTCCTTTTCCATTCACGTCACTCCTCATTTTCTTGATCACCTGTTAAAATACGAGGTCGATGAAGTAATCACCTTGTTTTCGACAAAATTATGTCCCGGGAAATAAAGAACACCCACCGGTTCATACCGATGGGTGTCATCATTAGTTCGCAACAATATTGACAAGCTTCCCAGGAACCGCAATCACTTTGCGAATGGTTTTCCCTTCAAGCTGTTCTTTTACGCGTGCATCATTTTTCGCAAGCTCTTCTAACTGTTCTTTTGTTGCATCAGCAGGAACGGTTAATTTTGCTTTCACTTTTCCATTCAACTGTACGACAATTTCTACTTCATCGTCGACAAGCTTTGACTCGTCATATTGCGGCCATGCTTCATAAGAAATAGACTCTTCATGACCAAGTTTATTCCAAAGCTCTTCCGCTAAATGCGGTGCAATTGGAGAAAGAAGTTTCACAAAGCCTTCCGCATATTCTTTCGGCAGTGTATCAGCCTTGTAGGCATCATTGATAAACACCATTAATTGTGAGATCCCTGTATTGAAGCGCAGGCCTTCATAATGGTCCGTTACCTTCATCACGGTTTCATGATAGCTGCGTTCTAATGCTCCTCCAGTTTGCTCCGTCACTTTATCACTGATTGTGCCATCTTCATTTGTGAATAGACGCCATACACGATCAAGGAAACGGCGAGCACCATCAAGTCCTGTTTCAGACCAAGCGATTGATGCATCTAAAGGTCCCATGAACATTTCATAAAGTCGTAATGTATCCGCACCATGAGATTCTACGATATCATCTGGATTGACAACGTTCCCTTTTGATTTACTCATTTTTTCATTATTTTCTCCAAGAATCATTCCTTGGTTGAACAATTTCATGAAAGGTTCTTTTGTAGGAACAACACCGATATCATACAAGAACTTATGCCAGAAGCGCGCATATAGAAGATGCAGTACAGCATGTTCTGCTCCGCCGATATATACATCAACAGGAAGCCATTTCTTTAGCTTCTCAGGAGATGCAAGCTCTTCTGAGTTATGCGGGTCAATATAACGTAAGAAATACCAGCAGCTGCCTGCCCATTGCGGCATTGTATTGGTTTCACGGCGTCCTTTTTTACCTGTTACAGGATCTACAACCTCAACCCACTCTTTGATATTGGCTAAAGGTGATTCACCTGTACCACTTGGCTTAATCTCAGTGGTTTTAGGCAAAATCAGTGGAAGCTCTTCCTCTGAAACGGCTGAAGAAGTTCCGTCCTCCCAATGAATAATTGGAATTGGCTCACCCCAGTAACGCTGGCGGCTAAATAGCCAGTCTCTTAAACGATAGGTGACTTTCTTTTCACCTTTTTGATGTTCTTCAAGCCATGCAATGGCTTTTTCAATCGCTTCTTCTTTTCCTAATCCATTGAGAAAATCAGAGTTAATGTGTTTTCCATCACCTGTGTAAGCTTCTTTTTCAATGTCTCCGCCTTCTACAACTTCCTTGATTGGAAGATCAAATGTTTTGGCGAATTCATAGTCACGCTCATCATGGGCAGGTACCGCCATAATCGCGCCTGTTCCATAAGTAGCCAGCACGTAATCTGCAATCCAGATCGGCATCTTTTCACCATTTAATGGATTGAGGGCATAAGCGCCTGTGAAAATACCCGTCTTCGTTTTTGCAAGATCTGTCCGCTCTAAGTCGCTCTTTGATTGAATTTCTTTGATATATGCTTCGACTGCTTCTTTTTGAGCAGCTGTTGTAATTTTTTCAACAAGTGCATGTTCTGGTGCAAGTACCGCATATGTTGCACCAAATAATGTATCCGGACGCGTTGTGAAAACAGTAAACTGTTCGTCATGTCCTTCTACTTCGAAATGAACGTGTGCACCTTCTGAACGTCCGATCCAGTTACGCTGCATATCTTTGATGCTTTCAGGCCAATCAATGTCTTCTAAATCTTCTAACAGCCTGTCCGCATATGCCGTAATCTTCAGCATCCATTGCTTCATCGGACGTCTTTCAACTGGATGCCCTCCGCGTTCACTTTTTCCATCAATGACTTCTTCATTTGCAAGAACTGTACCAAGCGCCGGGCACCAGTTCACTGGTACTTCATCGATATACGCCAATCCCTTTTCGTACAATTTCAAGAAAATCCATTGTGTCCATTTATAATAATTCGGATCAGTCGTGTTGATTTCTCGATCCCAATCATATGAGAATCCTAGTGATTGAATTTGGCGGCGGAAGTTATTGATGTTCTCTTCTGTAAAGACCGCTGGATCATTCCCTGTATCTAGTGCATACTGTTCTGCTGGAAGACCAAATGCGTCCCATCCCATTGGATGAAGAACATCATATCCCTGCATACGTTTCATGCGTGATAAAATATCCGTTGCTGTGTAGCCCTCAGGGTGCCCGACATGAAGCCCTGCTCCTGATGGGTATGGAAACATATCAAGCGCATAGAACTTTGGTTTATCTTCCGAGTCAGATGTGGCGAATGTTTTATGTGTCAGCCAATAATCCTGCCACTTCTTTTCAATTTCCCGATGCTGAAAACTCAATGTGAAAACCTCCTTTAATATGTACGGCTGTATCTGCTCAGATGACCACTGCAAGAATTCAGATTTTTCTAAAATCAACAAAAAAACCCTCATCCCTGGAAAGGGACGAGAGATTTTTTGGTTCCCGCGGTACCACCCTTGTTAGCGTCACTTTCTGTTTGTACGCTCACTTAATATCTTTAACGCAGACATGCGACAGAAGCTTTAACGCAACTGCAACTCTGAGGCGAGTTCAGAAGCAGATTTGATTGACTTTCACCAGCCGTCAATTCTCTAAAGACAAATACTGCTTTCCTACTACTCCTCTTCACTGTTCTTATCGTAACCGTCATCTAAGTAGTATTTTATAGAATTATGATCATAAGTGCAAGCAGGTTTGTATACAATGGGAATGTACCCTAGATCAGGGTAAAGTAGAGGATATTATTCGTGTGGAGATCGGTTATGACGGTTGGAGTCTGCATCCTGTGAACGCTGTTCTCTTACAAAATCAAAGCTTCGCAGAACTGCTTCTCCTCCGTAACCTGAAATAATTGATAAGATGACCAAGTGCAGACTAGAATCGGGATTTGAGGATAAGACAAGCAGTGTAGCGGCAATCATCCCAACGAGCCAATCTTCAATAAACCCTAAATAAATAAACTTTTTTGTCATTCTGGGCTTCTCTAGCCTGCCTTTTTTCTTTACGTGACCGAGAATGCCCATGACCCCTCCAATGGCGCAAGCAATAATGACTTGTTGCAGCATTTTCATCACCTTCCTAAAGCCCTTAGAATAGTAAAGCGACTTCAGGCTGTCCAGCCCCCTGTAATGCCATTCTGCTGTTCCGTCATAATCCATGTAAAAGGTCTATTCTCTCTAACGAAGAAAAAAAGCTTGTTTCTTCCATTATATGTGAATGACCCAAAAACAATCTTGATGCATTGGAATCATTTTTACCTAATCCATATTAACTATTTTTGTCATTTTATGAATTATGAGCAATTGATTCCTTCTTTTTCTAAAGAAAAGTCTCCTTACTTACTATATTCTAATGGAGGACAAACTATGATGACAAATTTAACAAAGCCATTGCAATCATTGAAACAGAACATATGTTATGTTACGTTATTAAGGAATACTTTTGGTTGAAAAGACAGCCATTTGATATGTCTGCTAGTAGCAGCAAAGGAGGGTAATATGGTCAGCTCGAACATCTTCGGCTTGCAAAAACAGCTTGAACTCATAAAAAAAGCGCTAGATCATGCGCGGATCGGTGTTGTCATTACAGACCCTTCTTTAGAGGATAACCCTATCATTTATGTGAACCATGGCTTTACACACATGACTGGATACAAACCAGATGAGATTCTTGGGCGTAATTGTCGATTCCTTCAAGGAAAAGACACAGATCAAGAGCAGCTTGATTTAATACGTCATGGAATACAGAATAAAATACCTATTACCACACAGCTAAAAAATTATAAAAAAGACGGTACTTTTTTTTGGAATGAACTCAATATAGATCCTCTATACATTGAACAAGATGATAAAACATTTTTCATTGGCTTTCAAAAGGATATTACGAAACAGAAAGAATATGAACAACTCCTAGAAGATTCCTTACAGGAAGTCACCTCTCTTTCGACGCCAATCGTCCCAATCAAAAATGGTGTATCTGCTCTACCACTCATTGGAAAACTATCTGAAGAACGCTTTGATGCCATTGTTGCGAAGTTAACTTGTATATTAGATGATTCAAAGGATGATTATTTAATTGTCGATCTTTCTGGCTTAATCGATGTCGATGATTCCGTTGCAGGACGCATTTTCAAGCTGCATCATCTTCTCAGTTTAACTGGAACCGAACTGATCATCACAGGGATCAAACCGCAGCTTGCGATGAAAATGAAAGACTTGGATACAGATTTCCAGGATACGATCACATATTTGACGGTTAAGGAAGCAATCAAAGGATTAACATTAGCTGAAAACCCTGTGTAAACAGGGCTTTTTTAGTTAAACCGCCCCTAAAAATGGAAAAATGAGGTATGATAGGAGTAAATAAAGATTTAGGGGGGCTTCTAGATGATGATGTTACTCATCATAGGTCTTTTATTTGTTTGTTTCGCCATAGGATATGCCGTCAATTTCTTATTACTCAAACACCAGAACGAGCATATCTTTTCAAAGAAACTATTTTATCCTTTTTTGATCTTCGGTCTCGTCTTTTCCATTATGTCATTACCGTTTGCTGCCACAGATGCACCGAAGGCACAAGCAGATCCATCTTCAGAACAGCTGTTAAAGGATCAAAAGCAGCTCACATCTGACATAACGCGCTTAAAAGCTGATAAAGAGGAGCTTACCGCCTCTTTAGAGGACGCCACAAAGGATAAAGAAAAACTAGCTAAAAAGCTAGAAACCATCACCTCAGAAAAAGAAACAGTCAAAAAGCAAGAAAAGACCATTCAAGTGCTTGAAGAGAAAATAGACAAGCTTGCCTCAAGCAATGAAACACTCAAAAAAGAGAACAAGAAAAGCAGCAGCGATACGAAGTCTTCCACTGTTCAGCGCTCCGCTCCTAAAGATGAAGGAAATAGTACAGGCGGTCATGAATCACAGAAGGAAACAAAAAAAGAATCTGCAGCCTGTAACATCAAAGGAAGTGTCAACGGTATTTATCACACACCGAGCAGCAGATACTACTCTAGAACCAAAAATGTAACCAAATTGTTTTGCTCCGTAGAAGAAGCAGAGCGTGCAGGGTACCGGGCACCTAAGCAATAGCCATGTGTCACGAAAAAAAGAACCTCCTGTCAGCCCCATCGGGTGTCTAAGGAGGTTCTTTTATTAGATTTCTCTTCTTAATGCTGCTAATACATTCGTTTTTGTTGCTTTGCGTGCTGGGTTGAGCCCTGAAAGGATCGCTACCCCTGCGCTAATCACTGTTGCTGTGATCACAAGGCTGAGCGGAATATAGGAGAAGGTGATCGAGAATTGATCGCTTGACCCTCCCTCTGACATGGACGACAAAATGGCTGGAATGATTAAATTGACGGCGAAACTAATGATATATGAGATGATAATACCGATGATCGACCCAATCACCCCAATATAAGCACTTTCCATGAGGAACATTCGCTTGATAATCGATGGATTCGCACCAATGGCTTTCATAATCCCAATCTCTTGTGTTCGCTCTGTTACTGCCATTGTCATCGTATTAAAAATACCAATTGCAGAAATAATGACTGCGATACAGCCGACAAAAATGAGTCCAATTTTGAAGACAGTAAAGAACATATCCATACCTTCGAGCTGATTCGTCACAGAGATGACTTGGTAGCCCTCATCTGTCAGCTTATTCGTGAGTGCACCGACATTGTCGAATTTATCTGCATAGACAGAGGTCATTTTCTCGACATTTCCTGCTTCAGGAGATAGATCAAGTATTTGACCAAATTCCTTTTCATACGCATTCGGAATGAGAATTTTATGATCCTGCTGCCACTCCAAATTTGGCTTTTTCATGACTCCTACTACACGGAAATCAAATGTTTTTTCTTTGACGACTTCATTTTCTTCGTTGAGTTTTGGTACCTTGATTTGAATCACTTTATTTAAAATATCTTTCGTGTAGCCTTTTGGCTCTTTTGGTTCTTCTTCACCGTTTGACGTTTGATTTAATTCTTTTTCATAGGCTTTGCGCTCTTTTTTTGTCCACAGTTGTTCTGCCATATGGTACCCAACCACAATTTCGTTTGCTGATGTTGGGACTTTCCCTCTGTCTAGTTCAAGCCCTGCTTCTTTTTCCTCTTTCATATCGGTCAGAGCAGCCTGCGTTTCACTTGAGCGGTCATCGAGCTCGACGTTAACCGATGGATTGATCGCTGTTCTTGAGACGACAGATTTCACATGATCATATTTCTTTAAATCATCAACCTTGACGTCACCTTTTTCCTTGCCTAACACTTTCACTTCTGTGATGATTTGCTGTTTCATGATTTCATCTTGCGCCGATTTTTGCAAACCAAAACCGACAGATGCTAGAACGATTAAGAAAGAGCATGCCATTGTCGTCGCAAGAATGGTCATAAACACACGCAATCTATTTTTCTTCATGTTTCTTCTAATGAATTTTACCTGATCTCTAAATTTCAATGGTCTGTTCCCCTTTCTTTAATACACCATCATGAAGCTGGAACGTTGTATCTGCGATTGAAGCGACTTCATCGTCATGTGTAATGATGACAAACGTGATTCCTTTTTCACGATTGAGCTGCTGGATAAATGCTAAGATTTCTCCTTCGGTTTCTGAATCTAGACTGCCTGTTGGTTCATCCGCTAAAATAATAGATGGATTTAAAATCAAGGCTCTTGCAATACTCACACGCTGCTGCTGCCCGCCGGACAACTCATTCGGGTAATGCCCTGCATGATGTTCGAGGCCTACTCGCTTCAGCATTTCTTTTACTTTCGCCTTTCGTTCAGACGGCTTCACACCTTTTAAAGTGAGCGGAAGTTCAACATTTTCATACGTCGTTAAGCTCCCGATCAATTGAAAGCTTTGAAAGATAAAGCCAAAGTGATCTAAGCGGAAGTCCGCCCATTCTCTTTCATTAAAACCGGTCACATCGGTTCCATCAATGACAATTTGTCCGCTCGTTGGCGTAATATATCCTGAAATTAAGTTCAATAGGGTAGATTTCCCCGAACCACTCCGTCCCACAATACAAGCAATATCGCCTCTTTTGATGGATAGGTCAATCCCTTTCAGCACAGGAATCTCATTCTCTCTGCCCTTTTTACCAATTTTAAACACATGATCTAACGCTTGAACCTGAATCATCTCTACTCCCCTACTCTCTGTTTATCTTTTTCGATATATTAAGAAATAACTCGTTAGTGCGCCTACAGCACCGCCGATTATCATGCCAGCGATATAACCAAACATGGAATTGTCTGAGGAGAATCCACCCCAGCCAAAACCTAAAACACCAAAAGCAATGACCATAATTTGAATAGGCCTATCCATTTTTGGGTAAAGGAAAAAACGGCCACTTCGTTCAATTGGATGTTTGATGAAGCTGAACAAACCAATGAAATAAAATAAAATCATCATGACAATTGGTACGATGAATTCTTCACCGCTGAACCAAATCGTATATTCATACTGATTAAATTCAGCTATATAAGTGATTGGAGAAATTGCCAAGATAATATGATTAAGCCACTGATCAACCCACTCCCCATTTGTTCTCAATATAAATTCTAAATGAACCAATGGTAGACCAATTAGTAAAAAAGGTAAAATGGCTGTACTGAATGCAACGATTGCTTGGGCAATTGCACTTCCTGTTAAAGTGCCTGCTGCAAAAAACAGGGCATATATCATCAAGGATGACACCAAAGCATATAAATACATACTGTTAAATCCAGGTGTCTCAACAGGTTTGATGCCTAATATAAGTAAGTAAGTTAAGGCATATGAGAATGCATGAATGAGTGCAATGTTCCCGGCACCCAAGAAAAATTTTGTCTGATAGATGGTACTTCTACTAAAAGGCAAGGCTAAGGTGAAATCCATTTGCCCTTTATTTCTCTCAAAGCCAAGCTGAATTATGGCAAAAAGGATTCCCATTAACCATGAAAGAGCGAGAAAAGCATCTTTCTTAAAACTATAGGAAAAATGTGATGTATCCAAAATACATGTGGGATCCTTTAAACATGTTTGAAAGGATGAATATCCCATTAGGAGGGATAAGGGCGTCGCAAGCGCCGCAACCAGCATCACTAAAATAAATGTCAGCTCTGATTGCTTCCACTCCTTATATAATAATTGCCGCTTTACCATCTCCGTTTCCCTCCAAACTTTGCAATGAATACTTCTTCTAAATTCACAGGCAGTTCATGCCATACTTTTGGCTGCAGCGACTTCAAGTACTCTTTAGCCTCTACATCGGTTTTAAGAACAAGCGCTGTATAAAAAATGCCCGCTTGATCTAATATAGCAACGCCATTTTTTCGTATACTCAAGTTCATATCTTCTTCAAAAGCCATCTGTATTTTGACATAATCATTCTTTAACTCATCTAGATCCATGACACTTGTAAGCTGATTTCCTTCTAAAAACCCGATTCGGTTACACATACGCTCAATATCCTCTAATCGGTGTGATGTAATGAGAATTGATGTTTCACGTTCCGCTACCTCGTCGATCATGAGCTGAAGAACATCATTTCTTGTGACGGCATCAATTCCATCTGTCGGTTCATCTAACAAAATCACCGCTGGCTTGATCGCAAAGCTTAAAATTAATGACAGCTGTTTTTTTAACCCTGTCGATAGTTCACGATATTTCACTTTTTCCGGAATTTCATAGCGGTTCACAAGCTCATTAGCATATGTCACGTCAAACTTCGGATAAATATGCTTTAACAGCTGAACAAGCTGTCCGTAATTGTATCTGTCAAAGTAGGGATTTACGACTGGCATATACACAATATTTTGCTTCACTAACGGGTGGTCTTTCACAAGCACGTCTTTAAAATAAATCTCTCCTTCATCTGGAAGAAGAATTTGCTGAATCAAGCGGAGAAGTGTTGTTTTTCCTGAGCCATTCCTGCCAAGCAGACCGAAGATCTCACCTTCGCCTATTTTGAAGGAAACGTTACTGAGTACTTCACGTCCATTTAATGTCTTTGATACATTTCTAACCTCAATCAACTTGTTTTCCTCCCTCAAGACTTGAGCCGATCTCTTCTATCCATTCCTTCAGTTGTTGAATATCAATACCGGCATAATGAGCTTCTATAATGAGTTGTTTTAATTGCTCCTTCATCTCCAACACCTTCCCTTCATTCAGCTTTAACTGAGCCCCTTCTGTTACATACGTACCGCGGCCTCTTAGTGTTTCAATAATCCCTTCCCGCTCAAGCTCTTTATATGCTTTACTGACGGTGTTTGGGTTGGCGATGATAATGGTGGCGAGCTCTCTGACAGAGGGCAGTTTGTCACCAGGTTTCATTACACCTTTTAGACATAAAATTTTCAACTGCTCAATGATTTGTTCATATAATGGCGCAGCGCTTCGTGGATCTATTTGAATCATGATGGCTCCCTCTTTCCTCATTCATGCTTTTGCAGTCCTATCGCTTGTTCATGCCCTTGCATTAAAGGGATTGAATTAGGTATCAAATCTTTTTGAACTTCAAAACCAATGAAAACGAGAACGAAAAAAAATGTACATGCTAACGCAACAGCCAGCACCATCCACTTCAAATTGATTGGTTTTTTTTCTTTTTTCATGGTTGAACACCTTTCTTCACTTTTTAAGTGTCTTTAGTGTATTAGTTGTTGTAGTACACTTAACACAATAAAGACACTCAGCCAAAAAGTCAATAGCCTTTTAAAAAATAAAAAACAGACCCTTAAAAAAAGGATCTGTTCATCATTCGTTGTCGTAAGAAATACCTAAAATCATTTGATTTTGCAAGCTTTGAATTTGAACACGCGCCCTGTCTAATCGCTCTCTTTGCTGATCATTGGCGACATCTTTTAATTTTTCTAATTCGTTCACCGCATCTTCAAGCATAAGCTGCGCCTTAGAAAATTCGTCCTCATTATAATGCTCTTGGCGTAAGTTCAAATCAAATTGCTCATTTGCAAACTCAAGGGTTTCAGTACTTTTTTGGATAAATTCATCGATCGACTGCCTTGTTGCCATCTTGCATTCCCTCCATTTCATCATTGCTCCCGCCTATTTTGCCCACGTAAAGCTTTTTCACTAAAGAAAATGTTGGACAGATTCAATTGTCCTCCTTCATGATTTTTGTTAAACTTTAAGGATGCCTATTATTACGCAAGGAGGTTACTGACTTGGATCAGCATAACCCTTTTTTATATTCAAACAGCGAAAAACGCTATCACACATGGAACTATCATTTGCGAGAGCACTTTGGTCATAAAGTATTTAAAGTGGCCTTAGACGGCGGCTTTGACTGCCCAAACCGTGATGGTACTGTAGCCCACGGAGGCTGTACATTTTGCAGTGCAGCTGGGTCTGGTGATTTTGCAGGAAACCGGGCTGATGATCTCATCACTCAATTTAACGAAATCAAAGACCGGATGCACACAAAATGGAAAGACGGAAAATATATGGCGTATTTTCAAGCGTATACAAACACACACGCCCCGCTTCCTGTTCTAAAAGAAAAATTTGAAACCGTCATGAATCTGGATGGAGTGGTTGGTTTATCTATTGCGACAAGACCTGACTGCCTGCCAGATGACGTGGTGGAGTATTTAGCCGAATTAAATGAGCGCACTTATCTCTGGGTAGAGCTTGGTCTTCAAACGGTTCATGAACGTACAGCGATGCTCATTAACCGTGCCCATGATTATGAATGCTACGTAGAAGGTGTAGAAAAACTGCGAAAACACGGAATTCGTGTCTGCTCGCATATCATCAACGGACTGCCTCTAGAAAACCGGGACATGATGATGGAAACAGCAAAAGCTGTCGCAGATTTAGATGTGCAAGGAATTAAAATTCATTTACTTCACCTTTTAAAAGGAACCCCAATGGTCAAGCAATACGAAAAAGGCAAATTGGAGTTTCTAAGCCAGGAAGAATATGTTCAGCTTGTTTGTGATCAACTGGAGATCCTGCCGCCAGAAATGATTATTCACCGCATTACAGGGGATGGCCCAATTGAATTAATGGTTGGTCCGATGTGGAGTGTAAACAAGTGGGAAGTACTAAATGCCATTAATGCTGAGCTCGAAAGACGTAACAGCTACCAAGGCAAACGTTTCGTTAGATTGGAAGAAGCAGCCAAATGATTTTGAAACGCATGCTCCCTTTTAGTAAAGAGCTGTTAGAACGGGCTTGTCAAAAAGGCGACATCGTCATTGATGCAACGATGGGAAATGGCCACGATACACGCTATTTAGCTGATCTTGTAGGAAATGATGGACAAGTTTTCGCATTCGACGTACAAGAGGAAGCCCTACAGCAGACGAGAAAAAGGCTTGGCGAGGGATATCCTTACGTTCATCTGATCCACGATGGGCATGAAAAACTGGCTCATCACCTGCCAAAGGATGTTTATGGACATATTTCTGGTGCGGTGTTTAACCTTGGGTACCTGCCCGGAGGCGATAAAGCCGTCACCACTCAGGCTCATACAACCATCGAAGCCATCGAGCAGCTCCTCGACTGGCTTAAACCCGGCGGTCTGATCGTCCTTGTGATTTACCATGGACACTCCGAAGGAAAAAGAGAAAAAGAAGTACTTCTTGACTATTGCAGATCACTTCCTCATGAAGAGGCACAAGTTTTATCATATCAATACATGAATATTCAAAACGACCCGCCTTTTGTGGTCGCCATTGAAAAAAAGCTCAAATCCTAATGATCTGAGCTCAGATTATTGACAAAGGGCTAAAATGATTTTTATTTTAGCCCTTTGTCTTCTTTCAGCGTGATAGAAAACCTTTGCAGTCTAGGAAGAACGAGCACCGGAACGGAGCGAATTTGACATTCGTGAGTACCGGCGCACAGGACTGACAAAGAATGCGAGGGTTTGTCTGCGCGCTGAAGCTCAAATCCTAATGGATTTGAGCTTTTTTATGAGGATTTCATCCAAGGCATTTTCTGATAGGTCCGGTAAGCTCTTCCGTTGATATAGAAAAAGAATGATGTTTTCCCGCTTGATTTGATCAGCCGTTTTGCCAGCTTATTCATCTCTTTTTGGGCTGTCACTTTTTCATCGGACAAATAGACTGCCAGTAACCCTCTGTTAATCAATTTGTGAAAGTTTTCGTGCGGAATGCCTTTCAGCTGCTCATCCGCTTTTTCAATAAAATGCTGAAGTCTATCCATCATCTCATGATGAGAAGCATAGTAGGAGCAAAAGTTCAGATCTCCCCCAAGCCGGTCTTCTTCTTGGTCAATTAAATAATCAAGTAAAATGTGCAGACCTTGGATATAAGGGAAATAGCTTTCGTAAATTTGCTTCGCCTGCTTTTCTGTAAAATCCGGCTGCAGCGCATACGCCACAAGACAGAAAATCCCTAACGTTGATCCTGCACAAGCTGAAAATTCATACCATTCCATCTTAGGCAAATCCTTTTCATACTGGCGAAACCACGATTCTAGCCGCGGGACCCGCTCATGAGGAACGACGTGTTTATGTACTTGCAAATCACTGTAGTAATCACACAGCGTGTGTAAATATGGCTGAATGATTGGATAATGCTCAAGGCGCGTAAGCACGTCTTGACATGTGCGGACAAGCGCATGTAAATACCCATGATCCTCTTGATCATCACGGAATTGATAGTAAGGCTTGAGCTCAGCATGAATATCAAGCGCATCTCTCATCGCTTGATGCAGCATATGAAAATCTTTTGGATCCAGCGACGTGCTGCGGTCACATAGGTTATCTAAGTAATCACTGATGGTTTGATACGCCACAATGAATTCAATACACGTTTCTTTCGCCTCACCTGCTAGAAGAGATAAAATGCCTCCGCCTTCACAGTGAAAGGTTTTACTGGATATGCTCGCTAGTGCCTGCGTTCGCAGTTCTTCATTTTCAATCATTTCTGCATGAGCCCGCCACTTTTTCAGCTCCTGATGAACAAGCGGAAAAATATCTTTATACACCTTTGTCATCAGTGCAAAAGGACGCTCTGGTACTGACAAATCAATCCACCCCCAACTTAAAGCTCACCATCAAATATATTGATCTGTAAAGGCTCTTGCTGCCTTAAACACATCTTCTCTTTCCGGTTCATTAAAAATTTCGTGATACAGTTCTTCCCATTCACGGTATGATTTATTGGTTGATTCAATGCCATTGAACCATTTGATCACCCTCGTTTTATCCACGATCTTATCATCGCCCGCCTGCATTAAAAGGAGCGGAATCGATTTAAAGACATTCGTTGGCTGCATGGCCGCATCAATATTTTTGATCAGCTCTCGGTACCAGCGAACCGACACCTTTGTTACGTAAAGAGAATCATTTGAGTCTGCCTCAATCACAGCCTGATTCCGTGTGGCTAGTTCAATCGACAGCCCTGACTCGACTTTAAAGGACGGTGCCAGCACATTTAGACCTTTTGATGCAAAATCCATTAGCTTCTTCGGTTTAAATTGCAGACCTAAACAAGGTGATGATAAAATAAGGCCATCAATCTTCGTATGGGTATACTGCTTGATCCACTCAATTGAAATGAGTCCACCCATACTGTGTCCAAGTAAAAAAGTAGGAAGCCTGAATGATTTCGCATGTTCGATCCATTCATCTATTGTATCAATGTATTCCTGAAACGAGCGAATGTGGCCGCGCGCACGTGTCGATGTCCCTTGCCCAGGGAGGTCACCCATAACGACGTGATAGCCTGCATTTCGCCACATTTCGATCAGCCATTTATATCGGCCGTGATATTCACTCGCACCATGTACAATTACAATTGTACCAACTGGTCTTTCAGCATGCCAAGTCCACAAAGTAAACACCTCACAAATGTTGTATTAAGAAAGGAAGTCGAAAAAGTGATTTATCCATATCATCAGTTTACACCTGAGATTCATGAATCGGTCTTTGTCGCAGATAACGTCACCATTACTGGTGATGTCACGATTGGAGAATATTCGAGCGTGTGGTTTCAAACCGTCATCAGAGGCGATGTCGCTCCTGTGAGAATTGGAAAAAACGTCAATATTCAAGATTTATCCTGTCTGCATCAAAGTCCTGGAAAAACACTTCTTATAGAAGATGGTGCTACCATTGGACACCAAGTCACATTACATAGCTCAATCATTCGAAAAAATGCCCTCATTGGTATGGGGTCCATCATTCTCGATGGTGCAGAAATTGGCGAAGGTGCCTTTATCGGTGCAGGTAGTCTTGTCCCTCAAGGAAAGGTTATTCCAAAAGGATCACTCGCTTTTGGCCGTCCAGCCAAGGTCGTCCGTCAGTTAACAGATGAAGATATCCAAGACATGGACAGAATCCGTAGAGAATATGTAGAAAAAGGACAATACTATCGTTCCCTTTTATCCCGTTAACATCATACGTGTATCTTCACTTTATCATGTTTTTTTCAGGATATTAAGCAATAACTATGAACCGCTTGTTATTTTACCCTTTTCCACTGCTTTCTATCATGACAAAAAAGGTTTTCAGCACAAAGCTGAAAACCTTTTTTCATTAACTAAAGATGACTTCTTTCGGTTGATGATTCAACTGCTCTGGATCAATGCTGCGCTCCACATAAATGCTGTGCCAAATCATAAAGATGAGGACGGTCCAAATCTTACGGCTATGATCTGCTTTGCCAGCACAATGCTCATTTAATAAATCAAGCACATATTGCTTGTTAATGTATTCATCTGTTTGACTGTTTTTGATGATGTCTTTCGCCCAAGCATTCATCTCATTTTTCAGCCAATGACGAATTGGCACAGGGAAACCAAGCTTTTTACGGTTTAACACATGGTCAGGCACAATGCCCTCTGCTGCTTTACGCAATAAATATTTCGTTGTGCCATCTTTTGTTTTCAGCTCTTCTGGAATTTTAGAAGCCGCTTCAAAAACGACCTTATCAAGGAATGGAACACGAAGCTCAAGAGAATTCGCCATCGTCATCTTGTCTGCTTTCAGTAAGATGTCTCCGCGCATCCACGTATGAATATCAACATATTGCATTTTGTTAATATCACTGTAGCCTGCGCTTTCCTCGAAGTATGTCTTCGTTACGTCACGATACGTGATGCTTGGATCATAATGTTTTAAGAGATTTTTCTTCACTGGCTCTTCAAAGATTTTCGCATTACCGATATAACGTTCCTCTAATGGCGTACAGCCGCGAACGATAAAGCTCTTCCCTTTCATTCCTTCTGGCATTAATCGCGCCAGACGAAGAAGAAGCTTTTTCAGCATAGATGGTACAGATTCAAATGGTTTAAGAGAAAGAGGCTCACGGTAAATATTATATCCGCCGAACAGCTCGTCCGCTCCCTCACCTGAAAGAACAACCGTCACTTGTTTCTTCGCTTCTTTTGCCACAAAATACAATGGAATCGCCGCCGGATCAGCTAAAGGATCGTCTAAATGCCAGACAATCTTCGGAAGCTCGTTCATATATTCCTCTGGAGAAATGACGGCACTGAAGTTTTGTAAGCCTAGCTTATCAGCTGTTTCCTTCGCGACATCGACTTCACTAAAGCCATCCTGCTGGAAGCCAACAGAGAATGTCTTCAGCTCAGGGTGTAATTCCTTTGCGACAGACACGATGAAGGAAGAATCAATACCACCTGATAGGAATGAACCAACAGGTACATCACTTCTCATGTGAACTTTCACAGAATCATAGATTGCATCGCGTACTTCTTCTATTAATTTCTCTTCTTGTGTTTGTTCAGGCTTGAATTGAACCTTCCAGTATGTCTTAAATTCGATCTCCTGTCCTGGGCGTAAAATAAACTGATGACCAGGCTCAACTTTGTGCACCTTTTGATCAAGTGTATTTGGCTCAGGAACGAACTGGAACGACATGTACTGCTGCAATGAAGTCTCATCAAATAAAATGTTCTCGTTCACAGCCATCAAGCTTTTGCGTTCAGACGCAAAGTACACTTGCTCATCCATTTGTGTAAAATAAAGCGGTTTGATGCCAAAAGGATCTCTCGCGCCATATAATTGCTGCGCTTCTTTATCCCAAATTAAAAATGCAAACATGCCGCGAAGTTTAGAAGCCGCCTCTTCTTTATAATGACGGTATGTGGCAAGCAGTACTTCCGTATCAGAATCTGTGCTGAACGTATAGCCCTTTTTCACAAGCTCTTCCTTCAGCTCCACATAGTTATAAATTTCTCCGTTGAAAATAATCCAATACTTTTCATCTTCATAAGAAAGCGGCTGCTTTCCGTGCTCAACATCTATAATACTTAAACGTCTAAATCCAAATCCTACATGCTCGTCATGAAAGTAACCCTCATCATCGGGACCACGGTGAACGATGAGACGATTCATTTGTTTAATTAACTCTTCCTGCTCAGTAGTTTCGGACAATGGACGGTGATTAAATACACCAACAAACCCACACATATTATTGCCTCCACGTTATGTTATTTCTTAAAAGTAGACCTATAATTAGACAGTATTTTGTCCGATTTTGTTTCACATTTTTTCACTTTTTGTAGAATTTTTTTTAATCAAAAGGAAAACCGCTTAAAATAAGCGGTTTTCTATGTTGTTATTGTCCTAATGCTTCTTTACGAAGTGTATCGGCTTTATCCGTTTTTTCCCACGGAAGATCTAAATCATGACGGCCGAAATGTCCGTATGCAGCTGTTTGTTTATAGATCGGACGACGCAGGTCAAGCATTTTAATAATGCCAGCTGGACGAAGATCAAAGTTCGCACGAACCACTTCAATTAATTTTTCTTCAGAAGCTTTTCCTGTTCCGAATGTATCAATTGAAATCGATACAGGCTGTGCAACACCAATTGCATAAGCAAGTTGTACTTCACAAGAATCTGCAAGACCGGCAGCTACGATGTTTTTCGCTACGTAACGAGCAGCGTATGCCGCAGAACGGTCAACCTTTGTTGCGTCCTTCCCAGAGAAAGCACCGCCGCCATGACGAGCGTACCCGCCATACGTATCAACGATGATTTTACGTCCAGTTAAACCAGCATCTCCTTGAGGTCCACCGATGACGAAACGGCCTGTTGGGTTAATAAAGTATTTTGTCTCTTCGTCAATGAGTTCGCTTGGAACCACAGGGCGGATGACATGCTCTTTTAAGTCGCTTTGAATTTGTTCAAGCGTCACTTCTGGTGCATGCTGCGTAGAAATAACCACTGTGTCAATACGAACAGGTTTATTTTGCTCATCATATTCTACTGTTACTTGTGTTTTTCCGTCTGGACGAAGATAGGCAAGTGTTTGATCCTTGCGCACTTCTGTTAAACGCAGAGATAATTTATGCGCTAGTGAAATCGGCAGCGGCATGAGCTCTTCGGTTTCGTTGTTGGCAAAACCAAACATCAATCCTTGGTCACCTGCACCGATCGCATCAATTTCTTCTTCAGTCATTGTTCCTTCACGTGCTTCAAGCGCTTTGTCTACACCTTGCGCAATATCAGCAGACTGTTCATCAATGGATGTGAGCACTGCACATGTTTCCGCATCAAAACCATATTTCGCACGTGTGTAGCCAATTTCCTTAATCGTGTCACGCACCGTCTTTGGAATATCGACATAAGTAGACGTTGTAATTTCACCGCTTACTAATACGAGACCCGTTGTAACAGAAGTTTCACAGGCAACACGTGCATTTGGATCTTTCTTTAAAATTTCATCCAAAATGCTGTCTGAAATTTGATCACAGATTTTATCCGGATGTCCTTCTGTTACTGATTCTGAAGTAAATAAACGACGATTTTGACTCATAATGGCTATTTCCTCCTGTACAAGACCACATCATCCCAAGATGAGGCCTCCAATATGATACGGAACTCGTTCCCTCTTATATTTGAAAACGTTTCTATTAGAGATGTTATTGGCAATTTGTTCATATGATATCCCAAAAATAAAAAAACCATTTCCTTCATTGCGAGGAAAGGGTCTGAGATCGCATGCCTTTCACTCTTATCGCTCAAGGTGTTCTTGTACCTTGCATCAGGTTAGCACCTTGGTTTCTCAGCATATTCATGCCTTTTTCACAAGAAACCGGTTGCTGGGCTTCATCGGGCCTGTCCCTCCACCAACTCGGGATAAGAGTATCCGTTCAATAAGATATCTTATCTCAAACCCTTGCATCATGTCAATGCTTCATCAGAATTATCTCCCCTCTTTTTTTACCTCACCCTTAGCATCACCAAAAAGCATATTTTCATAGCAGAAATGAAAAAACACACACAAAAATATTTAAATAGTATAGACTATTATTATCAATGTGTTATACTAATCGAAACAAACAAATTCAACGGTAAAGGAAGGGTTTTTTTATGAACTCAGTGGATTTAAAAGAAGATTTGCAGTCATTGTTCTCATTAGAAAATACGCACCAAAATTTATCTGTTCCGAAACTTGTTGAAAAGATTTTGGCACGTGATGAAGGCGTCTTAACATCAACAGGAGCTGTCCGCGCTACAACTGGTGCCTACACAGGACGTTCGCCTAAAGATAAATTTATCGTCAAAGAAGAAAGCTCTGAACATAAAATTGATTGGGGTCAAGTCAACCAGCCGATCTCTAAAGAAGCATTTGACCGTTTATATACAAAGGTTGTGTCATACTTAAAAGAACGTGATGAACTATTCGTCTTTGAAGGATTTGCCGGCGCTGATGAAAGATACCGTATGCCAATTACAGTGGTAAACGAATTTGCATGGCACAATCTCTTTGCAAAGCAGCTATTCATCAGACCTGACGGATCAACACCTTCTTCAAACGAAAAACCATTCACCATCTTATCTGCACCGCATTTTAAAGCAGATCCTGAAACAGATGGCACAAACTCTGAAACGTTTATTATCGTTTCTTTTGAAAAACGCACCATTCTGATCGGTGGTACAGAATATGCAGGAGAGATGAAAAAGTCCATTTTCTCTGTCATGAATTACCTGCTTCCTGAGCAAGATATTTTATCCATGCACTGCTCAGCAAACGTCGGTCAAGAAGGCGATGTCGCATTATTCTTCGGCCTTTCAGGTACTGGGAAAACGACGCTTTCTGCAAGTGCAAGCCGCAAGCTGATCGGTGACGATGAACACGGCTGGTCTGGCTCAGGAGTCTTCAATATTGAGGGCGGATGCTATGCGAAATGTGTGAACTTAAGCGAAGAAAAAGAACCGCAAATCTACAAAGCCATCAGCTTCGGATCAGTTCTTGAAAATGTTGTGCTTGATGAAGAAACACGTGAAGCGGATTATGATGACACATTCTTCACTGAAAACACACGCGCTGCTTACCCAATCGAAATGATTGATAACATCGTGAAGCCAAGTATCGCAGGACATCCTTCTGCCATTGTCTTCTTAACAGCTGATGCATTTGGCGTTTTACCTCCAATCAGCCGTTTAACAAAAGAACAGGCAATGTACCATTTCTTGAGCGGTTACACAAGTAAATTAGCAGGAACTGAGCGTGGTGTCACATCACCAGAAACGACATTCTCTACTTGCTTCGGTTCACCGTTCTTGCCGCTTCCAGCTCACGTCTATGCTGAAATGCTTGGCAAAAAAATTGATGAGCACGGCGCAAAAGTATTCCTTGTGAATACAGGCTGGACTGGCGGAGGCTATGGTACAGGCAAACGCATGAATCTAGCGCATACTAGAGCAATGGTGCAGGCAGCGATCGAAGGTGACCTCGACAACGCCGAAATGATCACTGATGACATCTTTGGATTACACATCCCGCTTCATATTCCTGGCGTACCAGATGAAGTGCTTCAACCTTCTAAAACATGGGATGACCAAGAGGCTTATCAAGAAAAAGCACACTTCCTTGCCAATGAATTTAAAAAGAACTTCCAAAAATTCAGCCACGCAGCAAGTGACATTGAAGCCAAAGGCGGACCACGCGTATAATCAAATGACAAAAGCTGAGGGGAATCATTCCCTCAGCTTTTTTTGTTAGTTCGTTGAATGCAGGGACACAAGACGGTAAGTCACTTTTGTGACATTGTCTGTAAGCTCCAGCTTTTCAACGTGTGCTGTCCCTGTTTTTTCTCCGTCTTTCGTTTTACGCACCTCAAGCGGAATATTTAATGGATAAATGCGGTACCCTTCCTTCATGAGCTCAAATACATTTTCTTCAATTCTTGTCTCTTTTCCCTTCGTGACAATCATTGTATTAAATTCAACAGGCATTCCCATATTGAAAATCCCCCTACTTTCTAAATTTCGTTATACTGCTTATTTTACCACATTTCCGCTTTTCCGGCTGTGCATCCATGTCGTCAGCCTTCTGACAATTTCCCGATTATGCTGCGGTGGGAAATAATGGTTGTATCCGTGAAAATACCAAGTCTCCACTGACTTTCCGTGCTGGCGCAGCGCATCTTCTAATAAATACGCATGCTCAATCGATACATTCTGATCCTCTTCTCCGTGGATGATGAGAACAGGCGCTTCAATTTTGTCCACATCATTTAAAGGCGTTCTGTCCTCATAGGCCTCTGGCACCTTGTGCGGGGGACCGCCAATCACACGCTTCATCATTCTTCTCATATCCACACGCTCTTCGTAGGTGAGCTTCATATCACTGACGCCTCCCCATGTCACAAAGGAAGCCGCCTCTTGTTTCATTTCAACAGCGGTCCAAATGCCCATAATCCCTCCGCGCGAAAAACCAAAGATATGAATACGATCCTGCTTCACCTTTTTGTGGTGCTTTAACAATTGAAAGGCAGCAAAAGCATCTTTCCGGTCCTCTCCGGCAAAATCTTCGTTCCCTTCGCCTCCCTGATTTCCTCGGTAAAAGGGAGCAAATACGACAAAGCCCTGCGCTGCAAATTGCACAATCCGGCCTGGTCTCACCATCCCCACATTTTTAATGCCGCCTCGTAAATACAAAAAGCCGTCATAGAAACCTTCTCCGGCCGGTTCAGCGAGCAGCCCTTTGATCCGAAGCCCATCTGCCTCATAGGTCACTGTAAATAAGTGAATATGCGGATGGGGGGACGGAAACCTTCTTTTTTCCACAATCACTTGATTTCTCTCCTTTTCATCTGTTCTTACGTCAAGTGCTTAAAATGATCGCTTCTGCGACGAGCTGGCCTGATTTTGTCACCATCGGCGTGCCGCCGCCTGGATGAGTTGTTCCTCCAACAAACCAAAGCCCTTCAATGTCCTTTGACTGATTATTGATTCGGAAGAACGCCTGCTTGAACGAGTTGGAAGACATGCCATAAATGGCGCCATGATATGCTCCTGTTTTCTGCTGCAGATCAAGCGGAGTTTGAACCGCTTCATATTCGGCAACCTCATCCATATCAAAGAGACCCTTTTCCTTTAATTTTGTTTTCAAATGCTGCCGATACGTCTCCTTTAGCATGCCCCAATCTTGCTCTTTTGTCACATAAGGCGCATTCGTCAGTACAAAAAGGTTGCTTCTTCCCTGTCCTCCGCTTAAAGCTGGTTCTGAATGACCTGAATAACATATGTAAAGCGTTGGATCCTGAGGCAGTTGTTTTTTCTGAAAAATATCTTTGAATTCTTGCTCATAATTCTCTGGGAAAAACACATTGTGATGGGACAGCTGTTCATAGACTTTAGGTACACCTAATAAGAGAACAAAGCCAGATAATGACGGTTCAATATTAGCCAGCTTTTGATTTAAAAAGCTCGGGCGGTCTTTTTCATCAATCAGATGGCGGTAAACAGTCAGCGCGTCCGCCCCTGCAATAACTTGATCTGCTTCATACATCTGCTGAGCCGTCTCTACTCCTTTGATTCGCCGGTCCTTCACATGAATCTTGTTGACTTGTTCATTGAGGTGAATCTGTACGCCTAATTCCTTTGCCAAAGTCTCAAATGCTTCAACTAAACGATATGTACCGCCCTTTATTCCATAAATCCCTTTCTCCCCTTCTAAATACGCCATCATATTAAAAATAGCCGGTGCCTCATAGGGAGAAGAGCCGATGTATGTAGCATACCGTCCAAACATCGCCAAAGTATGCGGATGACGGAAATATTGACGCAGCAGGCGTTGAACGGTTGTAAACGGTTTGACTGAGAGAAGTGCTTTCATGAGCTTTACATCCGCCTTATCCTTCCACGTCAATAACAAACGATTTAAAAACTGCTCCTCAGCCTTTTGAAAAAGCATCTTTGATTCCTGTAAAAATGCACGGTATTGCTTCGCATCTTCAGGACTGAATGCTGCAATTTGAGATTCCATTTGCTCAAAATTGGGCGTAAATTCGACCGTATGTCCATCTGAAAAAACGTTTTTGGTCAGAGGAGAAATCGGATAAAATGTGACATAATCCTCCATCCGTCTATGACAGGAAGCAAACACTTCCTCAAAGTATGACTTCATTGTAATGGTACTCGGTCCTAGATCAAAAGAGTAGCCAGCTCCCTGATGGCGCTGCAATTTCCCGCCTAAAGCCGCTTCTTTTTCTAATATGGTGACCTGAACCCCGCGTGACTGTAAGCGGATCGCTGCTGATAATCCGCCAAGCCCGCCTCCAATGATGATCACTTTTTTCATTCGTACCTTCTCCCTTTCCATTCATACCCTTCTTTTTTCAGCCCGATTTTCATAGAAGCAAAGCCTATGGCGATCAAACTTAATATGCTGACTGGCAATAAAAAGGCCATTGCAGATGTTCTCCCGTTCTCGATATCAATTGCCGCTTTGATCGACACACCCAGCCCGTAGCAAAGAATGGCTATGCATATACTCAGCACATCTAGCTGCAGCAAAGCAATCATCACACAAATGACAGGAGCCAAATAAAGCATGGTGTATAAACAAAAGACGCTGCTTAATAAAGCAATGCTTCGATTGACACCTGGGAATAAATTTTTCCGGTAGCCTTTCCAAACCTCTTGTCCACTCTCATACATTCTCATATACACAAATGGATGAATGCTTGCAAGTGTGAACGGAAAGCCTTTTTCCTTCACTCGTCTAGCCAAGGCCATATCATCCACTAGCGAATTCTTAATCGCTTCATGCCCGCCGATGTCGTGATAGCAATTCTTTTCAATGGCAATAAAGCCTCCATGTGCTGCGGCAAAAGCGGGGTTCCTTGAATTCCTTACCCACTTCACTGGCAGATGACAGCCTATGGTAAACATCATCATGGGAACCACAAGATGCTCAAAGAATGTACCTGTTTTTTGTTCTGGGAAACCTGACAGCATGCCCGTATTTTGCGTGCATACCTGCTGATACACTGCTTCAATTGCCCCTCTTTTTAACCGGACATCCGCATCTAAAAATAGCAGCCAATCAGAAGCTGCTACCTCAGCGAGCTGAGAACAGGCAAATGATTTACCTAGCCAGCCTTGCTTTAACGCTTGGCCTGACTGGACACGAATCCACGGATACGCTTCTGCAAAGCGCTCCACAATCGCTCTTGTCTGATCTGTCGAATGATCATCAAGAACAATGAGCTCTTTCGGATAAAGACGTTGATCAACGATCGACTGAAGACAGGCTTCTATCCGCTTCTCCTCATTTCTAGCCGGAATCAGTATCGATAACGAAATGGGTTCATCTGGCGAAAAAGAAGCGGACTTTATCACGGGAAACTGCTTCATATTCCATATGGTGAACATAAACTGACAAAGCAGCAGCACACTGATCACGGTTAAGAAGAGCGCCATGTTTTCACCCACTTTTTAAAAGAATCAAACGCATCACTTGTTGACTGACTTGTCCTTGTCATCTGTTTAAATTCTTCGTTTAATGAAAGATCAGGATCAGCGATGACCTGCGCTTGATGTCGGTTTAACTGCGTTTCAAGCAGATCTCCAAGCATACGCGTCACGTCCTTGCTTCGTAGTGCCCCGCCAGATACTAAGGCATCTTCGCCGAACACAACAGAAACTGTCGGCTTTTGAAATTGATTAAATGTATACTGCAAGGTCACAGGCTTCACCACGACCTGCTCAAATTGCTTCACTAAAAAAGAAGCCCCTCCTTCCAGTTCAAGCGGCCGCATATCCTGATGCATAATTTTCCCCTGTGGAAAAAGCCATACAGCCCCGCCAGCCTGCATGTTCTCTCTTGCTGTCATCAATGCTTGTTTGACACTTTTCAGGTTCTCTTTATGAACCGGAAACGCTCCAAGCTTACGGAAAAAAGCATATTGCTTCAGCTGCTTCTCTTCCATCATCATGTAGTGATCAAGTTCAGACGCTTTTTCTGTTAAAAGAAAAATGATCAGTCCATCCCACCATGAGCTATGATTGGCGAGATAAAGAACAGGCAGCTTCTCCTTCGGGTCCACCGAGCCTTTCATCATCACACAGCGGAAATGCTTATGGAGTAAATAACGCTCAAGATAAAGTAAAAATATACGTCTAAACGATCGGCTTTTGTCGCTTTCTTTCAAATCGAACCCTTCCTTCACACAAAATGACAATGATCAGTGCTAAATAAAAAATGACATCGAGTCCGCCCTTTAATGCCAAAAGACCAAAAAAGAACACCATCGCCTGATAAATACGGCTCGTCCAGCTGAATGCCTTTTGATCAATTGAAACAAGCGGGAAAAGAAATGAAAGTCCTGCTCCAATCATACCCCAGCTCATAAAATTCTCAAAAGGAATACCATAAAACCCACCGCCGTCATACCACACCCAAAACTTCCGCTCAGCTGCTACTGGATCTAATATGAGGTCAAGCAAGACAATCCATATCCCCGTTTCGACGGCTCGTCTCCACTTTGACTGCTGACTGGATAAAAAAAGGCTGTTTAAAAACACGCCAACCCATGCAAACGCAATGGTTAAGGGCACCCCTGCCACTAGAAAACCTAATGTCGGATAATAGTCATAGGCCCCGAATGGAAACCCCGTTGTGATACCTACCCACTCAACCGTAAATGTAAGCACCCCAACAATGGCTGCCCTTTTGATCACAAGCCCCCATGAGCCATAAATATGTCGCCCAATCTCTATGACGCAGCAGGCATACAGTACAAGAAAGATTCCGTTTGCAAACTGAAGCCATGCTGGCACTTCAAAAAAGACCATTAAGATAAGACCTACTAAATACCATCCAACAAATACCCAACTCACTTTATACACGAAACCGCTCCTTTATTTCTGCCAAATTCAAGAAAGCATTCATTCCCCTAGTATAGAAAAAAAGACGCGTTCTATAAATAAACAATGCGCTTCTTATTTTCATCTAGGCACTCACCAAAAATCCCTTTTCACATACTTTAATAGTGATCTAGAACAAAGGAGGCGAATTACTCTTGAATCGTTCCATCAAAGTCAGACTGGCATTCATCGTCGTGGTCCTGCTCTTTATTCCATTTGTCGCCTGTAAAAAAGAACAAGAGCAGACCGTACAAGTAGCCGAGGTGACCCATTCGGTCTTTTATGCTCCGCTATATGTCGCCTTATCAGAGGATTTCTTCAAAGAAGAAGGCTTGGAGGTTGAACTGAAAACCACTTGGGGCGGTGATAAAACGATGACAGCTCTCTTATCAAGCGGTGCTGATATCGCCCTGACCGGGTCTGAATCCTCTATCTATGTAGAGGCTCAAGACACAAAGGACTCTGTCATGAACTTTGCACAGCTGACACAAACAGACGGCACATTTCTTGTTTCAAGGGAGGAAATAAACCAATTCTCTTGGGATCAATTAAAAGGGAAAGACTTCTTAGGACAGCGGAAAGGCGGCATGCCGCAAATGGTCGGTGAATATGTCTTGAAAAAGGAAGGCATTGATTTAAAAAAGGATCTTCGCATGATTCAAAATATTGATTTTGCCAACATTTCAGGTGCGTTCTCCTCTGGAACTGGCGATTTTGTGCAGTTATTCGAACCGACCGCTTCCTTACTTGAAAAAGAAGGTAAAGGGTACATTACCGCCTCCTTTGGAGAAGCTTCTGGCAAAGTGCCATATACTACCTTCATGGCAAAGAAGAGTTACTTAGAGGAAAACAAAGAGACAGCTGAAGCCTTCACCCGAGCCATTTACAAAGCGCAGAAATGGGTAGAAGCCAAGCAGCCTGAGGAGATCGCAAAGGCCATTCAATCTCATTTTCCTGATACAGATCTTGATGTCTTATCAACTGCCATCAAACGCTACAAACAGCAAGATTCCTATGCAACAGATCCCCTTCTGAATGAAGAGGAATGGAACAAATTGCAGGAAATCATGAAGGAGAGCGGTGAATTGCCGGAATTTATCCCGTACAAACAACTTGTCGATTCATCCATTGCAAAGAAGGTCACAGATCACAAATAGAATAGGAGGTAGCACATGTCTTTCCTTCAAATTGACCATGTGACCCACACGTACTTCTCTTTAAAAGAAAAAACAACGGCTATACAGCACATCAATATGGAGATAGACCAAGGTGAATTCATCTCATTTATTGGTCCCAGCGGCTGCGGAAAAACCACCTTGCTGTCTATCATCGCAGGCATTACGCCGCCCTCTGAAGGTCGAATTTTAATCGAAGGAAAAGAACCAAATCAAAAGGAGCATCAAATCGGCTATATGCTCCAGCAAGATTATTTGTTTCCTTGGAAAACCATCAAGGAAAATGTGATTCTCGGGTTAAAAATTGCGAAACAAGATTCACATGAGGCCACCTCAGCTGCCCTTGATTTACTGCCAAAGTTTGGACTGCATGAAGTAGAGGAAAAATATCCTAAGGAGCTGTCTGGCGGAATGAGGCAGCGTGCGGCTCTCGCCCGAACGCTTGCAGTTGATCCCGGTCTGCTTTTACTAGATGAGCCATTTTCAGCGCTAGACTACCAAACCAAACTGACATTAGAAGATCTCGTCTTTCACACATTAAAAAACTATCAAAAAACAGCAGTCCTTGTGACACATGACATCGGCGAAGCCATTGCGATGAGTGACCGCATTTTCTTATTCTCAAAGCATCCAGGCTCTATCCAGCGAATCTTTACCGTACCAGACGATATAAGGGCTCTCTCTCCTTTCGAAGCGAGACAGACCCCGCGTTTCCAAGAGCTCTTTCAAACGATTTGGAAGGAGCTGAAAACAGTTGAAACACAGTGACCTTTTACATGAAGCCTATCGCAAAAAATACCGAATGGAAAAACGTATCACACGTATCTATCAGTTCATCATATTCGCCAGCTTCTTTTCGCTTTGGGAGCTTGCCAGTCATTTCAGGCTCATCGATCCGCTGATTTTCAGTTCACCATCTGCGGTCTGCCAATTATTTGTGCAAAAAATATCAGATGGTTCTTTAGTAAATCATATGAGTATTACGTTATTTGAAACGGTGCTCGGTTTTCTACTTGGTACCTTTTGCGGCATTTTGCTCGCTGCCGCCTTATGGTGGTCCACCCGATTAGCAAACGTTCTTGATCCTTATTTAGTCATTTTAAATGCCATGCCGAAAGTTGCCCTCGCCCCCATTTTAATTGTTGCCCTTGGTCCTGGCATGATCAGCATCGTCGCGATGGGTGCGATCATTAGTGTGATTATTACAACGATCGTCATTTACACTGCCTTTCAAGAGGTCGATGAGAATTATTTAAAGGTGATGAAAACCTTTGGCGCGAAAAAAGGCGTCGTCTTTCGTGAGGTCATGTTGCCAGCCAGTATTCCAACGATGATTTCTGCCATCAAAGTCAATGTCGGTCTTTCTTGGGTTGGGGTCATTGTAGGGGAATTTCTTGTATCCTCAAAAGGGCTCGGCTACATGATTATTTACGGCTTTCAAGTCTTCAACTTTACACTCGTGTTCTTAAGTCTTTTCATTATTGCTGTGTTTGCTACCATCATGTACCAGCTTGTGGAATGGCTCGAACGCCGTTTTCTCCAAAAATAAAAAAAGCACAGGGATGGTCTCCCTGCGCTTTTTTTAACGAATCAAACCGTTCTTTTCTAAATAAGCAAGACTTTGTCTTAGCACATCATCTTTCATAATAAAACTGAAATTCTTATTTTTTGCGATAGATCTTGGCAAGTCTGCGAAAAGAACAGGTCCTTTCGTTTCAAAATACGTGTCCTGCTTCACTAGCCTTTCAATATCAGCGAAATAAATATTCTTTACGATGACCTTTTCTCTGCCTAGCACCTGATATTGGCCAATATACGTTAATTCACGAACAACAGCACCCGTCTCTTCTTGAATCTCACGTATAGCGGCTTGGTCTGCTTCTTCATTTGGCTCAACTTTCCCTCCTGGAAACTCATAGCCCCGATCCTCATGTTCAGTGAGCAGCCATTTTCCCTGGTAGCGGCAGATGGCCCAAACATGCTTTGGATGACTTGAAAAAGGCTTCTCTTCAAAGGAGAGCTTGACCGTATTATGATAATAGTCTTTAAATACATGCATGTGAAATCCCTCATATCCTGTCCTTGCTTCTTGTAAAACATCATACCACAGATCACATTTCTCTGAAGAATTTTTATCAAAAGTGAAACAAACGAGTGGTTTCATCTCGTCTGTATTTAAAATGAGGTTATTGTTGCTAAAACCTTTTTATCATCTCCAACTTCATCCAATTTTAATCATGAAACCTTTTATCCCTTGATGACGTAAATCAATAAGGGTTTGTCCTATCACGACGAGGAGGAAAACAGCATGAGTATAACAAATGGGTCAAAACAAAAGAAAGATCAAGCGCTTCCGCTCAGGAAAAATGAGAAAGAAGACGCACCTCATGAGGTGATCAAGAAACACCTCATCAAAGGACAAAAGCTAGATTTAACAAAAGACAATCCAAATATTGACCAAATTCATATCGGGCTTGGCTGGGATCTGGCTGGCCAGCCAATTGATTTAGATACGCAAGTGTTTCTCTTAAATGAAGAGGACAAGCTGTTGTCTCCAAGCCATCTGATCTATTATCATCAGCAGCAAAGCTTAGACGGGGCTGTTCGTCATCTTGGTGATCATCAATTTGGCGGCGGGTATCGAGACAATGAAATGATCATTATGCAGTTAAGCAGAGTCTCACCTGATATTCATAAAATCGTCGTAACAGCCACAATACATGATGCACACGAGCGCAAGCATCATTTTGGACAAGTGACCAACGCCTACGTGCATCTTACTGATCAAATCTCGCAACAAGAGATTTGTACCTTTCAATTAACAGAAGATTATTCGTATTGTACCTCCATCATTTGCGCTGAACTCATAAGAGATGAGGACGAATGGGAAATTATCGCGACTGGGCAAGGAACTACGCTAGATTTAAATGACTTATGCCGCATCTACGGATTCACATCTTGACGCAGGAAAGGAGCCGGCACCAATGGGATTTCATTTCAACACGATAGAAGAACTCACTTTACAAGCAGAAGGCAGCGGAATCTTTTTTGCGAAAAAAGGCGCAATGATTGCCGATCAAGGAACGTTTCAATACCGCAAACGACTACTCGGGACAAATAAAGGAAATATGGTCAGTCAAGTATTTAACCACATCAGCAGAAAATTGACAGGTGAAAACCTTGAGGTGATGGAAGTGAGTGGACAAGGTACTTGTTATTTAGCTGATTCCAGCGAGCACGTGACAGTGATTAATCTTGAGCCGAGCGGTCCTTGGCAGCATGTAAGTGTAGAAAGTGAAGATCTACTTGCCTTTACTGAGGAGTGTCATTACGGCGTGACACCAGTAGGCGTTGGTATTTTATCACAGAAAGGACTGTTTACATCAAAGCTCTCCTATCAAGGCCACGGAGCGCAGGTCGCCATTAAAACGAATGGAAACCCGCTCATTTTAAAAGCCCCCTGCCGTGTAGATCCTGACGCCATTGTCGCTTGGACAGGCAAAGCACCGAAGGTCAAATTAGATGTGAACTGGAAAACCTTCATTGGACAAACATCTGGTGAATCCTACTTATTTGAGTTTCAAGAACAAGACCAAATTGTCATTATCCAGCCATCTGAGCGCACATCTGGCTTACGGGTTGGTTTAGATGATAACCGCTACAAGCCTCAAAGCCAGAGCTCTTCTCATGATTTCACTAATTCACAGACATCACAGCAAGAGAATAAAGGCGGGCTTAGTGACCTGATCGGAGGCATCTTACAACCGCGAAAATAAAGCATGTAGAAAATCTCTACATGCTTTTTCAATTCATTAATCCATTTGTTTCAATAAAGTTCTTTGTCTCTTCATTCCCGAGCTCATAAATCATTGAGTAAATCTCTTGTCTTTTTCGATCCATTTCATCATTCGGACTGTCATAATGATATTCTAGAAACGGAACATGCGCTCGAAAGAAGCCTTTCCAATCTGTCATATATTGTTCATCGAAATAGTCTCTCAGCTGCAAAATTTGATCATCATCTGCTTCTATTTGAAATTGCCAAGCCGCCGCATCTCTATGCTGCGATATCGACCCATCCTGTACAGATACATAATATGTGTGTCTCGCCATCTGATTCATCCTTTTTCCTTTAGTATGACCAGATATGAAGAAATTACGGCTTTTTGCGTAATTTATTTTTCAACATGTCCAACACATCAATAAACAACTGTGGAATGGGAATTCCGAGGGCATTGGCTGTCGAGACGATTTGGTAAGATTCATAAATAATATAAAAGATGATCGCTAAATCCTTAATCATCCCATTTGTCTTCAGCATGACATCGAAGAAATGCGCCATCGATATTAAGGAGACCGTCACAATCTTTCGAACAAGCCGTGTAAAAAAACGTTTCATTGTGAGCTGCCCAGTCAAAGATTCTCTTAGGCTTGAACAAATTAATTCGATGGCCATCAGTGTCACTAATATCATCAGTAAATATCCTGCTCCACCAAACAGAAAGCCCATCGCTGACAAACTGACTGTAAACAACGAAAAGATGCCTAAATCCTTGCTCACATGGCATCAACATCCTTTCAAAGTGGAACTCCTTACCTCAATAGTATATGCCGGATCCACGCAATAGCTTGGACGACAAAAAATAAAGGCGTCGTCTTTTAAATCAGACAGAGTGATGACAAGAAAAAAAGCCGCCTTGTGCGGCGGCTTCCATTCTTAGACTCTGACATCAATAAAGCGAGCGTCTGAATCCTTTGGCTGAACAGCTTGAGGCTGCTGCTGAACTTGATCCAGCATGACCATAGCTTGTGCTGTATTCGTAGCAAGCTGTGAATTCAACAAACTAATATTGAGTGTTCTTTGAATGCTCGCGACTTGTTGACTCATCATTCCTGCAATGGAAGACATCTTCTCCCCTCCCTTCTCTTTTCTCTTCGGCTGAAAGCCCTATGATTTCAATGGGCTGTCTGTCACAAATCCATCAAAAAAGAATGCCGATCTTATGATCGACATTCCTTTCACATTCGTATTATCCTAAAAATGCTTTAAGCATCCAGTTGTGTTTCTCAATAGATTGATGTATCGCAAGCAGCATATCACCTGTTGTTTCATCGCCAACTTCTCCAGCCAGCTCCATTCCTTGCTTTAATTCCTCTGCGATATTGGAGAAATCATCATATAGATTTTTCACCATTTGCTCCGCTGATTCATTGCCTTCAGCTTCTTGAATGCTAGAAATTTCTAAGCATTCTTTCATTGTCGCAACAGGCTGTCCATTTAACGCAAGCATACGCTCAGCCAAATCATCAATGTATGTCGCTGTTTCTGTATAAAGTTCCTCAAATTTCTCATGGAGTGTAAAGAAGTCTTTTCCCTTTACGTACCAATGATAGTTATGTAATTTCACGTAAAGCACAGTCCAATCAGCTACTTGTTTATTGACGACGTTTAATAATTTTTCAGACATGTTCATTCCTCCTTATGTAATTGCGTTTATAGTATGAGAATACCCTTTTCCTATTATACTGAAACCTGCCATGAATTTCTTCTATTTTGACTGCATGAAATATATGTTAATATGGAAATAAGGAGGGAGTTAGATGCTGTTACTTGGGATTATCAGCTTTATCATTATCTCAATCGTTGTCTTTTTATCACTGTGGACAACATCGAAGGCTTATGAATATAAGCATAAAATCGATTCACCACAGGATGTTGAACCAAACCAACGTCCTAACCCTAAATAAATCGCACTTAATGATGTGAGGTTTCTGCTTCAGTAGATGAACTCTCTTTTTTCACATCACCTACGTGGATGTTCGTCTTCGGCATATTATGCTGCTGTTTAGCTGTCACATGGACTTGTATGATATAAAGGCCATCTTTTTTAAAGGCTGTATGCAATTCATATACACCTTTGTTCTCTTTCTTTGGCTGAATCATCTTGCTGTTATCTTTGTCACCATCTTTCCACACTTCAAATTGAACATCGTCTGCATCATCAACAGGGGTATCACCATATGTGACAGCTGCTTTTACTATAACGCTTTCATTTTTCCCCACTTGCTCAGGTCCTGTAAGCTTCACTTCTAATAGCTCAGGCACCTCCCCTTTGCCGCTATTTGCTGCAGAGTTCCCACATGCACTTAGTAACATGAGCATCAAAATCATTCCCAACATTTTTCGCATCCCGAGTTTCCCCCTTCTTTTACTGACATGTCCATTTTAACAAATATCCCCTATTTTGACATCTCATGATCGAATTCAAAAAACCGGACATCAACATGTCCGGTTTATGATCTATTAACCAAATACTTTTAGGAGCTCTTCTTGATCTTGAGAAAGCCAGAAACGCATCAAACGTTTTGCCCCTTCAAGGTCATGAAGCTTCGCTTGGCCGCATTGCTCTTCGTTTGCAGCAGGAATCTCTGTTACCTCAACTGCATCCTTGAATGTTGCATCAAGAAGTTCAACGATCTCTTTTGGAGTAGGTGCACCACTGACCACTAAATAGTAGCCTGTCTGGCAGCCCATTGGAGAAATATCAATGATATCAAAATGATCGTATTTCTCTGAGTGTGTTCTAATGTTAAACGCAAGTAAATGCTCTAATGTATGAATCGTATCAGGTTTCATCGCCTGCTTGTTAGGCTGACAAAAACGAATATCAAATTTATTTACTTCCCCATCTGATCCCACTTTATGAACGCCACAATGACGAACGTATGGCGCTTTTACAGCATTATGATCAAGTTCAAAGCTTTCAACTGAAGGCATAATCACCACTCCTATAATTGCAATTTCCTATATTATAACATATTTCTCCGACCAGCTTAGTTTATAAAACTTTCCTTCCTTGTCCTTTTTTCTTATACTGTGAAAGACAGACAAGGAGGAACCTCTATGAAACAAATTTTTATCGGCTTCATACGCTTTTATCAAAAATGTATTTCCCCTCTTACACCGCCTAGCTGCCGGTTTTACCCAACATGCTCAAACTATGGGCTAGAGGCGATCAAAACGCATGGCGCTTTAAAAGGCGGCTGGCTCACCATCAAACGGATTTTAAAATGTCATCCGCTCCACCCTGGCGGCATCGATCCTGTCCCGCCGAAAAAGGAAAAATAACTTATTTTTCTTCATATCCGTTGACGACTAAGTCAAGCTTGCCTGTTCCAGGATCAATGACAAGACCGTGCACAGGCACATCTGATGGAAGAAGCGGGTGATTTTTTACAACGGACACACTGTCCTTCACGCTCTCTTCAACAGAACTAAAGCTTTTGAGCCACTGTTTAAAGTCGATTCCTGAGTATTCCAGTACTTCAATACGCTTTTCTGGAATACCACGCTCAATGGCTTTGTTTAAAAGTGTTTGACTGTCTATTTTGCTCATACCACAATCATGATGCCCAATGACATAAACCTCGTCAGCATTTAATTCATAAACAGCCACTAAAATGCTTCGCATGATACTTCCAAATGGATGAGAAACAAGAGCACCAGCACTTTTAACGATCTTGATATCTCCATTTTTCATGTTCATTGCACGCGGAAGCAGCTCGACAAGTCTTGTATCCATACATGACAGAATGACAGCTTTTTTCTGTGGAAACTTCGTTGTTGTAAATTCTTCGTATTTCTTTTCTTCAATAAACTGTTGATTATATTCGATGATTTCATCTAAAAGTTTCATACGTTTGCCCATTCCTTTATCTTTTTTAAAAATAAATATAGCACAATGTGAGAAATTTCGTCACGTTTTGCAGCGCATTTTTTTAAAGGAAACATCTGCTGATGAAATTTTTTTATTTTCCTCTTTTCAAATCGTAATTATTACGATACAATAACTCAGGACATTAAATCGTAATCATTTCTATCTAATAGATTGAGAGGAGACATTTCTACATGAAAAAAATCTTTTATATTTTAACAGCTGCTTTATTTGCGATCGGTCTTGCCGCTTGCTCAAGCAGTACGGGGACAAATGCTTCAAAAGGAAAGGCAGACGGGAAACTAACCATTTACACCACGATCTTCCCGATCCAAGATTTCACTGAAAAAATTGGCGGTTCTCACGTTCATGCACAAAGTGTGTACCCTGCCAATGCAGATGCACACAGCTTTGAACCAAGTTCAAAAACGATGGTTGAAATGGCTGAAGGTGACGCCTTCATCTACAGCGGTACAGGAGCTGAAGCATTCGCTGATAAAACCGCTTCTACGTTAAAAGACCAAGGCGTGAAAACAGTCAAAGCAGCCGAAGGCATCAAATTGTTATCGACAAAAGAAGAGCATTCACATGAAGAAGGCGAAGACCATGATCACGACCATGAAAGTGAAGCTCATGACCATGATGAACACGACCATGGAGATAAAGATCCTCACGCATGGTTAGACCCAGTTTATGCACAGCAAATGGCGAAAAACATTAAGGACACTCTCGTTTCATTAGATCCAGATCATAAAGACGAATACACAAAAAACTATGAAAAACTAAAAAAGGATTTGCAATCGCTAGATCAAGAGTTCAACACAACGTTATCTAAAGCAAAACATAAAGAAATCCTTGTTTCTCACGCAGCTTACGGTTATTGGGAAAAGCGCTATGGCATTGAGCAAATCAGTGTATTAGGATTATCCGCTTCTGAAGAGCCTTCACAAAAGCAGCTCGAAAGCATTGTACAAAAAGCTGAAAAGCATCACATTCAATATGTGATTTTTGAAAACAACGTCAGCAGCAAAGTATCAGATACAATCCGCAGTGAAATTGGGGCAAAAAGCCTCACACTTAAAAATCTAGAATCTATTACTGAAGATGATGCCAAAAATGGCGAAAGCTACATCAGCTTAATGAAACAAAATCTAAAGACCTTAAAAACCGCTTTAAATGATTAATTACTAGAACCTCGGGTGATCATCCGGGGTTTTTTGCTGCAAAAAAGCACACCATTGTAGGTGTGCTTTTTATTACATTTGATATTTTTTCTTAAACAACTCGGCTCTTCCGCCTTTTTCTCCGAATTTTTGTCGTCCTGTATAAAAAGGATGCGTATCAGAGCTTGTTTCTACTTTAATCACAGGATACGTTTTCCCATCTTCCCATTCTACTGTCTCATTGGATGTCTTTGTCGATTTACTCAAGAAGCGGTAACCGCTGTTTACGTCCATAAATACAACTTCATGTGAGGTTGGATGAATATCTCTTTTCAATGTCAAAACTCCTTTCGTTATCAAAACGTAATGATTACGCTTTATATTTATATTTTACTCCCTCTTTTACAACTTGTCAAAAATCAAGCTTTCTTAGTCAGGAAGAATAATCTAAAAATGGTGGAGAATAATAACATCATGAAAAAGAGAAGCGATAAGAAAGGCGGAGAAAAAATTGACTGATCTCGTTTTAGCTAGAAGCCTGTTCGGCACAACCATGGGCTTTCATATTATTTATGCCTCGCTTGGCGTCGGCATCCCGCTAATGATTTTGTTAGCTGAACTCATCTTCCAAAAAACGAAGGATCCTCACTATGCTGTCATGGCCAAACGGTGGACGAAAGCGCAGGCTGTCTTGTTAGGTGTCGCCATTCCAACAGGCACGATTGCTGGTACCCAGCTCGCTCTTCTATGGCCAGGTTTTATGGAGGTCATCGGAAAGGTCATGTCACTGCCATTTCAGATTGAAATTTATGCGTTCTTTATTGAAGCATTATTTATGTCTATTTATGTGTACGCAGCGGATCGCCTATCACCTGCTATGCGCATCATTACCGTTATTTTTGTCGTGATTGGCGCAGCCGCTTCAGCGATTCTGATCACAAACGTACATGCGTTTGAAGGAACACCTGCTGGCTTTCAAATGGTCAATGGAGAGATTACAAATATCGAGCCTTGGAAGGCCTTTTTCAATCCAAGCTTTGTGGTGACTGCGACACATGTCGTGCTGTCTGCTTTTACAACAGGTGCTTTTGTGATTGCTTCGGTGGCCGCTTTTAAAATGCTCAAAACAAGAAAAAATGAGAAACTCTATACTTTTCATCGAAAAGCCCTTTTTCTTGGACTTATTGTAGGAGGCCTTTTCTCATTTCTTACGGCCTTAAATGGTCATGAGTCTGCTCAGCTTCTGTATGAATATCAGCCTGAAAAGTTAGCCGGTGCTGAAGGTTTATTTGAAACACAATCACATGCGCCTCTTGCAATAGGTGGTTTTACTGATGCCGATTCACAGGAAATTAAAGGAGCAATTGAAATCCCTTGGGCGCTTAGTTTTCTGGCAGGAAATAGCTTTGATACGGTGGTCAAAGGCTTAAATGATTTCCCTCGTGACGAGTGGCCGCCTTTATTTATTCACACATTATTTAACGGCATGGTTATCATTGGCTCAGTCCTCATTTTGTTTGCGGTGTTAGCACTGCTTTACCGTAAAATTTTAAAACGCGAACATTATCCGAAGTGGCTCCTTTTTCTTTACTTATTCGGCGGGCCCCTTAGTCTTTTGGCCATTGAGTTCGGCTGGATCTTTGCATGTACAGGCCGTCAGCCATGGGTCATTTATCGAATGCTCAAAACCTCAGAGGTCGTCACATCATCCGGTTCAATCGGTACGCTCTTTATCCTTTTTGCCATTGTCTATCTCATCTTAGGCATAGCAACCGTTATTGTACTGACGTACTACTTTAGAAAACATTCGATTGAAGAAGACCTACGGTTAACAGAATCTTAAAAAGGAGCGATCTAGATGCAAATGGATGTTACAACTGATGCGCTCATTGCAATCACCATCTTATGGGGATTCGTTTTTATCTATGCAGTGATGGCATCAATGGATTTCGGCGCAGGATTTTGGTCGATGATTTATATGAATAGAGAACAAACAAAGGCCGCTAATATTGCAAATAAATATCTTTCTCCAACATGGGAAGTGACAAACGTCTTCATTGTGGCGATTGTTGTCGCATTGTTTAGCTTGTTTCCAGGTGCGACCTTTGTACTTGGTACCGTTTTATTAATACCCGGCAGCATCATATTGTTACTTCTTGCACTGCGAAGCGGGTTTCTCGTGTTTTCTCATTCACTCCCTAAAAAATACCGAAAAGCGGTTACTTACATTTCAGGGATAAGCGGCTTTATCATTCCGTCCATCCTGATCATGGTTCTTCCGATTACTCATGGTGGATTTATCTTTCAGGAGAACAACGTCTACTCATTAGATCTTGGACTGGTCTTTACGAGTGCAAATGTCTATTCTTTTGTCGGCTTTGCCATTTTCAGCACCCTTTTTCTTTCGTCTTTGCTTTTAGCTGATTTCTCTAATGTGGCTGATGAAGATGAAGCTTACAGCATTTATAGAAGAGGGGCTCTCATTACGGGTCCGCTTTCACTCTTGATGGCCTTTTTTATCATGCTGACATTAAGAAGCGAGGCCAATTGGCTGTTCACAAAAATGATGCAGAACATTCCTATTCTTCTTGTATCACTCCTGATGTTTTTGCTAGCAGGACTGGCTCTATTTTTACCAAACAGCCGGTTTAAGCAGCGGAAAGGCCGGCCCCGTTTAGCTGTCATTGCGATTACCATTCAATATTTTTTAGCAAGCTACGTGTACGGACGTGCCCATTTGCCTTATATGGCCTATCCAGATATTACAATCATGTCTGGATTTACAGACCCTGTCACATTTAGAGCATTGTTTATCACTTATATAGTAGGTTTTATCATCTTATTCCCTGGGTTCTATTTCTTCTGGAAATTGTTTATGAAGGATAAGCGCTATATTCGTCAGGAAGATTAACATGAATGGACGAGGTTCATTTCGGTTACATTATAGAAGAAAGACATACTCAAAAGGAGGTCATCTGTATGAGTCAAAAAATCCTTTGTGAAGTCAATAACTGTTCCTATTGGAATGCTGGAAACCGCTGTGGGGCAGATGCAATCTATGTCGTCAGCCACACAGGAAATACGGCTGAAAAAAGTGAAGAAACGGATTGTAAAACGTTTAAACCACAAGATCTTTAAGTCTCATTAAAGGAGGCGCTTCACATTGAAACACGATCGGCTGCTTCAAACGTTTTTTGACGAAATTCATGACGCGGACGAAGCCGCATTTTATCAGGCTGCTCACTCCTTTTTAAACCTTTGGGATTATGAATATGGCCATGCAGCAGACATGCCCAATGAAATGAATCACTATATCGGACAGCTTGCTTACGACAGCGAGCTTGTAGAAGAGTAAGAAAGAGCGGTGATCCGCTCTTTCTTTCTTGATGAGACAGGAAGGAAAAACTTTCTCTCACTATACATAGATTTTATTGGATGTGCAAAAGGTGATTCACTCGTTTTCACATCACAAAATCATGTTTTGTAAACACGTCAATTTTATCTGAAAAAGAACGAAGCGCTTGATAATCCACTTCTACGCCCATTCCTGGGGAACGAGGTACCTCAATAAAACCATTCTCAACCTTGATTTCAGGAAAAATGATATCTTGCTCCCAATATTTTGATGAAGCTGAAATATCACCTGGGATTATAAATTGAGGAAGGGAAGCAAGTGCCACGTTCTGCGCGCGGGAAATGCCTGTTTCAATCATCCCTCCGCACCATAATGGAATTTGATGCTCCTTACTGAATGTATGGATTTTAAGGGCTTCTGTCAGCCCCCCAACTCGTGAAGGCTTCACATTAATAATTTGACAGCTGCCAAGCTCTACAGCTTTTCTAGCATCATCTAAAGAACAAATACTTTCATCCAAACATATCGGTGTTTTTAAATGCTTTTGCAAATGGCGATGATCCACGATATCATCTGCAGCTAATGGCTGTTCAATCATTAATAAACGAATGTCATCGAGCTGCTTGAGCTTGCTAATATCCTTTAATTCATAAGCAGAGTTTGCATCCGCCATTAATGGAAGGTTAGGGAAAGACTCTCTAATTTTTTTAAGAAGTCCAAAATCCTGTCCCGGCTTAATTTTCACCTTCACACGCTGATAGCCTTGGTCAACATATTGCTGAATTTGTTTCAGCATGTCGTCAATGGGTCCTAACCCCGCCACAACACCAGAAGGTATTCTCTCTTTGGTGCCGCCTAATACATCGCGTAACGACTTATTCTCACGCTTCGCATAAATATCCCAAACAGCCGCTTCGATTCCCGCTTTCGCCATCCTATTACCTTTAAATTGGTACAGGCTGTCTGGTATTTCTGAAGGGTGTGTAAAGGTGCGTGTCAGTACATTCGGTATAAAGAAAGCTCTCAGCATATGATAGCAAGTCTCAATGGTTTCTTCTGTATACCATGGAGAAGAAAAGGCTGACACCTCTCCCCATCCAGTCAATCCTGTTTGATCTTTTACCTCGACAATAATAAACTCACGCTCTGAGATGGTTCCAAGACTTGTTGTAAATGGTTGCTTGAGCTTCATCGTGACATGATATAAAATCACTCGTTCAATTTGAATCATCTAAAAACCCCTTTGATCCTGAGTCTGTGCCTCTGCAATTTATTCGACGCATTTCTTGGCAGCTCGTCCACAAAGTGAAAAGCGGCGGGCCATTTATATTTTGCTAAATGCGACTCACATAAAGCATAGAGCTCATTCTCCGGTATCTTATGGTCTGTGACAAGAAAGGCAGCCGGTACCTCTCCCCATCTATCATCATACATACCCGTTACTCCGGCTTCTTTTACATGCGGATGTGTTAACAGAACCGCTTCAATTTCAGCAGGATAAATATTCTCACCGCCAGAAATAATTAAATCTGAACGGCGGTCAAGCACAAATAAGAACCCTTCCTCATCCACATAGCCAATATCACCCGTTTTCAGCCAGCCTTGATCAAAGGCAGCTGTGGTTGCTTCTTCACGGTAAAGGTACCCTTTCATGACATTTGCCCCTTTCACCATAATTTCGCCATGCTCAAAAGGACGACAAGTGCGTGTACCATCTTGAATTTTCAGCTCACACCCAAAAAGGGGTTTTCCCGCTGATCCAAGCTTCTCTACACTAAATTCAGGCGCAAGGGTCACAATTTGTGAACAGGTTTCCGTCATACCGTACGATTGAAACACAGGGAAGCCTTTCTCTTTGCTTTCTTGAAGCATCGCAAAAGGCGCAGGTCCTCCGCCTAATAAAAGACAGCGCAAAGAAGACGGGCATTCTTCCAGTCTGCTTAATAAACGGGATAACATCGTTTGAACAACAGATATCATCGTCACACGATGCTGTTCAATAGAATCCTTTACTTCATCGACATCAAACTTCTCATGAAGTACGACAGTCATCCCATAGATCACAGACTTAAATAAAGCGGATAACCCGCTAATATGAAAAAGAGGCAGTGCAATAAGCCAGCGGTCATCCTCTCTGATGCCCATATTGAGTGCAGAGGAAACGGCACTATGAAAATGATTGCCAAACGTTTGCTCCACGCCTTTTGGGCGTCCTGTTGTGCCAGATGTATACATGATGGTCGCTGTTTCATTCAAATCAAATTCGCTCTCGATTTTCTTTTCATTATCTTGACCTGCTTCAGGTAAAGTCTCCATTGTATAAACGGGGAGATCACCTTTATGATCACTGGCATAAACAGGTTCAGTTAATAAAGCGGCTGCTTTTGCATCTTCAAGCTGATAGCGCCTCTCAGCTTTTGTTAACTTATTGTTCAATAGCACGATTTTTAATCCTAATGAAAAACAAGCATGAACAAGCATCACCATTTGAGGCTGATTGTTCATCAAAAGCCCAACCGTTTCCCCTTTTTTCAATGATGCATCTGCAAGTCTATTAGAAAGCTCATTTACTTCATCAGCTAAATCGCGAAATGTCCACTTTTTATCCTGATAAATGAGCGCGACTCTTTCTGGCGTTAAATAAGCACGGTACAGCAGCCAATTAGGTTGCTTCATCATGACACCTCCTCTTCTTAAAAGAAAACAGCTTAGTCTGATGCACTAAGCTGTTTTTCATCGATATGATTGAATCAAGGGAAACGCGGGAACTGACCGAAGTCAGGCTTGCGTTTTTCCTTAAAGGAATCGCGTCCTTCTTTTGCTTCATCTGTTGTGTAATAAAGAAGTGTCGCATCTCCTGCAAATTGTTGAATTCCAGCTAATCCATCCGTATCTGCATTAAATGCAGCCTTCAAGAATCGTAAAGCAGTCGGGCTCTTTTCTAGCATCTCCTCACACCACTTCACAGTTTCTTCTTCAAGCTGCTCTAATGGTACAACTGTATTGACAAGTCCCATATCAAGCGCTTCTTGTGCATTGTATTGACGGCATAAGTACCAGATTTCTCTCGCTTTCTTATGACCAACAATACGTGCAAGGTAGCCTGAACCATAACCAGCATCAAAGCTGCCTACTTTTGGACCAGTTTGTCCAAAAATCGCATTATCTGCTGCAATTGTCAGGTCACATACAACGTGAAGAACGTGCCCGCCGCCGATTGCATAACCAGCAACCATTGCAATCACCGGTTTTGGAATCACACGAATCAAACGCTGTAAGTCTAATACATTTAGACGCGGAATTTGATCGTCTCCTACATAGCCGCCATGGCCGCGTACTTTTTGATCCCCACCAGAACAGAATGCTTTGCCGCCAGCTCCTGCAAGTACGATTACACCAACATTTGAATTATCACGAGCACGTGAAAATGCATCAATTAATTCACTCACAGTCTTTGGTGTAAACGCGTTATGTACATGTGGACGATTAATCGTGATCTTTGCGATCCCATTGTACGTTTCATATAAAATTTCGTCATATTGACGCTCAGTTTGCCATTCAATAGCCATCAATAGTTCCTCCTCTAATCTTGCGTAATAAACTCACTTACTATTTTACCAAAAAAATGTGGTTGTTCCACATGAACTGTATGCCCAGCCTGCTCAGCCAATATGAATTGACTGCCTTCAAGCTCCTGCTGCATACGTTTGGCGATATTGCAGAACTTTTCATCAAGCGCTCCGCAAATCAACAAAACAGGTAAATTCATATGCTTTAAAGCCTTCCAAACAGAGGGCTGCGAACCTGTTCCTAGGCCTTCTAAGCTGCGAGCCAGTCCAAGTGGATTGGCTTTCAGCCTTCCCTCTCTCAGTTGAGCCTGCGTTTCAGCTGATAAAGTTTTCTGCGAAGCAAACAGTGGAATACTCTCCCAAAAATCCACAAACTTCACTAAACCTTCATGTCTAAGTTTCTGAGCGAGTTGATGATCGTGTTTGAGTCTTGCCATCCGCTCTTTAAAAGTGCGAAGCCCTGGAGAGGTACTCTCAAGGACCAATTTGTTGACACGATCTGGATAACGAGAGGCAAATGATAAAGCAATACGTCCTCCCATAGAATATCCGAGAATATTCACTTTGTGAAGCTTTAATTGGTTTAAAATCTCTGCAAGATCTGCCAGCTGATGCGACATCGCATATCTTCTCATACTTTCTGGTGAGTCCGTGCGGCCATGTCCAAGCAAGTTGACTTGAATCAATCTTGTATTCACCATATAACCATTCAAGAACGTCCAAGAAGCCGCGCTTCCAGTGAAGCCATGTAAGCATAGCGTGGCATTCTCAGCCAATGGATTCTGATCCACCACCTCGTACGCCACACCATCACGCATCCGTATTATGAAAGAAGACATTCTTTTTTCACTTCTTCCAATATGTCATCCATCATTTGACGATGTTTGCTTACACGAGAATGCCGATCAGTTTCAATTTCAATTAAATGAAGTCCAGGCTCTTCTATATGCGCCATGTAGACATCATGTAATTCTTGTTTCGTTGACGGTTTCGAATAGGTTCCCCCATACAGCTTCGAAGCATACTCAAAATTCAGTCCAGTCGGCGTTCCGAAGAGTTTTTCATAATACGGTTCATCAGACGCCTGTGGAAGGAAAGAAAAGATGCCTCCCCCATCATTGTTTAACAACACAACCGTCAGCGGAATGTCCAGCAGCTTAGCTGCAAGCAAACCGTTCATATCATGATAAAATGATAAATCTCCAATCACTAAGGTGACTGGCTGTTTCAAAGCCGCATACGTGCCAAGTGCTGTAGACACAACGCCATCAATGCCATTGGCTCCTCGATTCGCCATCATCCGAAAAGGCTTCGATTGCGCTTCAAAAAATGTATCCACATCACGAATCGGCATACTGTTTCCGATAAAAAGGACACTCTCCTTCGGCAAGAGATGCTGAAGCTGACGGTACACATTTCCCTCAAATGACAGATTCTCATCAGAATAATGGGATGCATGCGTTCTGAATGAAGAATTAACATTCTGCCAGCGTTTTAGAAAACTTGTATCCTCACGTTGATCCGCTCTCTTGAATACTTCATCTACAAAAGTTGCCACATCACTTTCAATGACGTATGAAGCACTCAATCCAGGATCTCGAAAACCTCCGGCAGCATCAACGACAATCTGATTCACTTCCACATGTTTTTCCAGCCACTTGAATAAAGGTTTGGACACAGGCATCGGTCCAAAACGAATGACCATATCCGGCAATAGATGCTGCTGCAATGCTTCATCTTTCAATAATGAATCATACGCATCAATAATAAGATCTGCATGTTCATGACCATTTCGCAAATGAGAAAGCGGGTCCGCTAAAATCGGAATATGCAAGGCTTTCGAAAGACGTAACACTGCCTCTTTCTCTTCCTGCGTATGAAGTTCACCACACACAATCAGTCCCTTTTTGGAATGGTTCATGACCGTCACGATTTCAGACATCACATCATCATTTGGGAAAGCCTGTCCTGCAGCTATGACCTTTTTTCGGCCTGTTTCTTCTCGCTCAAAAGGATCAATAGACAAATCAGGAAGCAATGGTTCTCTCAGAGGGACATTGATCTGAACAGGTCCCTTCGGCTCTTGCATTGACATATGATTTGCTCTTGCCGCAGCCGTCTGAACATAGCGTAACATCGTCTGACTTTCTTCTGGCAATGCTAAGTCTGTGAACCATTTAACAAACTTACCGAATAAGAATTGCTGATCAATCGCTTGAGGTGCCCCAACTTCCCTCAATTCGTGCGGCCGATCAGCAGTTAAAACAATAAGTGGTACACGGGAATAATGTGCCTCTACAATGGCTGGGTAAAAGTTAGCAGCTGCCGTACCTGATGTACAAATAAGCAGCACTGGTGCTTGACTTGCTTTTGCAAGACCAAGCGCATAAAAAGCAGCAGACCGTTCATCCACTAATACATGAACATTGATGTCTTGATGGGCAAGAGCCAGCATCGCAAGCGGGGTTGAACGGGAACCAGGACAGACAACCGCTTCCTTCACACCACCTTGTACAAATTCATCCATCAATCTGCCAATATATGTTGTCATGATTTGATTATTCAATCGGACGACCTCCAAGAGCAGATAGCATTGGTCTTAATTTCACTTGCGTTTCCTCGTACTCCTGCTTTGCAAGGGAATCCTCTACAATGCCGCAGCCAGCGAATAAACGAACATGGTCTTCCTCAATAAGACCTGACCGAATGGCGACAGCAAATTCTCCATTATCCTGAGAGTCAATCCAGCCCACCGGCGCCGCGTACCAGCCACGCTTCAACGGTTCGATTTCACGAATGACCTCAACCGCTTTTTCCTTCGGATATCCGCCTAATGCTGGCGTCGGATGGAGCTGTTCAATTAATGAAAAGAGGGAACAGCTGCTTTTAATTTCTCCCACAATCGGTGTAAACAAATGCTGAATGTTTTTTGTTTTATAAAGACTAGGTTGATTTGGTTTGTGCACGTGAAGGCAATTGGCCTCAAATGCTTGCTGAATCATATTGACGACAATTTGATGTTCAATCAAATTCTTCTCATCATGCAGCAGTTCCTCGCCTAATGCTCGATCTTCCGCTTCATCTTTTCCTCGAACAATCGAACCTGCTAAACAAGATGAAAAGACCTCGCCGCCGCTTTTTTTTACTAAGCGTTCCGGCGTAGCTCCAACAAATGCTTGTCTTCCTTGTTCAACCGCAAATACATAACTCGTTGTTTGATGCTTTAATAATTCTGCTAACAGTGGAGCAAGTTCAATTTGATTTTTATAGTGAAGCAAGACTTCTCTTGCTAAAACAACCTTTTCATATTCGTTTGCACGAATGCGGTCTGTCGCTTCTTGGATCGCCTTCATCCATTCCTTCACATCTAGTTCTTCCATATGAACAAGTTCAGCTTGTCCATCATGTCTGAGCGGTAATGTTTCGAAATGAGAGGCTTTTTGTTCTAATTCTTGAATGAGCTGATGAACATTCCCGTCCACCTGCTTCCATTCATTGATCGTAAGAAACGTGCCTTCTTTCGAGACAGTGAGCATCATCGATGGCACAAAAAAATGAGCCTCGCCAAAAGCTTCCCAGTGACGCGCCTTCTCTTCATACGGATCAAATGAGAATCCTCCAAATAAAAGCGGACCAACAGCCGCTTGCCTTAAATCCTTCTCATCATGAAAATGGAACATGTGCTGCTTCAACTGTTCCCATTCTTGATGGACTATATCAAATCGTTCCTTGCCTTGCTCAGTTGATTTAATGACGGCCGCTCTGCCAAGTCCAGAAAATATCATTTGGCTTTCTGGATCAGACCAAAAAAACCGCTCGCCTAAAAAATCCGCTTCGCCGCTTTGGAAAAAGGCAAGAGGATCCAGATCGTCAACTCTTCTGGAGTAGCTTATCAAAACAGCATGGTTGACGTTATTCGCTTCTTCTAATGTCGCAAGCGCTTCCTGCCGGAAAGTACTTTGCACTGTTGTCACCATGATACATTCCTCCAAAATCCATGAAATAACATAAAAAAATAAAACCATAATGAAAAAATACATGAACATTCGAGTATGTCGAATGGCCTGCTTTTCTATTATAAACCTTAACAGATGAACTTAGTAAAGAAAACAGCTTTTAAAACCTCGAATCCTTATTATATCACGCTTTCTAGATTTTTTCGCTCCTGCTTCTTGAAACGAGAGCATCTAAAGGAAAAATGGCAAGTCCTGTTCTAAGATCAAGCTTTCTCTCGATATGGCAACGATTAGCAAACATCTTTTTCCGGTTTCATCGCATCAATATATTGACACCTTTTTGAACTTTGCTAAACTGGAATTTGGACGTGTACGTATTTTTTTATTTAAAGGAGTATATTTTATGCAGCATCAATCGATATCAGATCAGCTTTCACCGATTAAGCCTGATAAGAACTGGCGGATTTGGTGGAATTTACTACGACCGCATACATTAACAGCGGCATTTATTCCCGTTACTTTAGGAACTGTTCTAGCACTTCCAAGTGGTCAAATACATGTTGGGCTATTTTTAGCTATGCTGTTGGCATCTATGTTTATCCAAATCGCAACGAACATGTTTAATGAGTACTTTGATTATGTTCGCGGATTGGACAATGAGAAATCTGTTGGCATCGGTGGAGCCATTGTAAGAAACGGTGTGAAGCCAAAAACAGTCCTCGGCCTCGCTTATGCACTATTTGCGCTTTCTTTACTACTAGGGGTGTATATTTGCATGATGTCTAGCTGGTGGATTGCACTGATAGGACTCATTTGTATGGCAGCAGGCTATTTCTATACCGGCGGCCCTGTACCCATTGCATATACGCCGTTTGGAGAACTTGTGTCAGGTGCTTTTATGGGACTAGGAATCATCTTGATTAGTTTCTATATCCAAACAGGCACACTGACATCTAAAGCTTTTCTCGTTTCACTACCAATTTCTATTTTAGTTGGTGCCATCTTACTATCGAACAATATCCGCGATTTAGACGGCGATAAAGAAAATGGACGAAAAACACTTGCAATCCTTGCTGGGCGAAAAGCTGCAGTGAACATTTTACTTTCCATGTTTTTGGTCTCATATGTACTTATTTTTGTTTATATCTTCACAGATATTGTCGGCCTTTGGAGTCTTCTTGTTTTACTCAGTGTGCCAAAAGCATATACAGCTATCAAAGAATTTAAGCAAAAAGAAAAACCAATTGAATTAATGAATGCCATGAAATCTACAGCTCAAACCAATACATTTTTCGGTTTCCTGCTGACAATCGCTTTGATCTTACAATACTATATTGCGTAACAAAGAACGCCTGCAGCCGCAGGCGTTTTTTCATGAGGAATTGCTTCAAATTGGAACTAGTCTTGCAGACAAAATTGCTCATACTAACATTATGTTTGATATGAAAGGATGATCGCTTTGTTGTCTAAAGACGAATTACATCATTTGAAGCAGCGACTTCTCGATGAAAAGCAAGAACTCGAAGCTAAAAGCCATGACGATGAACAAAAAGTATCATTTCCTTATGATTCGCTCGGAGAACTGTCAGCCTATGATAACCACCCAGGTGATCAAGGGACAGAGCTATTCGAACGCGGGAAAGATATTGCGTTAAACAGTTTGGAACATGAACATTTGTTAGACATCAATGAGGCACTTCAAGCCATCACAGACGGCTCTTATGGCCTGTGCAAGGTCTGTAAGGCCCCTATTCCAAAGAAACGCTTAGAAGCCTTGCCTAGTGCCGTCACATGCACAGAGCATTCAAAAGAACAAACCGTTTCACAAAACCGTCCGATTGAAGAGGATTTATTAAGTCCGCCATCAGGTCAATTTGAAAATGAAGAAAGCGCAGCCTACGATGGAGAGGATGCATATCAAGACGTAGAACGCTATGGAAACTCTGATACCCCGTCCGATATGGAATTCCCTCCATTGACATACGATGATGTGTATACGCAATCAGAAGATGAAGATTATGTGGAGGACTATGAAGGATTCGCAGCAGCTGATATTGAGGGCAAGGCAAGCAAGGTATATCCAAATAAAGCCCACGAAGCCTATGAAGAGGCATTAGACGAAGAAGGTGTCATGACGGTATTTGGTGACTTGAAGCCGTACGAAGAAGAACCTTATACAGAAGAAAATCATTAGTCCCCTCATATTGGGGGCTTTATGTTTATATCATGTAATGATTGGGAAATCACTTTAAGAGTGAATTTGATTGGAGGAGATTCTTAATGGCAAGAAAAAGTATCATTTGGGCAGTGGTTGTCTTCTTTATTACATATGCATTATTCTCTATTGCCGGATTCTTGTTTCCGATTGACAGAGAGTGGTATGATGCACTGAATAAACCGGAATGGACACCAAGTGGTGGTGTAATTGGTGCTGTGTGGGCTGTCTTATTTGCTCTGATCTCGTTGTCTGCAGCGATCATTTATGGAAAGTACGGATTTCAAAAAATCACTTTACCATTTTGGATTCTTTTTCTTTTAAATTACGTATTTAATCAAGCCTTTAGCTTTTTTCAATTTACACAAAAAGATTTATTTGCCGCTACGATCGACTGCCTGCTTGTAGCACTGACAGCACTTGCACTTGTCATCGTCTCGCGTAAACTAAGCAAAGTCGTTCCAATTTTACTGATCCCTTATGTCTTATGGGGCTTCTTTGCGACATACTTGTCTTATACGATCTATTCCATGAATATGTAAAAAAAGACCGCTATGATGGCGGTCTTTCCTTTTGAAGAAAATAAAAAAGAGATCTTTGACAAGACCTCTTTTAAACATGACCCGTACGGGATTCGAACCCGTGTTACCGCCGTGAAAGGGCGGTGTCTTAACCGCTTGACCAACGGGCCAGATAAATGGCGGAGAAGGAGGGATTTGAACCCTCGCGCCGCTTGCGCGACCTACACCCTTAGCAGGGGCGCCTCTTCAGCCACTTGAGTACTTCTCCATTTGGCTCCGCAGGTAGGACTCGAACCTACGACCGATCGGTTAACAGCCGATAGCTCTACCACTGAGCTACTGCGGAATATCATGGTGGGCCTGAGTGGACTCGAACCACCGACCTCACGCTTATCAGGCGTGCGCTCTAACCAGCTGAGCTACAGGCCCATGAACGGATATACAAATGGAGCGGGTGATGGGAATCGAACCCACGACATCAGCTTGGAAGGCTGAGGTTTTACCACTAAACTACACCCGCAAAAATATGTATGGGGCGATTGATGGGAATCGAACCCACGAGTGCCAGAGCCACAATCTGGTGCGTTAACCACTTCGCCACAACCGCCATACTGTCAATATTTTTTTATAAAAGTGGCTCGGGACGGAATCGAACCGCCGACACACGGATTTTCAGTCCGTTGCTCTACCAACTGAGCTACCGAGCCAAGTATTCTTTTTGAAAATGGCGGTCCGGACGGGACTCGAACCCGCGACCTCCTGCGTGACAGGCAGGCATTCTAACCAACTGAACTACCGGACCATTTTGGTTGCGGGGGCAGGATTTGAACCTGCGACCTTCGGGTTATGAGCCCGACGAGCTACCGAACTGCTCCACCCCGCGATGATATGGGTATTAAAAAATATGGCGGAGGAAGAGGGATTCGAACCCCCGCGGGCTTTGACACCCCTGTCGGTTTTCAAGACCGATCCCTTCAGCCGGACTTGGGTATTCCTCCGTATAGATGGTGGACCTTGTAGGACTCGAACCTACGACCGGACGGTTATGAGCCGTCTGCTCTAACCAACTGAGCTAAAGGTCCTTTATAGCGGCGGAGGGGATCGAACCCCCGACCTCACGGGTATGAACCGTACGCTCTAGCCAGCTGAGCTACACCGCCATGATCAAAATAATCTTTTAAAAAGTGGAGCCTAGCGGGATCGAACCGCTGACCTCCTGCGTGCAAGGCAGGCGCTCTCCCAGCTGAGCTAAGGCCCCATAAAGATGGTCGGGAAGACAGGATTCGAACCTGCGACCCCTTGGTCCCAAACCAAGTGCTCTACCAAGCTGAGCTACTTCCCGATCTTAATGGCGCGCCCGAGAGGAGTCGAACCCCTAACCTTTTGA
>NZ_PVRA01000013.1:0-68098 GCF_002998555.1 Bacillus sp. NMCC4 | reverse complement strand
ATCAGGTTGATAGGTCTGAGGTGGAAGCGTGGTGACACGTGGAGCTGACAGATACTAATAGATCGAGGACTTAACCTATATTCTAATGTGAAGCTTGAACATTGTTATCTAGTTTTGAGAGAACATTCTCTCCATCAGGTTTGGTGGCGATAGCGAAGAGGTCACACCCGTTCCCATACCGAACACGGAAGTTAAGCTCTTCAGCGCCGATGGTAGTTGGGGGTTTCCCCCTGTGAGAGTAGGACGCCGCCAAGCTTTTCTAAGGATCAGTTCCATACGGAACTGGTCTTTTTTGTGTTTTTGAGAGGTTTGACACCATATAAATGTGGAAATAATATTCTTAGTTGAGCGATTATCTTGAAAAATCGATCGAAAAAATTTATAGTAAGGTTAAAGTCAAATATAGTCAAAGTCAATGGAGGAGGAGGCGGAGTGGCACAAAATATTTCTGATATCATCGAGCAGTATTTGAAGGAAGTCTTGGATCAGAATGGTCGAGAAATATTAGAAATTAAGCGCAATGAAATTGCAGATAAGTTTCAATGCGTACCTTCACAAATTAACTATGTTATCAATACACGCTTTACGAGCGAGAGAGGCTATATCGTTGAAAGTAAGCGTGGCGGCGGTGGCTATATCCGCATCATTAAAGTCAAAATGAATGATGAAGTCGACTTATTGAACAACATTATTTCCCAAATATATCATCGTTTATCACAGGCTGCCTCTGATCATATCATCATGCGTCTTGTAGAAAATAACATTTTATCTGAAAGAGAAGCTAAGATGATGATCAGTGTCATGGACCGTTCTGTTTTGCACATTGATTTACCTGAACGAGATGAATTGAGAGCTCGGATGATGAAAGCGATGTTAAATGCTTTGAAATTAAAGTAAAGCGGGTGAAAAGATTGATTTGTCAAGAATGCAATGAGAGACCAGCCACTTTTCACTTTACGAAAGTTATAAATGGAGAAAAACAAGAAATGCACATATGTGAACAATGTGCAAAAGAAAACAGTGATTCATATGCTATGAGTGGAAACCAAGGTTTCTCGATTCACAACTTATTATCAGGTTTATTGAATATTGATCCTAGCTTTACCACAAGTGCTAATAAGGGATCTTCTATTTTTCAAGAAGCGAGAGAAGTGGATCAATGTCCTAAGTGTGGCTTAACCTTTCAACAATTCAGAAAAACAGGCCGTTTTGGCTGTGCAGAATGCTATCGTTCATTTGATCAGTATCTGAACCCTGTTTTACGGAAAGTCCATAGTGGAAATACAGTCCATAATGGAAAAGTGCCTAAACGGATTGCCGGCAGTCTTCATGTCCGCCGGAAACTTGAGATGATGCAGCAAGAGCTGAAACAGTTAATTGAACAAGAAGAGTTTGAAAAGGCAGCGGAAGTTCGAGATCAAATTCGTGCATTAGAGCATGAACAATCTCAGCAGAGGGAGGGAGATTAACAACATGTCGCTCCAGCATTTTATTCAAGACGCTTTAAGTCAATGGATGAAACAAAAAGGACCAGAAAGTGACATTGTTCTAAGCAGTCGAATCCGGCTAGCACGCAACCTAGAGCATGTTCGTTTCCCAACTCAGTTTTCTCAAGAAGAGGCTGAAGCTGTCCTCCAGCAATTCGAGCAAAAGTTTGCTAGCCAGGAAGTGAAGGACATCGGAAACTTTGTTCTGATTCGTATGAATGAAACGCAGCCTTTAGCAAAGAGAGTACTTGTTGAAAAGCATTTGATCAGCCCAAACTTAGCAGAATCAAGATTTGGCGGTTGTTTGCTTTCTGAAAATGAGGAAATCAGTGTGATGCTGAATGAAGAAGACCATATTCGAATCCAATGCTTATTCCCAGGTTTCCAACTAGCCAATGCATTAAAAGCGGCTAATCAGATAGATGACTGGATTGAAGAGCAAGTGGATTATGCGTTTTCTGAAAAGCGGGGATACTTAACAAGCTGTCCAACTAATGTAGGTACAGGTATTAGGGCATCGGTCATGATGCATTTACCAGCTTTAGCCCTAACAAGACAAATGAATCGGATTATTCCGGCCATTAATCAATTAGGTCTTGTAGTCAGAGGAATTTATGGTGAAGGTAGCGAAGCAATAGGGAACATCTTTCAAATTTCAAATCAAATGACACTTGGTCAATCAGAAGAAGATATTGTAGACGACTTAAATAGTGTGACCGCTCAGCTCATTGAACAAGAGCGATCTGCACGAAAGGCGTTATATCAAACATCTCAAATTGAACTTGAGGACAGAGTGTACCGTTCCTTAGGGATATTGTCCAATTGTCGTATGATTGAATCAAAGGAAACAGCAAAGTGTTTGTCAGATGTGCGCCTTGGAATTGATTTAGGTATCATTAAGGGGCTTTCAAGTAATATACTGAATGAACTCATGATTTTGACTCAGCCAGGCTTTCTTCAACAGTACTCAGGAGGAGCTTTGGAGCCAAATGAACGAGATATAAAACGAGCAGCGATTATTAGAGAAAGGCTGCGTTTAGAAATGCATAGGAATGGACAGGAGGATGAAACGATATGATGTTTGGAAGATTCACTGAAAGAGCTCAAAAGGTATTAGCACTTGCACAAGAAGAAGCCATTCGCCTAGGCCATAAGAACATTGGTACTGAGCACATTTTACTTGGTCTAGTACGTGAGGGTGAGGGCATCGCCGCAAAAGCATTAGAAGCACTGGGCCTTGTTTCAGATAAAATCCAAAAAGAAGTCGAAAGCTTGATTGGAAGAGGGCAAGAGGTGTCTCAAGCTATTCCTCATTATACGCCTAGAGCGAAGAAGGTCACTGAGCTTTCAATGGATGAAGCAAGAAAGCTAGGTCATTCCTATGTAGGGACAGAACATATTCTATTAGGTCTTATTCGCGAGGGAGAGGGTGTAGCTGCCCGCGTTTTAAATAACCTCGGAGTGAGCTTAAATAAAGCACGTCAGCAAGTTCTGCAGCTGCTTGGCAGCAATGAAACAGGTGCATCTGCCGCTGGCTCTAACAGCAATGCAAATACACCAACATTAGATAGCTTGGCAAGGGATTTAACAGCTATTGCGAAAGAAGACAGTTTGGACCCTGTCATTGGACGAAGCAAAGAAATTCAGCGTGTCATTGAGGTCCTAAGCAGAAGAACAAAAAATAACCCTGTGCTGATTGGTGAGCCTGGTGTTGGTAAAACAGCCATCGCTGAAGGTCTTGCGCAGCAAATTATTCATAATGAAGTGCCTGAAATCCTGCGCGATAAACGAGTGATGACACTTGATATGGGAACCGTTGTAGCGGGAACGAAATATCGTGGTGAATTTGAGGATCGTTTGAAAAAAGTCATGGACGAAATTCGTCAGGCAGGAAATATCATTCTCTTCATTGATGAGCTTCATACACTCATTGGTGCTGGTGGAGCAGAGGGTGCGATTGACGCATCTAATATTCTCAAACCATCCTTAGCACGTGGAGAGCTTCAATGTATCGGGGCGACAACGTTAGATGAGTACCGTAAATATATTGAAAAGGATGCTGCGCTTGAACGACGTTTCCAGCCAATTCAAGTGGATCAGCCATCTGTTGATGAAAGTATTCAAATCTTAAGAGGACTTAGAGATCGTTATGAGGCACATCACCGTGTGTCCATTACGGATGAAGCGATTGAGGCGGCGGTGAAGCTGTCTGACCGTTATATTTCTGATCGTTTCCTTCCAGATAAGGCGATTGATTTAATTGATGAGGCAGGTTCGAAAGTCCGCTTACGTTCTTTCACAACACCGCCTAACCTAAAAGAACTAGAGCAAAAGCTCGATGAAGTACGCAAGGAAAAGGATGCTGCTGTTCAAAGTCAGGAATTTGAAAAAGCAGCTTCTCTTCGCGATACGGAACAGCGTTTGCGTGAAAAAGTAGAAGTCACAAAGAAATCTTGGAAAGAAAAGCAAGGACAGGAGAATTCAGAGGTATCAGTGGATGATATCGCAATGGTTGTCTCTAGCTGGACGGGAGTGCCTGTTTCAAAAATTGCACAAACAGAAACAGATAAGCTTCTCAATATGGAACAATTGCTCCATTCTCGTGTGATCGGGCAGGATGAAGCGGTTGTCGCTGTAGCAAAAGCTGTGAGACGTGCGCGTGCTGGCCTAAAAGATCCAAAACGTCCAATCGGCTCCTTTATCTTCTTAGGCCCAACAGGGGTTGGTAAAACGGAGCTTGCAAGAGCACTCGCAGAGTCTATTTTCGGTGATGAAGAAGCGATGATCCGTATTGATATGTCTGAATACATGGAAAAACACTCTACATCTAGACTTGTTGGGTCACCTCCAGGCTATGTTGGCTATGAAGAAGGCGGTCAACTGACTGAAAAAGTGAGAAGAAAACCTTATTCTGTTGTGCTTTTAGACGAGATTGAAAAGGCACATCCAGATGTATTCAACATTTTGCTACAAGTGTTAGAAGATGGCCGTCTGACTGATTCTAAAGGGCGTACCGTTGACTTTAGAAATACGATTTTGATCATGACATCCAACGTTGGAGCTAGTGAACTGAAGCGAAATAAATATGTTGGCTTTAATGTGCAGGATGAAGGACAAAATTACAAGGATATGAAAGGCAAAGTGATGGGCGAGTTGAAGCGTGCATTTAGACCAGAATTCATCAACCGTATTGATGAAATCATTGTCTTCCATTCACTTGAAAAGAAACATCTAAAAGAGATCGTGTCTCTCATGTCTGATCAATTGACGAAACGATTAAAAGAACAAGACCTTTCAATCGAATTGACGGAAGCAGCAAAAGCGAAGATTGCCGACGAAGGTGTAGATCTTGAGTACGGTGCGCGCCCGTTAAGAAGAGCGATTCAAAAGCATGTGGAGGATCGACTTTCTGAGGAGCTTCTGAAGGGTAATATTGAAAAAGGTCAACATATCGTATTAGATGTGGAAGATGGAGAAATTGTCGTAAAAACGACGGCTGCTACGAACTAATATAGTAAGAAAAAAGTGTGAGGCATACCAGTAAAGTGTATGCCTCCCTTTACTTATTTTCTGATCAGTATAAGGAGTTGTATTCTTCAATCTATGGCTAAGACAAAATCAAAATTTATATGCCAATCGTGCGGTTATGAGTCAGCCAAATGGATGGGGAAATGTCCAGGCTGCGGCACGTGGAACAGTATGACAGAAGAGGTCGTTCGCAAAGAGCCGGCAAACCGTCGAAGCGCTTTTAATCATTCTGTTCAAACCATTCAAAAACCTTCACCTATATCTGCAATTGAAACATCAGATGAACCCCGAATCAAAACGAATTTAGAAGAATTTAACCGAGTATTAGGAAGTGGAATTGTCAAAGGCTCTCTTGTTCTCATTGGCGGAGATCCTGGGATTGGGAAGTCCACATTATTATTACAAGTATCAGCACAGCTCTCAGACAAAAATCAGAATGTATTATACATATCTGGTGAGGAGTCCATTAAACAAACGAAGCTAAGAGCGGACCGCCTCGGCATAAAAAGCACCTCTTTACATGTTTTGGCTGAAACCGATATGGAGTATATAACGTCTGCTATACAAGAGATGAAACCCGCTTTTGTCGTGGTGGATTCGATTCAAACCGTTTATCAAAGCGATATTACGTCAGCTCCTGGGTCTGTATCTCAAGTGAGAGAATGTACAGCACAGCTGATGAAAATTGCCAAGACAAATGGTATTCCAATATTTATCGTTGGTCACGTGACCAAAGAAGGCTCGATCGCAGGTCCACGCCTTTTAGAGCATATGGTGGACACGGTTCTTTATTTTGAAGGCGAGCGTCATCATACGTTTCGTATCTTACGTGCGGTGAAAAACCGATTTGGCTCGACGAATGAACTAGGGATTTTTGAAATGAGAGAGGAAGGACTCACGGAAGTATTAAACCCATCCGAAATTTTCTTAGAAGAACGTTCGGCAGGTGTATCTGGATCGTGTGTTGTTGCCTCAATGGAAGGAACAAGACCTGTTCTTGTCGAGATACAAGCATTAATTTCACCGACAAGCTTTGGAAATCCACGGAGAATGGCTACAGGCCTTGATCATAATCGTGTGTCATTGCTCATGGCGGTTTTAGAAAAACGTGTCGGACTGCTGCTGCAAAACCAAGATGCGTATTTAAAGGTCGCAGGCGGTGTGAAGCTTGACGAACCGGCGATTGACTTGGCCATTGCCGTCAGTATTGCTTCAAGCTTTAAAGACGCAGCGCCGCATCAAGCGGATTGCTTTATAGGAGAGGTCGGTCTGACGGGAGAAGTCAGAAGAGTATCAAGAATTGAACAGCGTGTGCAGGAAGCTGCGAAACTAGGATTTAAGCGAATGTTTATTCCTCAGGCGAATATAGATGGATGGAAAAAGCCGAGAGGGATTGAGTTAGTCGGTGTAGAAAATGTAGCGGAGGCACTTCGAATTTCACTAGGGGGATCATAGAAATGGAAAAAGAGAAAAAAGGAGCGAGAGAACTCGATCTCTTAGATATCGTACAGTTTGTGGCACCAGGGACACCTCTTCGGGCTGGGATCGAAAATGTCCTGAGGGCCAATACTGGCGGGCTCATTGTTGTTGGTTATAACGACAAAGTCAAGAGTGTTGTAGATGGAGGGTTTCATATTAACTCTGCCTTCTCCCCAGCACACTTATATGAATTGGCTAAGATGGATGGTGCCATTATTTTAAGCGATTCTGGTCAAAAGATCTTGTATGCGAATACACAGCTCATGCCAGATGCAACCATCCATTCATCGGAAACGGGCATGAGGCACCGTACTGCTGAACGTGTAGCGAAGCAGACAGGCTGCTTAATCATTGCGATTTCTGAACGGAGGAACGTCATTACCTTATACCAAGGGAATCGTCGTTATACGCTGAAAGATATTGGCTTTATTTTAACGAAGGCCAACCAAGCCATACAAACACTTGAGAAATATAAAACCATTTTAGATCACGCCATTTCTGCGCTAAGCGCCCTAGAATTTGAAGAGCTTGTGACCTTTGGTGATGTATTATCCGTGCTGCATCGTTACGAGATGGTGCTTAGAATCAAAAATGAAATCAATATGTATATCAAAGAGCTCGGAACAGAAGGACATTTGATCCGTCTGCAAGTCAATGAACTGATTACAGATATGGAGCAGGAAGCGGCTTTATTTATTAAAGATTACGTGAAAGAAAAGATTAAAGATCCATATGTTCTGCTTAAACAGCTACAAGATATGTCTAGCTTTGAGCTTTTAGATGACTCCATTCTGTACAAGTTACTTGGCTATCCAGCTTCTACAAATATTGACGAATATGTGTACACAAGAGGCTACAGATTGCTTCACAAAATCCCTAGACTGCCTATGCCAATCGTCGAAAACGTGGTTGAAGCGTTCGGTGTGTTAGATCGAATTATGGAAGCGGATGTACAAGATTTGGATGAAGTAGAAGGAATTGGAGAAGTAAGAGCGAAAAAGATAAAAAAAGGATTAAAAAGACTGCAAGAAAAACATTATATCGACCGCCAGCTATAAGGAGAGAAATTTTTCTTAAATACGGTTAAAAATGGATGAATATGGGTATATTAATGATGCTTTTGTTTTCTGTTGATTATGATAGGAAACTTAAACATATATCAATGTCAGGTGAGGGTGGATTGACAGATGAAAAATAAAGGAGGTGAAGGTATGTTAAAAAGAATCGTTCAGGCGTTTTTTATCATTTTTGGTGCAGTTGTAGGGATTTTTATCATTCCAGAGTTATTTCTGCTGTTAAATGTAAAGGACATACCTTTCATAACAAATGCTTACTCTTCAGCACTAATAGGAGCCGCTGTGTTCTTTATCATCGGCAAATGGTGCACAGGCTATGTGGTTAATTGGGTGAAATGGATCGAGGATTCTCTATTAAAGGCGCCTCTTCCTGATCTTATATCTGGAAGTTTCGGATTAGTATTTGGACTTATTCTAGCATATCTTATTGTAAACGTGATCCCGCTAAACAATATCCCATATCATATTTTTGGTACCATTATTCCGATTTTCCTGGCTTTCTTTTTAGGATACCTTGGATTTCAGGTAGGGTTTAAGAAGAAGGATGAAATGATGGGGCTGTTCTCCCGATCTGCAAAGGTCACCAAGAAAAAAGGAGCAGCTGATGATGAACCTGAAATAGAAGATAAAAAGCTGAAAATTTTAGACACAAGTGTTATCATTGATGGAAGAATCGCAGATATTTGTCAAACTGGATTCTTAGAAGGTGTCATGGTCATTCCTCAATTTGTGCTCGAGGAATTACAGCATATTGCAGACTCTTCTGATGTATTAAAGAGAAATAGAGGCCGAAGAGGTCTTGATATTTTAAATCGTATTCAAAAAGAATTAGATATCAAAGTTGAAATTTACGAAGGTGACTTTGAAGACATTCAAGAGGTTGATAGCAAGCTTGTGAAGCTCGCTAAATTAACTTCAGGTGTTGTTGTGACAAATGATTTTAATTTAAATAAAGTATGCGAACTTCAAAAAGTAGCAGTGTTAAACATCAATGATCTAGCCAATGCGGTGAAACCGGTTGTGCTGCCTGGGGAAGAAATGAAGGTACAGGTCATTAAAGATGGGAAAGAGCATAACCAAGGTGTTGCTTACTTAGATGACGGTACGATGATTGTGGTCGAAGAAGGACGCAATTACATTGGAAAAGACATCGATGTGCTCGTCACAAGTGTGCTGCAGACTGCTGCTGGAAGAATGATTTTTGCGAAGCCAAAACTTCTGGAGAAGGCGCTCTAAAGGGAGAACGAACATGTATTATGAAGTAGTTATTCCGGCTGCGGGGCAGGGGAAACGAATGAAGGCCGGCCGCAATAAGCTTTTTATTGAGCTGAAAAGAATGCCGGTCATTATTCATACACTAAAGGTGTTTGACGCTCATTCGCAATGCAAACGCATGATCCTAGCGATCAATGAAGAGGAGCGTCAAGACTTTGAAAGGCTACTCAAGGTACACGCTTTTCAAACGCCTGTTTCACTTGTCACTGGCGGTGAAGAACGTCAGCAAAGTGTATACGAAGGATTAAAGGCTGTGAAAGATGCAGACATCGTGCTTGTTCATGATGGGGCAAGGCCTTTTATTAAGCATACACAGATTGACTTGCTCGTTAAAGCAGCGATTGAAAAAGGCTCCGCAGTTGTAGCGGTACCAGTGAAAGACACAATCAAGCGCGTTCAAGAAGGCAAAGTGGAACAAACCATTGAACGTCAGAGCTTGTGGGCAGTCCAGACCCCACAAGCTTTTCGTCATTCTATTTTAAAAGAGGCGCATGAATATGCGGAGCGGACCGGCTTTCTTGGAACAGACGACGCCAGTCTTGTGGAACAATTACATGGTGAAAACGTGTATATTGTCCAAGGAGATTACACCAATATTAAGCTGACGACACCGGATGATTTATTGGTTGCCAAGGCAATTATGGATGCGGAAAGAGGGTACTAGATCATGTTGAGAATAGGACAAGGCTTTGATGTACATCAATTAACAGAGGGAAGACCTTTGATTATCGGCGGGGTCACCATCCCATATGAAAAGGGGCTGCTTGGGCATTCAGACGCTGATGTACTGCTTCACACAGTGGCAGATGCCTGCCTAGGTGCGATTGCTGAAGGAGATATCGGCAGACATTTCCCAGACACAGATCCTGAGTTTAAGGATGCGGATTCTTTTAAATTACTGCAGCATGTGTGGGCACTAGTAAAGGAAAAAGGCTACACACTTGTGAATATTGATTGCACCATCATGGCGCAAAAGCCCAAAATGGCACCTTACATTCAACCAATGTGTGAGAAGATTGCAGAAGCGCTTGAGGCAGATGTCACACAGGTGAATGTGAAAGCAACAACGACAGAGAAACTTGGATTTACAGGAAGAGGCGAAGGAATTGCCTCTCAGGCAACAGTGCTTCTTCAGAAAAAGTGAAATCCATTTTGATGAGAATGGGATTTGATGATAAAATACGTTTATAAAAAATTGGTGTCAGACAACATGATGCAGATGAAAGGAAGTTAAACTCATGGGAAATGAAGTGCGTGTTCGTTATGCACCGAGTCCAACTGGTCATTTACATATTGGGAATGCTAGAACGGCTCTTTTCAACTATTTGTTCGCACGCAGCCAAGGCGGCAAATTTATTATTCGAATCGAAGATACGGATCAAAAGCGTAATGTAGAAGGCGGAGAAGAAAGCCAGCTTCGCCACCTGCAATGGCTCGGTATTGATTGGGATGAGAGCATTGATAAAGATGGCGGCTATGGTCCTTACAGACAATCAGAGCGTAATGAGATTTACAAAAAATATTATGATGAGCTGCTAGAGAAAGACTTGGCGTATAAGTGCTATTGTACGGCTGAAGAGCTAGAGGAAGAGCGTGAAGCACAAATCGCCCGCAGTGAAATGCCTCGATATTCTGGTAAATGCAGCCATTTATCAAAAGAAGAAGAGGACAAGCTGATCGCTGAAGGAAGAGAGCCAAGTATCCGCTTCCGAGTGCCAAAAGGAGAAATCATCAAATTTGACGACATGGTCAAAGGCGATATTTCATTTGAGACAGACGGCATCGGTGATTTTGTCATTGTGAAGAAAGACGGCACGCCAACTTATAACTTCGCTGTAGCAGTGGATGATCATTTGATGAAAATGACTCACATTCTCCGCGGAGAGGATCACATTTCGAATACGCCTAAACAAATCATGATCTTCAACGCATTTGGCTGGGATGTTCCGCTATTCGGACATATGACGCTGATTGTGAACGAGAACCGCAAAAAATTAAGTAAGCGTGATGAATCCATTATTCAATTCATCGAGCAATATAAAAACTTGGGCTATTTACCAGAAGCCCTGTTCAACTTCATTGCACTACTTGGATGGTCTCCGGTGGGCGAAGAAGAACTGTTTACAAAAGAGCAATTCATCGACATTTTCGATGTAAACCGACTTTCTAAGTCACCAGCTCTATTCGATATGCATAAACTAAAATGGGTAAATAACCAATACGTGAAGGCACTTGATCTTGATCAGGTTGTTGCGTTAACACTTCCGCATCTTCAAAAGGCAGGCAAGGTAAGCGAGCAGCTGACAGAAGAAGAAAACACGTGGGTGCGCAAGCTTATTTCTCTGTATCACGAACAATTAAGCTATGGAGCAGAAATTGTTGAGTTAACAGAGTTGTTCTTTAAGGAGCAAATTGAGTATAATCAAGAGGCAAAGGAAGTTTTAGCAGAGGAGCAAGTACCAGAAGTCATGGCATCTTTTGCTGGTCAGCTTGAACGGCTTGAGTCTTTCACACCTGATGAAATCAAGGCTGCTATTAAAGCGGTACAAAAAGAAACAGGGCTTAAAGGCAAGAAACTATTCATGCCAATTCGTGTGGCTGTCACAGGACAAACGCATGGCCCAGAACTTCCGCAAAGTATTGAACTACTAGGTAAAGAAACGGTATTAAACCGCATTAAACAAATATAAGGAAATCGTTGCGAGGGAGAAGTACAATGTTTTCGTCCATCACAGAAAGAGTCTTCACCGGCTGAAAGAGACTTATGGGCAGACGTTGGAAATGCACCCTCAAGACCCTTGAGGAACACGTGTACGTTAGTATGCAAGGGCGGTACCCTCCGTTATGGGATTAAGTTGAGAAGGCTGCAAAATGAGGGCTTTCTAAACAGAGTGGAACCGCGTTTTCAAAACGTCTCTGTCATTTGGCAGAGGCGTTTTTTATTTGTCCAAAAAAGAGAGCAAGTCCTAAGAGAGATTGATGGGGAAGAACGGGGGGAGCATGTGTTTTTCAAAATGCTGAAAGAAGATATTGATACTGTGTTTGATCAAGATCCTGCTGCTAGAAGCTATATTGAAGTAGTGCTAACCTATTCAGGGCTTCATGCGATTTGGGCTCATCGTATCGCGCACGCATTTTATAAGCGTAAGCTGTACTTTCTTGCGCGGATCATTTCTCAGGTCAGCCGGTTTTTCACAGGGGTGGAAATTCACCCTGCGGCAACTATTGGCAGGCGCTTCTTCATTGACCACGGCATGGGAGTGGTGATTGGGGAAACATGTGAAATTGGAGACAACGTCACTGTTTTCCAAGGCGTGACACTAGGGGGAACAGGGAAAGAAAAGGGAAAGCGGCACCCGACCATTTTAGACGATGCCCTCATTGCGACAGGTGCAAAGGTGCTTGGTTCCATTACAGTCGGAAAAGGGGCCAAGATTGGTGCGGGGTCAGTCGTGTTAAAGGACGTACCAGACCATTCCACCGTTGTCGGTATACCTGGGCGAGTCGTCGTTCAAAATGGGAAGAAAATCAATCGTGATCTCAATCATCAAGATTTGCCAGATCCAATTTCCGATCGTTTCAAAGAATTGGAACGAGAAATGGAAAAGCTAAAAGGTGAGCTGGCTTCATTGAGCAGAAAGGAAGAACAATCATGACAATCAATATTTATAATACATTGACACGTAAGAAAGAAGAATTTGTCCCGCTTGAACCAGGAAAGGTCAAGATGTATGTGTGCGGACCAACCGTTTATAACTACATTCATATCGGGAATGCCAGACCTGCTATTGTTTATGACACTGTACGTAAGTATTTAGAATACAGCGGCTATGATGTGAACTTTGTATCAAACTTTACAGATGTGGATGATAAACTCATCAAAGCAGCCAATGAACTCGGAGAAGATGTTCCGACGATTGCTGACCGCTTTATCCAAGCCTACTTTGAAGACGTCAGTGCACTAGGCTGCAAAAAAGCTGACCTTCACCCGCGAGTGACGGAAAATATGGATGATATCATTGCATTTATTGCGACATTGATTGAAAAAGGCTACGCCTATGAAGCGGATGGCGACGTGTATTACAGCACACGCTCATTTGAAGGCTACGGAAAGCTTTCCCACCAGTCGATTGATGAACTGAAGACAGGTGCTCGTATTCGTGTAGGTGAGAAGAAACGAGATGCACTGGACTTTGCTTTATGGAAGGCTGCAAAGGATCAAGAAATCTCATGGGATAGCCCGTGGGGCGAAGGACGCCCAGGCTGGCACATCGAATGCTCGGCCATGGTTAAAAAATATTTAGGTGATACGATCGACATTCATGCTGGCGGACAGGATTTAACCTTCCCTCACCATGAAAATGAAATCGCTCAATCCGAGGCTTTGACAGGGAAACCTTTTGCGAAGTATTGGATGCATAACGGATATATTAATATTGAGAATGAAAAAATGTCAAAATCACTTGGCAACTTTGTGCTCGTGCATGACATTGTGAAAGAACAAGATCCTGATGTGCTACGCTTCTTTATGTTGTCGGTTCACTACCGTCATCCAATTAACTACTCAATGGATTTACTAGAGAGTACAAAGAGTGCGTTTAACCGACTCAAAACGTCGTATGCTAATTTACATCATCGCCTTGAGAGCAGCACGAATATCACAGAAGACAATACTGAATGGCTGGCGAAGATTGAAGAGCAGCGTGCGACATTTATTTCTGAAATGAATGATGACTTTAATACGGCAAATGCAATTTCTGTTTTATTCGAACTTGCGAAACAGGCGAATTATTATATGGAAAATGATCATACTTCGGAGGAAGTGATCAAGGCATTTATCGGCTTATTCCAAGAAATCACGTCTGTTCTTGGCTTCTCATTAGAAGAAAAGCACACGCTTGACGAAGAAGTAGAAGCGTTAATTGAAAAACGCAATGAGGCTAGAAGAAATCGTGACTTTGCGCTATCTGATCAAATTCGTGACCAGTTAAAGAGCATGAATATTGTATTGGAGGACACTCCTCAAGGTACTCGCTGGAAAAGAGGAGAATAGGTCATGTTGAATTTTGAAAAGCTGAAAGACGGTAAACAGTTGAACGGACTTGCGCTTGCTTATATGGGTGATGCCATTTTTGAAGTCTATGTGAGGCATCACCTCCTCCAAACGGGGGCGACAAAACCAAATGAGCTGCACAAACGAGCAAGCAAGATTGTTTCAGCTAAATCTCAGGCAGCTATTTTATTTACGCTTCAGCAGCAAGGCTTTTTCACTGAAGCAGAAGAAGCAGTGCTGAAAAGAGGAAGAAATGCAAAATCAGGCACAGTGCCTAAAAACACAGACGTTCAAACGTATCGTTATAGTACGGCGCTTGAAGCGCTCATGGGTTATTTATTTATTGAAAAGCAGGACGAACGCTTAGAAGAGCTGATTAGTCAGGCGATTGAAATCGGAACGTCAGGGAGGAAGACAAATGAGTCAGCAACATGATTATGTGATTGGGAAAAATGCAGTGATTGAAACACTGAAGTCAGATCGGGAGTTATACAAGCTCTGGATGGCAGAAAACACTGTAAAAGGACAAGCCCAGCAGGTCATTGAACTCGCTAAAAAACAAAATATCACCATTCAGTATGTTCCGAGGAAAAAGCTTGATCAAATGGTAACAGGTCAGCACCAGGGAATCGTTGCACAAGTAGCAGCATATGAATATGCGGAATTGGACGATCTGTATCAAATTGCCGAAAAGCGGAATGAACAGCCGTTTTTTCTTATATTAGATGAAATTGAAGACCCGCATAATTTAGGATCCATTATGCGTACAGCAGATGCTGTAGGTGCACACGGGATTGTCATTCCGAAAAGGAGAGCGGTCGGCTTAACGACAACCGTTGCCAAAGCATCTACTGGGGCAATTGAACATATTCCTGTTGCTAAGGTCACCAATCTTTCAAGAGCTCTTGATGAGATGAAAGAAAGAGGAATCTGGGTCGCGGGAACAGATGCGTCTGCCAAACAGGATTATAGACAATTTGATGGCACGATGCCGCTTGCTCTTGTGATTGGCAGTGAAGGAAAAGGGATTGGCCGATTGATCAAGGAAAAGTGTGATTTTCTGATTAAGCTGCCTATGGCCGGGAAGGTCACTTCGTTAAACGCATCAGTTGCCGCTAGTCTATTGATGTATGAAGTGTATCGAAAACGTTATCCGTTAGGAGAATAGAGATGGACATCCTCTTAGTCGATGGATACAACATGATAGGTGCATGGCCTCGGCTGCAGCACTTAAAGGAAAACAGCTTTGAAGAAGCCAGAGACGTGCTGATTCAAAATTTAGCAGAATATCAAGCATACACAGGGTATCGAGTCATTGTCGTATTCGATGCCCATATGGTCAAAGGAATCGAAAAAAAGCGGATCAACCACCGAGTAGAGGTCATCTTTACGAGAGAGAATGAAACAGCTGATGAGCGGATTGAAAAGCTGGCCCAGGATTTGAATAATGTTCGGACGCAAATTCATGTGGCGACCTCAGACTTCACAGAACAATGGGCAATTTTTGGACAAGGAGCTCTTCGGAAGTCGGCTCGAGAGCTTTTGAGAGAGATTGAAGTGATCGAACGAAAGATAGAGACGAGAGTCAAAAAGATTACTTCTGATAAACCAGTATCCAAGATTGAATTGTCAGAAGATGTATTGAAAACGTTTGAAAAATGGCGGCGTGGGAATCTGGAATAGCTTGACGATATTTCAACCATTAATGTATAATATTTCTATCTAGGTGCGGTCGGGGGGATCGAAGTGAATCTAAACAACAGCAAGGATAAATCCATCAGAGAGCAATTTTGCCAGTTGGAAGATGAACAAGTCATTGAAAGGGTTCATGTCGGAGATAGTGATGCGCTAGATTACTTAATAACGAAATACCGCAATTTTGTACGTGCAAAAGCAAGATCTTATTTCTTGATTGGAGCGGATCGAGAGGACATTGTCCAAGAGGGGATGATCGGACTTTATAAGTCTATCCGCGATTTCAGAGAGGACAAGCTTACTTCATTTAAGGCTTTTGCAGAATTATGTATTACCCGCCAAATTATCACCGCAATTAAAACAGCTACTCGCCAAAAACATATCCCGTTAAATTCCTATGTATCATTAGACAAGCCAATATATGATGAAGAATCAGACAGAACATTGTTGGACGTCATTTCCGGTGCTAAAGCGCTTAACCCAGAAGATTTAATCATTAGCAAAGAAGAATTTGATGATATTGAAATGAAAATGGGGGAACTACTAAGTGAGCTGGAAAGAAAGGTACTTGTGCTTTACCTTGATGGCAGATCCTATCAAGAGATTTCTGAAGATTTAAACCGTCATGTGAAATCAATTGATAACGCACTCCAAAGAGTAAAGAGAAAATTAGAGAAATATTTAGAGCTTCGCGAGATTAGTCTCTAATCAAACCTATATTGACAGCTTTTTCGACACTGTGATAAGGTACTAAGGAAATGATGTCGAGAAAATAGGTGTAAATATGAGGAAAAAGATTACTCTAGCCTGTAAAGACTGCGGAAGCCGCAATTATACGACAATGAAAAGTGATGCTTCAGCAGCTGAAAGATTAGAAGTTAAGAAATATTGCAAGACTTGTAATTCACATAAAACACATTTAGAAACGAAGTAAGATTTGCGTTCTTTAATCTGTGGAGGTCTTTTACATGCGTATTATCAGTTTCTTAAAAAGTGTCGGGAAAGAAATGAAAAAGGTCAGCTGGCCAAAGAAAAACGAAATGATTCGCTACACAATCACGGTTATTTTAACAGTCGTATTCTTTGCAATCTTTTTCTCTTTTCTTGATATAGGAATCTCACAATTAATCGAATTAATTCATTAATACTTGAATAATGGTCTGCTGAACGTGCTATAATAGATCATAATATGACTTGCCAAAAAACCCGTTTTACGGGTTTTTTCAATTGCTTGAAAATATTTACCGGTACTCGAGATTCGTCAAATAGACATTACGAAATGTGGGGAGGGAAGGACTGAATAGTCCTGAACGAAATGGAAAAGAATTGGTATGTTGTGCATACGTACTCTGGCTATGAAAACAAAGTAAAAGCAAACTTGGAAAAGCGTGTTGAATCAATGGGCATGCAGGATAAAATCTTCCGCGTTGTCGTACCAGAAGAAGAAGAAACAGATATTAAAAATGGTAAGAAAAAAGTCGTCAAAAAGAAAGTATTCCCTGGCTATGTCCTAGTGGAAATCGTGATGACTGACGACTCTTGGTATGTTGTTCGTAATACACCAGGTGTCACAGGATTCGTTGGATCAGCTGGATCAGGCTCAAAGCCGACAGCGCTGCTGCCAGGCGAAGCCGAAACCATTCTGAAGAGAATGGGTCTTGAAGAACGCAAAACAGAAATCGACTTTGAATTGAAAGAAACAGTCAAGGTAATCGACGGACCATTTGCTAACTTCACAGGCTCTATCGAAGAGATTGATTACGATAAAAGCAAAGTCAAAGTATTCGTTAATATGTTTGGTAGAGAAACACCCGTGGAACTTGAGTTCACGCAGATCGATAAATTGTAATTCAAAAGAGCTTGAAATGAGTGTATAGAAGTGGTAATATAGCAAAGGTACGTCTTGAGTTCGCTCAAGATCGCTAGCTAGTTATTTCGTCATTCATATAAAGAATGAAGTTGTTGAGTGGGAGGGGGATTCCCCTATTACCACATCACGGACTTTAAGGAGGTGTGTCTCGTGGCTAAAAAAGTAGTTAAAGTTGTTAAATTGCAAATTCCTGCTGGAAAAGCTAACCCAGCTCCACCAGTTGGACCTGCACTAGGTCAAGCCGGTGTTAATATCATGGGATTCTGTAAGGAGTTTAATGCTCGTACAGCTGACCAAGCTGGTCTTATCATTCCTGTTGAAATTTCGGTTTTTGAAGACCGTTCATTTACATTTATTACTAAAACTCCACCTGCTGCAGTTTTACTTAAAAAAGCAGCTGGTATTGAGTCTGGTTCTGGTGAACCTAACCGTAATAAAGTGGCAACTGTTAAGCGTGATAAAGTACGCGAAATCGCGGAAACAAAAATGCCTGACTTAAACGCTGCTAGCGTTGAATCAGCTATGCGCATGGTTGAAGGTACTGCACGCAGTATGGGTATTGTCATCGAAGATTAATTTATTGTCTTGTTGGGTTGCGAGTTTGGTTTTGACAAGTTCGCAACCCTTATTCGTGGGAGGTTATTCCGCTAAAACCACATAAGGAGGATTTTTATAATGGCTAAAAAAGGTAAAAAGTATGTAGAAGCTGCTAAGCTGATCGAACGTACTAAAGCGTATGATGTAGCTGAAGCTGTTTCTCTTACAAAAAAAGCAAATACAGCGAAATTTGATGCGACTGTAGAAGTTGCTTTTCGTTTGGGCGTAGACCCTCGTAAAAACGATCAACAAATCCGCGGTGCAGTTGTACTTCCTAACGGAACTGGTAAAACTCAACGCGTTCTTGTGTTCGCTAAAGGCGAAAAAGCAAAAGAAGCAGAAGCTGCTGGAGCAGACTACGTTGGAGATTCTGATTACATCACTAAAATCCAACAAGGCTGGTTCGAATTCGATGTAATCGTTGCAACACCTGACATGATGGGTGAAGTTGGTAAGATCGGTCGTGTACTTGGACCAAAAGGTCTTATGCCAAACCCTAAAACAGGAACTGTTACATTCGAAGTAGAAAAAGCAATCAATGAAATCAAAGCTGGTAAAGTAGAATACCGCGTTGATAAAGCTGGTAACATCCACGCGCCAATCGGAAAGGTTTCTTTCGAGGACGAAAAGCTTGTTGAGAACTTTGCAACAATCTATGATACAATCCTTAAAGCAAAACCTGCAGCGGCTAAAGGTGTATACGTGAAAAACGTTTCTGTTACAACTACTATGGGCCCTGGCGTGAAAGTGGATCCATCTTCTTTCTCTGCAAAATAAATCTTGACTTATCACAATCGTTTTGATAATATCAAAATGTTGTAAAATAGAATATGTCCATTTATACCGTAGACAGCAGGGGCCTTATGGCTTAATTAACCCGCCGAGGTGTATATGTCACAGTCTTACGTTAACGTATGCTTGTATATACAGCCTCCATGTCTTAATGGAGGCTTTTTATATGGAGAACCGTTCGTTAGGAACGTGATGGCCTGATCGGTATAAGTGTTACACAAAGAATGTACAGGAGGTGTAACCATGAGCAATGCAATCGATACTAAAAAAGTTGTCGTTGATGAAATTACTTCTAAATTTAAAGACAGTATGTCTACTGTAATTGTAGATTACCGTGGTCTTTCAGTTTCTGAAGTGACTGAACTTCGTAAACAGCTTCGTGATGCTGGCGTAGAATTCAAAGTTTACAAAAATACTTTGACTCGCCGTGCAGTTGAACAAGTTGAACTAACGGGTTTAAACGATTTCTTAACAGGTCCAAACGCTATCGCATTCAGTAACGAAGATGTTATCGCACCTGCGAAAATCATCAACGAATTTGCGAAAAGCCACGAAGCTTTAGAAATCAAAGCTGGTGTCATCGAAGGAAACGTAGCGACTGTAGAAGAAGTGAAGGCTCTTGCGGAACTTCCGTCTCGCGAAGGCTTACTTTCTATGTTGCTTAGCGTTCTTCAAGCTCCAGTTCGTAACCTTGCTCTTGCTACTAAAGCAGTTGCAGAACAAAAAGAAGAACAAGGCGCTTAATGCGTACTTAACGTAAAAAACTTAAAATGGAGGAATTACAAATGGCTTTAAATATCGAAGAAATCATTGCTTCAGTTAAAGAAGCAACTGTACTTGAGTTAAACGACTTAGTAAAAGCAATCGAAGAAGAATTTGGCGTAACTGCTGCTGCTCCTGTAGCTGTAGCTGCAGCTGGTGGTGCCGCTGCTGAAGAGAAAACTGATTTTGATCTAGTACTTGCTGGTGCTGGAGACCAAAAAATCAAAGTTATCAAAGTGGTTCGTGAAATCACTGGTCTTGGCTTGAAAGAAGCTAAAGAACTTGTTGACAACACTCCAAAACCACTTAAAGAAGGTATTGCTAAAGAAGAAGCTGAAGAACTTAAAGCTAAGCTTGAAGAAGTTGGCGCTTCTGTAGAAGTTAAGTAATCTTCGCCTAATCTTTTGGGAAAGCTCGCTTTTACTGGCGGGCTTTTTCTTTTCTATTCTCCTGAAACGATTGAATCCAGAGGAGGTCCATTCATCATGAGTGACCACTATTATACGGAAAAGCCATCAGTGAAAAGCAATAAACAGACATGGGACTTCACCTTGAGAAACCGTACCTTTACTTTTACAAGTGACAGTGGAGTGTTTTCTAAGAAAGAAGTCGACTTTGGTTCAAGGCTTTTAATTGAAGCTTTTGAAGAACCTGACGTGGATGGCGATGTCTTAGATGTCGGTTGCGGTTATGGACCGATTGGCTTATCGTTAGCAAACGAAATGACGAGCCGCACCATTCATATGATTGATGTGAACGAAAGAGCAGTCGAACTTTCAAAGGAAAACGCTAAACATAATCGCATTGATAATGTCCGCATCTATCAAAGTGATTTGTTCTCGAATGTTCATTCATCAGCTGCTTTTGCCTCTATACTGACCAATCCCCCAATACGGGCAGGGAAGAAAGTTGTACATGCGATCTTTGAAAAAAGTGCTGATCATTTATTGCCGGAAGGTGAGTTGTGGGTGGTTATTCAGAAAAAGCAGGGCGGACCATCTGCGATTGAAAAATTAGAACAGCTCTTTGGAGAAGTCGAGGTTGTATTGAAAAAAAAGGGCTACTATATTATCAAAGCTAAAAAAGTTTGACGCAGTTTCCTAGCTGTGTTAACATTATAAAATGCCAATGTGTATATTTTGCTTGATAGGCTTAAAAAACAACTATTTTGTATAAATTATGCATACTTGGGAAAACTAATAAAATCGGTATTTGTTTTTGGATGTGGTTTTCTTATTTTAGAAACCCTTTTTTCTTTTGTCTTGTAAAAGTATTTCTTTACTGACATTTGAAAGGCTGAAATACTTTTTACACATATAATACGCATGATTTGAGGGGTGAATCAGTTGACAGGTCAACTAGTTCAGTATGGACGACACCGCCAGCGCAGAAGCTACGCACGCATAAGCGAAGTGTTAGAATTACCAAATCTCATTGAAATTCAAACCTCTTCTTATCAGTGGTTTCTTGATGAGGGTCTTAGAGAGATGTTTCAAGATATATCCCCAATTGAGGATTTTACTGGTAACCTTTCTCTTGAATTCATTGATTACAGCCTAGGGGATCCTAAGTATCCTGTAGCAGAATCAAAAGAACGTGATGTAACTTACTCTGCTCCACTAAGAGTAAAAGTTCGTTTAATTAACAAAGAAACTGGAGAAGTAAAAGACCAAGATGTGTTCATGGGTGATTTCCCAATCATGACAGACACAGGTACTTTTATCATTAACGGTGCGGAACGTGTAATCGTTTCTCAGTTAGTGCGTTCTCCAAGTGTATATTTCAGTGGTAAAGTAGACAAAAACGGTAAAAAAGGTTTTACTGCGACTGTCATTCCAAACCGTGGCGCATGGTTAGAATACGAAACTGATGCGAAGGATGTAGTCTATGTACGCATCGATCGCACACGTAAGTTGCCGGTTACGGTTCTTTTGCGTGCTCTCGGCTTCAGCTCTGATCAAGAGATTCTTGACCTCATTGGCGAGAATGAATACTTACGCAACACGCTGGAAAAAGACAATACAGAGAATGCGGATAAAGCACTTCTCGAAATCTACGAGCGCCTCCGTCCTGGAGAGCCGCCAACTGTTGAAAATGCGAAAAGCCTGCTAGACTCTCGCTTCTTCGATCCGAAGAGATATGACCTAGCTAATGTTGGACGCTACAAGATTAATAAAAAGCTTCATATTAAAAATAGACTGTTCAATCAAAAATTGGCTGAAACGTTAGTTGACCCTGAAACAGGTGAAATTCTAGCAGAAAAAGGTCAAATTTTAGACAGAAGAGTTCTTGATAAAGTTCTTCCATACTTAGAAAACGGCATCGGATTTAGAAAGCTTTATCCAAATGGTGGCGTAGTAGAAGATGAAGTAGAACTTCAATCTATTAAGATTTATGCACCGTCTGATCAAGAAGGCGAGCAAGTGATCAACGTGATCGGGAATGCATACGTAGAGGAAGCTGTGAAAAACATCACGCCTTCTGACATCATTGCATCGATCAGTTACTTCTTCAACCTTCTTCATGGTGTAGGTGACACAGATGATATCGATCACCTTGGTAACCGTCGCCTGCGTTCTGTAGGTGAGCTTCTGCAAAACCAATTCCGTATTGGTTTAAGCAGAATGGAGCGTGTTGTTCGTGAAAGAATGTCGATCCAAGACACAAACACGATCACACCTCAGCAACTGATCAACATCCGTCCTGTGATCGCTTCTATCAAAGAGTTCTTTGGTAGCTCTCAGCTTTCTCAGTTCATGGATCAAACAAACCCGCTTGCTGAATTGACGCACAAACGTCGTCTGTCGGCGCTTGGACCGGGTGGTTTGACACGTGAGCGTGCAGGAATGGAAGTTCGTGACGTTCACTACTCTCACTATGGCCGTATGTGTCCGATTGAAACACCAGAGGGTCCAAACATCGGTTTGATCAACTCTCTATCTTCATTTGCAAAAGTGAATCGCTTCGGCTTTATTGAAACACCTTACCGCCGGGTTGACCCTGAAACAGGTAAAGTGACACCGAGAATCGATTACTTAACTGCTGATGAAGAGGATAACTACGTTGTAGCACAAGCGAATGCTATATTAGGTGAAGATGGTTCGTTTATCGATGATAATATCATTGCTCGTTTCAGAGGGGAAAACACAGTTGTTCCTCGAAACCGCGTTGACTACATGGACGTTTCGCCAAAGCAGGTTGTTTCTGCAGCGACAGCATGTATCCCATTCTTAGAAAACGATGACTCTAACCGTGCTCTAATGGGAGCGAACATGCAACGTCAGGCTGTGCCTTTGATGCAGCCGGAATCACCGATTGTTGGTACAGGTATGGAGTATGTATCAGGGAAAGACTCTGGTGCTGCTGTTATCTGCCGCTACCCTGGTGTTGTAGAACGTGTTGAAGCGAAAAATATTTGGGTTCGTCGCTATGAAGACGTTGACGGACAACAAGTCAAAGGAAATCTAGACAAATACAGCTTGCTGAAATTTGTCCGCTCTAACCAAGGGACTTGCTACAACCAGCGTCCAATCGTAAGTGTTGGAGATGAAGTCGTAAAAGGAGAAATCCTTGCAGACGGTCCTTCAATGGAAAAAGGTGAATTGGCTCTAGGACGTAACGTCATGGTCGGCTTCATGACTTGGGACGGTTATAACTACGAGGATGCGATCATCATGAGTGAGCGCCTTGTAAAAGATGACGTCTACACGTCTATTCATATTGAAGAATATGAATCAGAAGCTCGTGATACAAAGCTTGGACCGGAAGAAATCACTCGTGATATTCCAAACGTTGGGGAAGATGCTTTACGCAACCTTGACGAGCGCGGAATCATCCGTATTGGTGCAGAAGTAAAAGACGGAGACCTTCTTGTAGGGAAAGTAACGCCTAAAGGTGTAACAGAACTAACAGCTGAAGAACGTCTATTACATGCAATCTTCGGTGAAAAGGCTCGTGAAGTGCGTGATACGTCTCTACGTGTTCCACACGGCGGCGGCGGAATTATCCACGACGTCAAAGTCTTTAACCGTGAAGATGGAGATGAATTACCTCCAGGTGTAAACCAGTTAGTCCGCGTATACATCGTTCAGAAGCGTAAAATTTCTGAAGGTGACAAAATGGCCGGACGACATGGTAACAAAGGGGTTATCTCTAAAATCCTTCCAGAAGAAGATATGCCGTATCTTCCAGATGGAACACCGATTGATATCATGTTAAACCCTCTAGGGGTACCATCTCGTATGAACATCGGTCAGGTACTTGAACTTCATATGGGTATGGCTGCACGTTACCTTGGCATCCACATTGCGTCACCAGTATTCGATGGTGCGCGTGAGGAAGATGTTTGGGAAACGCTTGAAGAAGCAGGTATGTCCCGTGATGCGAAAACAGTCCTTTATGACGGTCGAACTGGTGAACCATTCGATAACCGTGTATCAGTCGGAATCATGTACATGATCAAACTGGCTCACATGGTTGACGATAAACTTCACGCCCGTTCAACTGGACCATACTCACTTGTTACGCAGCAGCCACTTGGCGGTAAAGCACAGTTTGGTGGTCAGCGTTTCGGAGAGATGGAAGTATGGGCACTTGAAGCTTACGGTGCAGCATACACACTTCAAGAGATCTTAACAGTTAAATCGGATGACGTTGTAGGTCGTGTGAAAACATACGAGGCCATCGTCAAAGGGGATAACGTCCCTGAACCAGGTGTCCCTGAATCATTCAAAGTGTTAATTAAAGAACTTCAAAGTTTAGGTATGGATGTCAAAATCCTATCTGGCGATGAAGAAGAGATAGAAATGAGAGATTTAGAAGACGATGAGGAAACGAAGAAAGCAGACGGATTAGCGTTATCTAATGACGAAGATGCTGCAGACCTCGCACCTGTCGATCTTGAACGTGACGCAGTCACAAAAGAATAGCAGAAACGATTAGAGCAAGTGACTAGGGTATAACCCGAAGATTAAAAGGGAGGTAGGCCCCTTGCTAGATGTGAACAATTTTGAGTATATGAACATCGGTCTCGCATCACCTGATAAAATCCGTTCTTGGTCTTTTGGTGAAGTGAAAAAGCCTGAAACGATTAACTATCGTACACTGAAACCTGAAAAAGATGGTCTCTTTTGTGAACGTATCTTCGGACCGCAAAAAGACTGGGAATGTCATTGTGGAAAGTATAAACGCGTTCGTTATAAGGGTGTTGTATGTGACCGTTGTGGTGTAGAAGTAACACGGGCAAAAGTCCGTCGTGAGAGAATGGGGCATATCGAACTGGCTGCCCCAGTTTCCCACATTTGGTATTTCAAAGGTATCCCAAGCCGTATGGGTCTTGTTCTTGATATGTCACCACGTGCGTTAGAAGAAGTGATTTACTTCGCTTCTTACGTTGTAACAGATCCGGGCAACACACCGCTTGAGAAGAAACAACTTCTTTCTGAGAAGGAATTCCGTGCGTATTTAGATAAATACGGTAATACGTTCCAAGCAGCTATGGGTGCAGAAGCAATCAATAAACTTCTTCAAGATATCGATCTTGTAAAAGAAGTAGATACACTGAAAGAAGAGCTGAAAACTGCTCAAGGACAGCGTCGTACACGTGCGATTAAACGCCTTGAAGTGCTAGAAGCCTTCCGTAACTCAGGAAACAAACCATCATGGATGATTCTTGATGTACTTCCGGTTATTCCGCCAGAATTACGTCCAATGGTCCAGCTTGATGGTGGACGTTTTGCTACTTCTGACTTAAACGACCTTTATCGTCGTGTTATCAACCGTAACAATCGTCTGAAACGTTTATTAGATCTTGGTGCGCCAAGCATCATCGTTCAGAACGAGAAGCGTATGCTTCAAGAAGCTGTCGATGCCTTGATTGATAATGGACGTAGAGGCCGACCAGTAACAGGACCAGGAAATAGACCATTGAAATCTCTTTCTCATATGCTGAAAGGGAAACAAGGACGTTTCCGTCAAAACTTGCTCGGTAAACGTGTTGACTATTCTGGACGTTCCGTTATCGTCGTAGGACCACATTTGAAAATGTATCAGTGTGGACTTCCGAAAGAAATGGCTCTTGAATTATTCAAACCATTCGTGATGAAGGAGCTTGTTGAAAAAGGTTTAGCTCACAACATCAAGAGTGCGAAGCGTAAAATTGAGCGCGTGCAGCCGGAAGTATGGGATGTTTTAGAATCAGTTATTCGTGAGCACCCAGTCTTACTAAACCGTGCACCGACTCTTCACAGACTTGGTATTCAAGCGTTTGAACCTACACTTGTGGAAGGACGCGCAATTCGTCTGCATCCACTTGTATGTACAGCCTACAACGCTGACTTTGACGGTGACCAAATGGCGGTTCACGTACCATTATCTGCTGAGGCTCAAGCTGAAGCTCGTATCTTAATGCTTGCTGCTCAAAACATTTTGAACCCGAAAGATGGAAAACCTGTTGTTACGCCATCTCAGGATATGGTGCTTGGTAACTACTACCTTACACTTGAGCGTAAAGGTGCTATCGGAGAAGGTATGGTCTTCAAAGATACTGACGAAGCCCTTCTAGCTTATCAAAATGGGTATGTGCATCTTCATACACGTGTAGCTGTTGCAGCTAGCTCGTTGAAGAATGTGACATTTACTGATGAACAGCGTTCTAAATTGTTGATCACAACAGTTGGAAAACTGATCTTTAACGAAATCTTACCGGAATCATTCCCTTACATGAATGAGCCGACAAAGAGCAATATTGAAGAAAAAACGCCTGACCGCTTCTTCCTTGAAAAAGGTGAGGATGTCAAAGCTGCGATCGAGAAACAAGAAATCAATGCGCCGTTCAAAAAAGGTATTTTAGGTAAAATCATTGCGGAAATCTTTAAGAGATTCCATATCACTGAGACATCTAAAATGCTTGATCGCATGAAAAATCTTGGTTTCAAATACTCTACTAAAGCGGGTATTACGGTTGGTGTGTCTGACATCGTCGTATTAGATGATAAGCAGAAGATCCTCGAAGAAGCACAAGCAAAAGTAGATAACGTCTTGAAGCAATTCAGACGTGGTTTGATTACTGAAGAAGAGCGTTACGAGAGAGTCATTTCGATCTGGAGTTCTTCTAAAGATGTCATCCAAGGTAAACTGATGAAGTCCCTTGATGAAGTCAACCCAATCTACATGATGAGTGACTCTGGAGCGCGTGGTAACGCATCTAACTTCACTCAGTTGGCTGGTATGCGTGGTCTGATGGCCAACCCGGCTGGACGTATCATTGAACTTCCGATTAAATCTAGTTTCCGTGAAGGTTTAACCGTATTGGAATACTTTATTTCCACTCACGGAGCGCGTAAAGGTCTTGCCGATACAGCCCTTAAAACAGCTGACTCAGGTTACCTCACGCGTCGTCTAGTCGATGTTGCACAGGATGTTATCATCCGTGAAACAGATTGCGGTACAGACCGTGGTATCTTGGCGAAGTCCATTAGAGAAGGAAATGAAATTATTGAGAAGCTTGAAGAACGTCTGATCGGACGTTTTGCAAGAAAACCAATTGTTCATCCTGAAACGGGCGAAGTCATTGTGGACGAAAACGAACTAATTGATGAAGATAAAGCACTTGAAGTAGTTGAAGCAGGAATTGAGGAAGTATGGATCCGTTCTGCATTTACATGTAACACGCCTCATGGTGTATGTAAACGATGCTACGGCCGTAACCTTGCAACTGGTACTGACGTTGAAGTCGGTGAAGCAGTTGGAATCATCGCTGCTCAATCAATCGGTGAGCCAGGAACACAGCTTACAATGCGTACGTTCCACACCGGTGGGGTAGCAGGAGACGATATCACACAAGGTTTACCTCGTATCCAAGAGCTATTTGAAGCGCGTAATCCGAAAGGGCAAGCGACCATTTCTGAAATTGATGGTGTCGTTGCTGAAATTAACGATGTTCGTGACAAGCAGCAGGAAATTGTGGTTCAAGGCGACGTTGAAACTCGTTCTTACACAGCTCCTTACAATGCGCGTCTGAAAGTTGTTGAAGGTGACAAAGTCACTCGTGGTCAAGTACTGACAGAAGGTTCGATCGATCCGAAAGAACTTCTTAAAGTGACTGACATGACAGCTGTTCAAGAATATCTGCTTCATGAAGTACAAAAAGTATACCGTATGCAAGGGGTAGAAATCGGAGATAAGCACGTTGAGGTAATGGTTCGCCAAATGCTTCGTAAAGTGCGTGTCGCTGATGCAGGGGATACAGATGTATTACCAGGCACACTTCTTGATGTACATCAATTCACTGAAGCGAACAAAAAAGTACTATTCGAAGGCAAACGTCCTGCAACAGGCCGTCCAGTTCTTCTTGGTATTACAAAAGCATCGCTTGAAACAGACTCATTCTTGTCTGCGGCATCCTTCCAAGAAACGACTCGTGTCCTAACAGATGCGGCGATCAAAGGAAAACGTGATGAACTGCTTGGCTTGAAAGAGAATGTTATCATCGGTAAACTTGTTCCAGCTGGAACAGGAATGCCAAACTACCGTAAAGTTAAGCCGGTTTCACAAGTGCAGCCGTCTGACGATATGGTTCCTGTAGAGTAATCTTTCTCGTGAGATTCCTATAAAATCATCAAAAAATGGTGAAGGATGTCAAGATAATCTGTCATATGATATTGACATCCTTCTGCCATGATGATAATATAACCAAGGTGCTCAAAATAAAACCTGTTACTTTGGAGGATATTCGATGTCTTATGATAAAGTATCACAGGCTCAATCCATTATTATTGGTACGAAGCAAACAGTAAAAGCTCTGAAACGAGATTCAGTAAAGGAAATCGTCGTAGCGAAAGATGCTGATCCTGCTTTAACAGCTAGTGTAATAAAACTAGCGCAAGAGAAGGGTGTAGACATTTTAGTGGTAGATTCCATGAAAAAGCTCGGCAAAGCCTGCGGAATTGAAGTTGGGGCAGCAGCTGTTGCCATTATGTTATAGCGTACTTGTTTTGTTTTTGCATGTGTAAATGCAAAAGCATTGTTTTTTGCCTTTTGATGAACCACCTGGGTATGTGGGTTATAAAAAAAGCAACGAAGGGAGGAATAACAACATGCCTACAATTAATCAGCTAATACGCAAAGGACGCGTGAGTAAAGTTGAAAACTCAAAGTCTCCTGCACTTAACAAAGGATACAACAGTTTCAAAAAAGAGCACACTAACGTAACATCTCCACAGAAGCGCGGGGTTTGTACTCGTGTCGGTACAATGACACCGAAAAAACCAAACTCAGCACTACGTAAATATGCTCGTGTACGTTTGTCTAACCTGATTGAGGTAACAGCTTACATTCCTGGTATCGGACATAATCTACAAGAGCACAGTGTAGTACTTATCCGTGGCGGACGTGTAAAAGACTTACCGGGTGTACGTTACCACATCGTTCGTGGTGCGCTTGATACTGCCGGAGTTGACGGTCGTATGCAAGGACGTTCTAAATACGGAACAAAACGCCCTAAACAAAGCAAATAATACAAACAAACATAAGGGTTTTTAGAAGTTGATATCAGATCAGTGGAGTCAGGCAACTGACAATGATATTGAGATGAGAGACAGATAGAAATCCTTTTAAATGAGAAGGGAGGCTATCAGATGCCACGTAAAGGTCCTGTAGCAAAAAGAGACGTATTGCCAGATCCAATTTACAATTCTAAACTTGTATCTCGTTTGATCAACAAAATGATGATCGACGGTAAAAGAGGAAAGTCACAAACAATTCTCTACAAGTCATTTGATATCATCAAAGAACGTACTGGTAATGAAGCGATGGAGGTTTTCGAACAAGCCTTGAAAAACATCATGCCAGTTCTTGAAGTTAAAGCACGTCGTGTAGGTGGAGCCAACTACCAAGTTCCTGTAGAAGTTCGCCCAGACCGTCGTACTACTTTAGGTCTTCGCTGGTTAGTAAACTACGCTCGTCTTCGTGGAGAAAAAACGATGGAAGAGCGTCTTGCTAACGAAATCCTTGACGCAGCTAACAACACTGGTGCTGCTGTTAAGAAACGTGAAGATACACACAAAATGGCAGAAGCGAACAAAGCATTCGCTCACTACCGCTGGTAGGATTTATACCAAACTAAAAAAACTATTCCCTAATAAGGAAGGAGAAATTACCCAATGGCAAGAGAGTTCTCCTTAGACAAAACTCGTAATATTGGTATCATGGCTCACATCGATGCCGGTAAAACGACAACGACTGAGCGTATCTTATACTACACTGGTCGTATCCATAAAATTGGCGAAACTCACGAAGGAGCTTCCCAAATGGACTGGATGGAGCAGGAGCAAGAACGTGGTATTACAATCACTTCTGCTGCTACTACAGCACAATGGAAAGGTTACCGTGTAAACATCATCGATACACCAGGACACGTAGACTTCACTGTTGAAGTTGAACGTTCTTTACGTGTACTTGATGGTGCGGTTGCTGTTCTTGATGCACAATCAGGTGTAGAGCCACAAACTGAAACAGTTTGGCGCCAAGCAACAACTTACGGAGTACCTCGTATCGTATTCGTTAACAAAATGGATAAAACCGGTGCGGACTTCCTTTACTCTGTAAGCACATTAAGAGATCGTCTTCAAGCGAACGCTCATGCAATTCAATTGCCGATCGGCGCTGAAGATCAATTCGAAGGAATCATCGACCTTGTAGATAACGTAGCATACTTCTACGAAGATGACCTTGGAACTCGCTCTGATGCACAAGAAATCCCTGCTGAGTATAAAGACAAAGCTGAAGAGCTTCGCAACAGCCTAATTGAAGCTGTCGCTGAGCTTGACGAAGAGCTTATGGAAAAATACCTTGAGGGTGAAGAAATTACAATTCCTGAATTGAAAGCTGCAATCCGTAAAGGAACGTTGAATGTTGAATTCTATCCAGTTCTTGTTGGATCTGCTTTCAAAAACAAAGGTGTTCAGCTTGTACTTGACGCTGTGCTTGATTACCTTCCTGCACCAACTGATGTTGCTGCAATCAAAGGTACCTTGCCAGATTCAAATGAAGAGGTTGTACGTGAGTCTACTGATGACGCACCATTCGCAGCCCTTGCTTTTAAAGTAATGACTGACCCTTATGTTGGGAAACTAACTTTCTTCCGTGTATACTCTGGAACACTTGATTCTGGTTCTTACGTGAAGAACTCTTCTAAGAACAAGCGTGAACGTGTTGGACGTATCCTTCAAATGCACGCAAACAGCCGTGAAGAAATCTCTACTGTATATGCAGGGGATATCGCAGCAGCTGTAGGTCTTAAAGATACATCAACTGGTGACACTCTTTGTGACGAGAAAAGTCTTGTTATCCTTGAGTCTATGGAATTCCCAGAGCCAGTTATCGATGTAGCAATCGAGCCTAAGTCTAAGGCTGACCAAGATAAAATGGGTATCGCTTTAGCTAAACTAGCTGAAGAGGATCCAACATTCCGTACACAAACAAACACTGAAACTGGTCAAACGATCATCTCTGGTATGGGTGAGCTTCACCTTGATATCATTGTTGACCGTATGAAGCGTGAGTTCAAGGTTGAAGCTAACGTAGGAGCTCCTCAAGTTGCGTACCGTGAAACATTCCGTTCTGGTGCAAAAGTTGAAGGTAAATTCGTACGTCAGTCTGGTGGACGTGGTCAGTTCGGACACGTTTGGATCGAATTCGAACCAAACGAAGAAGGCGCAGGCTTCGAATTCCAAAATGCAATCGTCGGTGGGGTTGTTCCTCGTGAATACATTCCAGCTATTCAAGCAGGTCTTGAAGATTCACTTGAAAATGGTGTATTAGCTGGATTCCCATTAATCGACATCAAAGCAAAATTATTTGATGGATCTTACCACGATGTTGACTCTAACGAAATGGCGTTTAAAATTGCTGCATCTATGGCATTGAAAAATGCTGTCAGCAAATGTAACCCAGTTCTACTTGAGCCAATGATGAAAGTGGAAGTCGTTATCCCTGAAGAATACATGGGAGACATCATGGGTGATATCACATCTCGTCGTGGACGTGTAGAAGGTATGGAAGCTCGCGGTAACGCTCAAGTTGTTCGCGCAATGGTTCCACTTTCTGAAATGTTCGGATATGCAACTGCACTCCGTTCTAATACACAAGGACGCGGTACTTTCACTATGCACATGGATCACTACGAAGAAGTGCCTAAGAGCATCAGTGAAGAAATCATCAAAAAAAATAAAGGTGAATAATTGATTTTGCCTTTAAACTAAAGTATAACTACTATTGAAGATCAGAAAGTGAGAGGTAACTCTTCACTTTCTATCACTCTATACCAAATACAATGAACCTTTAAGGAGGATTTTTAGAATGGCTAAAGAAAAATTCGACCGTTCCAAATCGCATGCTAACATTGGTACAATTGGACACGTTGACCATGGTAAAACAACTCTAACTGCTGCTATCTCAACAGTTCTTCATAAGAAATCTGGTAAAGGTACGGCTATGGCTTATGACCAAATCGATGGTGCTCCAGAAGAGCGCGAGCGTGGAATCACAATCTCAACAGCACACGTTGAGTATGAAACTGAAACTCGTCACTATGCACACGTAGACTGCCCAGGACACGCTGACTATGTTAAAAACATGATCACTGGTGCTGCTCAAATGGACGGCGCGATCTTAGTAGTATCTGCTGCTGATGGTCCAATGCCACAAACACGTGAGCACATCCTACTTTCTCGTAACGTAGGTGTACCATACATCGTAGTATTCCTTAACAAATGTGACATGGTTGACGATGAAGAGTTACTTGAACTTGTTGAAATGGAAGTTCGTGACCTTCTTTCTGACTATGACTTCCCTGGTGACGATGTACCTGTTATCAAAGGTTCTGCTCTTAAAGCTCTTGAAGGTGATGCTGATTACGAAGCAAAAATCTTCGAACTTATGGATGCGGTTGATGAGTACATCCCAACTCCAGAGCGTGACACTGAGAAGCCATTCATGATGCCAGTTGAGGACGTATTCTCAATCACTGGTCGTGGAACAGTTGCTACTGGTCGTGTTGAGCGTGGACAAGTTAAAGTCGGTGACGAAGTTGAAATCATCGGTCTTCAAGAAGAAAACGGTAAAACAACTGTTACAGGTGTTGAAATGTTCCGTAAGCTTCTTGACTATGCTGAAGCTGGTGACAACATCGGTGCACTACTTCGTGGTGTATCTCGTGAAGATATCCAACGTGGTCAAGTACTTGCTAAACCAGGTACAATCACTCCACATAGCCGTTTCAAAGCTGAAGTTTATGTACTTTCTAAAGAAGAGGGTGGACGTCATACTCCATTCTTCGCTAACTACCGTCCGCAGTTCTACTTCCGTACAACTGACGTAACTGGTATCGTACACCTTCCAGAAGGTACTGAAATGGTAATGCCTGGCGATAACACTGAGATGGAAGTTGAACTTATCTCTACTATCGCTATCGAAGAAGGAACTCGTTTCTCTATCCGTGAGGGTGGACGTACTGTAGGTTCTGGCGTCGTTTCAACTATCATTAAGTAATAAAACATATAAAAGAGACTCCTTGCAAAAGGGTCTCTTTTTTTGCTTTTCCAGATCAGAACGGCTACTATAAGCTATAGAATCTAATTGGAACCGAGAGGATCACTGGAATGGCGAAGATATATTTGAAGAAATGGTTAATCGGCGGGGTTGACCAATGGATTATGATCAAAGAAGATCACACAAATGAAGCAAAGCCTGTTCTTTTATTTTTACACGGTGGGCCCGGCTCCGCTCAAATCAGCTATATCGACTCGTTTCATGAGGAACTTAATCAAGATTTTACAGTAGTTCATTGGGATCAGCGAGGCGCGGGACTTTCCTATCAAAAGAATCTTCCCGATACTTCCATGACCATTCAGCAATTTATTGAAGATACGATTGAACTGACAGAGAAAGTCCTTTCATATCTAGGTCAATCAAAATTGTACATCGCAGGATATTCATGGGGATCATTAATCGCCATACAAGCAGTACATAAGCGTCCAGATCTATATCATGCTTATTATGGAATTAGTCAGGTAGTAGATGTATTAAAAGAAGATATTGTGTCGTACGAGCTCCTTTTGGAGAAACACCATCGGAATCGGTTGTTTACTTGGTGCCTGCGATTACTGACGCCTCCTCCGTGGAAACGATTATCAGCTCATGCTCTGTTCTCTCTCTATAAAGAGGTCGGAAGCGTAGGTCTCACACATAGGTGGAGGCCGCTTATTCAAATGCTGCGCGGATTTCTTTTTAGTAAGGAATATCAGCTGAAAGATAAGTGGAAGTTCCTTAAAGGACAGAAGTTTAGTCAGGACATGCTATGGGATGAATTGATGAATGAGAGCATTGAATACCGAGTTTCTACTATATTAATACCTTGCTACTTTATCATTGGCGCATATGACATGATTACACCAGCTGCTGTATCAAAACCATATGTTGATCAATTAACAGCACCAATCAAAGAATGGTTCACCTTTAAAGAATCTGCACATTCCCCGCATCTAGAAGAACCAGAAGAATTTATCCGTACCATAAAAAAGACTGCTGTACATCATCTTCAGGGAAAGCTTGATTTATAGGCTGAACCCCTGTATAATATGAAAAGTGTGCAAATCATAAATTTATCCGATTTATTATTGCAACACGCAGGCCAATTTGGTACAATAGTGCATGTTGGTCTTTGACTGCGATGAAGTGAGAGGTTGCTGACACACCCGGCCGCTTTGCCATGGCAAGGTGATCAGGTTTTTCTCACGGAGAACTGTCTAACGTAAGTAGGCGAAAAGGAGGGAAAATAATGGCAAAACAAAAAATTCGTATTCGTTTAAAAGCATATGATCATAGAATTCTTGATCAATCTGCTGAGAAGATTGTTGAAACGGCTAAGCGTTCTGGTGCTAGTGTATCTGGTCCAATCCCGCTTCCAACTGAAAAATCAGTTTACACAATCCTTCGTGCGGTGCATAAGTACAAAGATTCTCGTGAGCAATTTGAGATGCGTACTCACAAACGTCTAATCGACATCGTGAATCCAACTCCACAAACAGTTGATGCACTTATGCGTTTAGATTTACCATCTGGTGTAGATATCGAAATCAAACTTTAATTCAAATAGAAAACACATATTATAGGAGGTGTGACTAATGACCAAAGGAATCTTAGGTAGAAAAATTGGTATGACGCAAGTATTCGCAGAAAACGGTGATCTTATCCCTGTAACTGTTGTTGAGGCTGCTGCTAACGTTGTTCTTCAAAAGAAGACTACTGACACGGATGGCTATGAAGCAATCCAAATCGGTTTTGACGACAAACGTGAAAAGCTTTCTAACAAACCAGAGAAGGGCCACGTTGCTAAAGCGGAAACTGCTCCTAAGCGCTTCGTAAAAGAATTACGCGGTGCGGAGTTAGATGCGTATGAAGTTGGTCAGGAAGTCAAAGTTGATATTTTCGCAAATGGAGATATCGTAGATGTAACAGGAACATCAAAAGGTAAAGGATTCCAAGGGGCTATCAAGCGCCACGGACAATCACGCGGACCAATGACTCACGGTTCACGTTACCACCGTCGTCCTGGTTCAATGGGACCTGTTGATCCAAACCGAGTATTCAAAGGTAAACTTCTTCCAGGTCGTATGGGCGGAGAGCAAATCACTGTCCAAAACCTTGAGATCGTTAAAGTTGATGCAGAACGCAATCTACTATTGATCAAAGGAAATGTACCAGGAGCTAAAAAATCTCTAGTAACTGTAAAGAGTGCAGTTAAATCTAAATAACTCTCTTAGGAAAGGAGGAAACAAGTCATGCCAAAAGTAGCATTATTTAACCAAAACGGTTCTACTAACGGTGAAATCGAATTAAACGCTTCTGTGTTTGGAATCGAGCCAAACGAAAGCGTAGTATTCGATGCTATTCTTATGCAAAGAGCTTCCTTACGTCAAGGAACTCATAAAGTAAAAACTCGTTCTGAAGTACGTGGCGGAGGTCGTAAGCCTTGGAGACAGAAGGGTACAGGTCGTGCTCGTCAAGGTTCTATTCGTTCACCACAATGGCGCGGAGGCGGTATCGTATTCGGTCCAACACCACGCAGTTATTCATATAAATTACCTAAAAAAGTTCGCCGCTTGGCTATCAAGTCAGTATTGTCTTCTAAAGTAATCGACAACAACATCATCGTTCTTGAAGATTTGACTCTTGATGCAGTGAAAACGAAAGAATTCGCAGGCATCCTTAAAGGATTATCTGTTGAGAAGAAAGCGTTGATCGTCACTGCGGATGCAAACGAAACAGTTGCTTTATCTGCTCGTAACATCCCTGGAGTAACAGTTGTTGAAGCTAACGGTATCAACGTTCTTGACGTTGTCAACCACGACAAACTTCTGATCACTAAAGCAGCGGTTGAAAAAGTAGAGGAGGGACTTGCATAATGAAAGATCCTCGTGATGTTCTAAAGCGCCCTATCATTACTGAACGTTCTGCTGATCTAATGACAGAGAAGAAGTACACGTTCGAAGTTGATGTCAGAGCTAACAAAACAGAAGTGAAAGACGCTGTTGAAGAAATCTTTGGAGTGAAAGTTGAGAAAGTCAACGTTCAAAACTACAAAGGAAAATCTAAACGCGTTGGACGCTACACTGGTATGACTAGCCGTCGCAGAAAAGCGATCGTGAAATTAACTGCTGACAGCAAAGAAATCGAAATTTTTGAAGCGTAAATCTTAAAAAGAAGGAGGGAAATTCAAAATGGCGATTAAAAAGTATAAACCAACCAGTAATGGTCGTCGTGGCATGACTACTTCAGATTTTGCTGAAATCACGACTGACAAACCAGAAAAATCGTTGCTTGCACCGCTTCACAGAAAAGGCGGACGTAACAACCAAGGTAGATTGACTGTTCGTCATCAAGGTGGCGGTCATAAACGTCAATACCGTATCATCGACTTTAAGCGTGATAAAGACGGTATACCTGGACGCGTTGCTACAATCGAGTATGATCCAAACCGTTCAGCGAACATCGCTCTTGTAAACTATGCAGATGGTGAGAAACGTTACATTCTTGCTCCGAAAGGAATCCAAGTTGGTACTGAAGTTACTTCTGGACCAGAAGCTGACATCAAACCAGGTAATGCTCTTCCACTTATCAACATCCCAGTTGGTACAGTTGTGCATAACATTGAATTAAAACCAGGTAAAGGTGGACAATTAGTTCGTTCTGCTGGTACTTCTGCTCAAGTTCTTGGTAAAGAAGGTAAATACGTTCTTGTACGTTTGAACTCAGGAGAAGTTCGCATGATTCTTTCTGCTTGCCGTGCGACTATCGGTCAAGTTGGAAACGAACAACACGAATTAATTAACATCGGTAAAGCTGGACGTTCTCGCTGGAAAGGCGTACGCCCAACAGTTCGTGGTTCTGTAATGAACCCTAACGATCACCCACACGGTGGTGGTGAAGGACGCGCTCCAATCGGACGTAAATCACCAATGTCTCCATGGGGTAAACCGACTCTTGGATTCAAGACTCGTAAGAAAACCAACAAGTCTGATAAATTCATTGTACGTCGTCGTAAAAACAAGTAACGGGGTTGTCTACGGTTCATTTAGGACCGTAGTTCAATCACGAAGGGAGGTTCCACAATGGCTCGCAGCTTAAAAAAAGGACCATTTGTTGATGATCATTTGATGGCTAAAGTCGAGAAATTGAATGAAACTGACAAAAAGCAAGTCGTAAAAACTTGGTCTCGTCGTTCTACAATTTTCCCACAATTCATCGGTCACACAATCGCTGTCTATGACGGACGCAAACATGTACCTGTTTTCATTTCTGAAGATATGGTAGGTCACAAATTGGGCGAATTCGCACCAAGCCGTACTTACAAAGGTCATGCTAGTGACGATAAAAAAACAAGACGCTAATGAGAGGAGGCTTTTAAATGCAAGCTAAAGCTGTCGCAAGAACAGTCCGTATTGCTCCTCGTAAAGCACGTCTAGTAATGGACCTGATCCGAGGTAAGCAAGTAGGAGAAGCAGTTTCTATCTTAAACCTTACACCTAAGGCTGCTTCACCAATTATTGAAAAAGTATTAAAATCTGCTATCGCAAACGCTGAGCACAACTACGAGTTGGACGCTAACAGCCTAGTGATTACTCAAGCATTCGTTGACGAAGGTCCAACACTTAAGAGATTCCGTCCACGTGCTATGGGTCGTGCGAGCGCAATTAACAAACGTACTAGCCACATTACAATCGTTGTATCAGAAAAGAAGGAGGGATAATCCGTGGGTCAAAAGGTAAATCCAGTAGGTCTTCGTATTGGCGTCATTCGTGATTGGGAATCTAAATGGTTCGCAGGAAAAGATTACGCTGACTTCTTACATGAAGACTTGAAAATCCGTGAATTCATCAGCAAGCGTTTGTCTGACGCGTCTGTTTCTAAAGTAGAAATCGAACGTGCTGCAAACCGCGTAAATATCACAATCCACACGGCTAAACCAGGTATGGTAATTGGTAAAGGCGGATCTGAAGTTGAAGCACTTCGTAAAGCTCTTAACAGCCTAACTGGCAAACGTGTACACATCAACATTCTTGAAATCAAGAGAGCAGATCTTGATGCTCAGCTAGTTGCTGAAAACATCGCTCGTCAACTTGAAAATCGTATTTCATTCCGTCGTGCACAAAAACAAACAATCCAACGCACAATGCGTGCTGGAGCACAAGGAATCAAAACAATGGTTTCTGGTCGTCTTGGCGGTGCAGATATTGCTCGTTCTGAATATTACAGTGAAGGTACTGTTCCGTTGCACACACTTCGTGCTGACATCGACTATGCTACTGCTGAAGCTGACACTACTTATGGTAAGCTTGGCGTAAAAGTATGGATCTATCGTGGAGAAGTCCTTCCAACTAAGAAGAATACTGCGGAAGGAGGAAAATAATATGTTATTGCCAAAACGCGTGAAGTATCGCAGAGAACATCGTGGGAAAATGCGTGGTCGTGCAAAAGGTGGCACTGAAGTACATTTCGGTGAGTACGGTATCCAAGCTCTTGAAGCTTCTTGGATCACGAACCGTCAAATCGAAGCTGCTCGTATTGCTATGACTCGTTACATGAAACGTGGCGGTAAAGTTTGGATTAAAATTTTCCCTTCTAAGCCATACACAGCTAAACCTCTAGAAGTCCGCATGGGTTCCGGTAAAGGTGCTCCAGAAGGATGGGTAGCTGTAGTAAAACCGGGCAAAGTTTTATTTGAAATTTCTGGTGTGTCTGAAGAAGTTGCTCGTGAAGCTCTTCGTCTTGCATCTCACAAATTGCCAATTAAAACGAAGTTCGTAAAACGTGAAGAAATTGGTGGTGAATCAAATGAAAGCTAATGAAATTCGTGACCTTACCACTGCTGAAATTGAACAAAAAGTAAAGTCTCTTAAAGAAGAACTTTTCAATCTTCGTTTCCAATTAGCGACTGGGCAGCTTGAAAACACTGCTCGCATTCGTGAAGTGCGTAAATCAATCGCACGCATGAAAACTGTGATTCGTCAAAGAGAAATCGCTGCTAATAAATAATAATTAGAGGGGAGGCCCCGCAAACATGAGCGAACGTAACCAACGTAAAGTGTATCAAGGTCGTGTTGTTTCTGACAAAATGGATAAAACCATCACTGTTGTAGTTGAAACATACAAAAAGCATTCACTTTATGGCAAACGTGTAAGATACTCTAAGAAGTTCAAAGCACATGATGAAAACAACCAAGCAAAAATCGGAGACATCGTAAAGGTCATGGAAACTCGTCCTTTATCTGCGACTAAACGCTTTCGTCTAGTTGAAGTTGTCGAAGAAGCCGTTATTATCTAATAAAGTTCGGATTTCTTTTTCCGAAAGGAGGTAACATTAATGATTCAACAGGAGACTCGTTTAAAAGTAGCTGACAACTCTGGCGCACGCGAAGTACTAACGATTAAAGTTCTTGGTGGCTCTGGACGTAAGACGGCTAACATCGGTGATGTCATTGTTTGTACGGTTAAACAAGCAACACCAGGAGGCGTTGTCAAAAAAGGTGAAGTTGTGAAAGCAGTTATCGTTCGTACAAAGAGCGGAGCTCGCAGAAACGATGGATCTTACATCAGTTTCGATGAAAATGCATGTGTCATTATCCGTGACGACAAGAGCCCGCGTGGAACTCGTATCTTCGGACCAGTAGCACGTGAACTTCGTGAAAACAACTATATGAAAATTGTTTCTCTAGCACCAGAAGTACTTTAATGAATACAATCCGCGACTCAAGGAGGTGCGATTAAATGCATGTTAAAAAGGGCGATAAAGTAGTGGTTATCTCTGGTAAAGATAAAGGTAAACAAGGAGTCATCCTTGCTGCTTTCCCTAAGAATGACCGTGTTTTAGTAGAAGGTATTAACCTTGTGAAAAAACACTCTAAACCAACCCAAGCTAACCCTCAGGGCGGAATTTCTGAACAAGAAGCGCCGATCCACGTATCAAACGTAATGCCGCTTGATCCTAAAACGGGTGAAGTGACACGTGTTGGGTATAAAGTTGAGGACGGAAAGAAAGTCCGTGTAGCGAAAAAATCTGGGCAAGTTCTAGATAAATAGTAAATAAGGAAGGGAGGTCTTTCTCATGAACCGCCTTAAAGAAAAGTATGTAAAAGAAATTACACCTGCATTAGTTTCTAAGTTTGAATACAAATCAGTAATGCAAGTGCCAAAAATCGAAAAAATCGTGATCAACATGGGTGTTGGTGACGCTGTTCAAAACGCTAAAGCAATCGATACTGCTGTTGAAGAATTAACGTTTATCGCTGGTCAAAAACCTGTCGTTACTCGTGCGAAGAAGTCTATTGCTGGATTCCGTCTACGTGAAGGAATGCCAATCGGTGCGAAAGTAACACTTCGCGGAGAGCGCATGTACGATTTCCTTGATAAACTTATTTCTGTATCTTTACCACGTGTACGTGACTTCCGCGGGATTTCTAAGAAATCTTTCGACGGTCGTGGAAACTACACGCTTGGTATTAAAGAACAGTTAATCTTCCCAGAAATTGATTACGATAAAGTAACAAAAGTCCGCGGTATGGATATCGTTATCGTTACGACTGCCAATACGGACGAAGAAGCACGTGAGTTATTAACTCAAGTAGGTATGCCGTTCCAGAAATAATCAATGAAAGGGAGGCGAAATCGTGGCTAAAAAGTCTATGATTGCGAAACAACAACGCAAACAAAAGTTTAAAGTTCAAGAGTATACGCGCTGCGAACGTTGTGGACGTCCACATTCAGTAATTCGCAAGTTTAAACTTTGCCGTATTTGTTTCCGCGAACTTGCATATAAAGGACAAATTCCTGGCGTTAAAAAAGCCAGCTGGTAATCCCCATAAATGGGAAGGAGGTTATTAAATAATGGTTATGACAGATCCGATTGCAGATTTGCTGACTCGTATTCGCAATGCGAACATGGTACGTCATGAGAAGCTAGAAGTACCGGCTTCAAAAATCAAAAGAGAAATTGCTGAAATCTTAAAGCGTGAAGGTTTTATCCGTGACGTTGAATATGTTGAAGACAGCAAACAAGGAATTATCCGTATGTTCCTTAAATATGGCCAAAACAACGAGCGTGTTATCACTGGTCTAAAAAGAATCAGTAAACCTGGTTTACGTGTATATGCGAAATCAAATGAAGTACCACGTGTACTTAACGGACTTGGAATCGCAATTATTTCTACATCACAAGGTGTTTTATCGGACAAAGAAGCCCGTGCTAAACAAGCTGGTGGAGAAGTACTTGCTTACGTATGGTAAAAAAAGTTTAAGATGAATGGAGGTGCTTGGTATGTCTCGTATAGGTAAAAAACTAATCGAGATCCCTTCAGGAGTTACTGTGACAAACAACGATAACACAGTGACAGTAAAGGGACCAAAAGGTGAACTAACTCGTACATTTCACCCTGATATGGAAATTAAAATTGAGGACAGCGTCTTAACTGTAAGCCGCCCGTCTGAACATAAAGAACACCGTGCATTACATGGTACAACACGTAGCTTGATTGCAAACATGGTTGAAGGTGTATCTAAAGGTTTCGAAAGAGGTTTAGAACTTATCGGTGTCGGTTACCGTGCAGCTAAATCTGGAAACAAACTTGTTCTTAACGTTGGATACTCTCATCCAGTTGAAATCGTTCCTGAGGCTGGAGTTGAAATCGAAGTTCCATCTCAAACGAAAGTAGTCATTAAAGGTATCGATAAAGAGCGTGTGGGAGCTCTAGCTTCTAACATCCGCGCTGTCCGTTCTCCAGAGCCTTACAAAGGTAAAGGAATTCGTTACGAAGGTGAATTCGTTCGCCGTAAAGAAGGAAAAACTGGTAAGTAAGATCGCTTAATGTGAAGAAAGGAGTGACTCGGATGATTACGAAAACTAGCAAAAACGCTACTCGTCTTAAAAGACACGCTCGTGTTCGTGCGAAACTTTCAGGTACTGCTGAAAGACCTCGCCTTAACGTTTTCCGTTCTAACAAGAACATCTACGCTCAAGTAATTGATGATGTTAACGGTGTAACACTTGTAAGTGCTTCTACTCTTGATAAAGAGTTAAAGATCGAGAATAGTTCTGACGCTGCAGCTGCTACTAAAGTTGGCGAACTTGTTGCAAAACGTGCTGTTGAAAAAGGAATCTCTAACGTGGTATTTGACCGCGGAGGATACTTATATCATGGACGTGTAAAAGCTCTAGCTGAAGCTGCTCGTGAGGCTGGACTTAAATTTTAATAAAAGAAGGAGGGACACATCCGAATGAGTCGTATTGACCAAAGCAAATTAGAGTTAGAAGAACGCTTAGTTACGGTTAACCGCGTAGCGAAAGTTGTTAAAGGTGGACGTCGTTTCCGTTTTGCAGCTTTAGTTGTTGTCGGTGACAAAAACGGTCATGTAGGTTTCGGTACTGGTAAAGCACAAGAAGTACCAGAAGCGATCCGCAAAGCTGTTGAAGATGCGAAAAAGAATTTAATTGAAGTACCAATGGTTGGAACTACAATTCCACATGAAATCATCGGTCGATTCGGTGCAGGAAACGTTCTATTGAAGCCTGCTTCAGAAGGTACAGGAGTTATCGCTGGAGGCCCAGTGCGTGCGGTTCTTGAGCTTGCTGGTCTAGCTGATATCCTTTCTAAATCTCTAGGTTCTAATACACCGATCAACATGATCCGCGCAACACTTCAGGGTTTAAGTGAACTTAAACGTGCTGAAGACGTTGCGAAGCTTCGTGGAAAATCTGTAGAAGACCTGTTAGGATAAGGAGGGAACATTAATGGCAAATAAATTAGAAATTACCCTCAAACGCAGTGTAATCGGTCGCCCAGAAGATCAGCGTGTCACTGTTCGTACTCTTGGTCTTAAGAAAACAAACCAAACAGTCGTACATGAAGACAATGCAGCGATCCGCGGCATGATTAACAAGGTGTCTCATTTAGTTTCTGTTAAAGAACAATAAAACATTTTTAATCGATAAGGAGGTGCCCAAATGAAACTTCATGAATTGAAGCCTTCAGAAGGTTCACGTAAAGTACGCAACCGTGTTGGTCGTGGTATTGGATCAGGTAACGGTAAAACTTCTGGTAAAGGTCATAAAGGTCAAAACGCTCGTTCTGGCGGCGGTGTACGCCCTGGTTTCGAAGGTGGTCAAATGCCTTTATTCCAACGTCTTCCAAAACGTGGTTTTACAAACATCAACCGTAAAGATTACGCGGTTATCAACTTAGACAGATTAAACAGTTTTGACGAAGGAACGGAAGTAACTCCTGAACTTCTTCTAGAGACTGGTGCAATAAGCAAGTTAAAAGCAGGAGTAAAAATTCTTGGCAACGGTAAATTAGAAAAAAAATTAACTGTAAAAGCCAATAAATTCTCTGCTTCTGCGAAAGAAGCTATTGAAGCTGCTGGCGGTACAGCCGAGGTGATCTAACTTGTTTAAGACAATCTCCAATTTTATGCGCGTGAAAGATATACGGAATAAGATTATATTCACTCTTTTAATGTTAATCGTCTTTCGTATAGGTGCTTTCATCCCTGTGCCTAATGTGAACGCCGAAGTTCTCCAGGCACAGGATCAAATGAGTGTTTTCGGGATCCTCAACACGTTTGGGGGCGGGGCACTTTTCCAATTCTCCATTCTTGCAATGGGGATTATGCCGTATATCACTGCTTCGATCATCATTCAGCTCTTGCAGATGGATGTTGTTCCGAAGTTCACTGAGTGGTCAAAGCAAGGAGAGGTTGGCCGCCGAAAATTAGCACAATTCACAAGGTATTTTACAATTGTTCTAGGTTTTATCCAGGCGTTAGGAATGTCATATGGATTCAACAATATGGCAGGAGGCATGCTGATTGAAAACCCAGGTGTTTCAACGTACCTCTTAATTGCGGTCGTACTCACTGCGGGAACAGCATTTTTAATGTGGCTAGGAGAGCAGATTACTGCTCACGGTGTTGGTAACGGTATTTCGATTATTATCTTTGCCGGTATCATCGCAGGTATCCCTCAAACATTAAAACAAGTGTACGCTCAGCAATTTGTGGGTGGAGATGGACAGCTGTTCATGCAAATCCTGAAAATTGCCCTTATTGTTATTGCTATCCTTGTCATTGTTATCGGTGTTATTTACATTCAAATGGCAGTGAGAAAGATTGCGATTCAATATTCAAAAGGAACTGGCCGTGCACAAATGTCTGCTAGTCAAGCAACGCACCTTCCATTGAAAGTGAATCCAGCAGGGGTGATTCCAGTCATCTTTGCCGTTTCTTTCATTATTACTCCGCAGACGGTTGCATCGTTCTTCGGAACCAATAATGTGACAACTTGGATAACCAACAACTTTGACTATACTAAGCCAATCGGTATGACGATTTATGTAGCACTGATTGTTGCTTTCACATATTTTTATGCCTTTGTCCAAGTGAATCCTGAACAAATGGCTGAAAATCTGCAAAAGCAGGGTGGCTATATCCCGGGAGTTCGTCCAGGGAAAATGACTCAAGATAGAATTACGAGCATTTTGTACCGACTCACGTTTGTGGGCGCCATTTTCTTAGCCGTGATTTCAATACTTCCTATCTTTTTCATTCAATTCGCTGGATTACCTTCCGCTGCACAAATTGGCGGCACAAGTCTTCTCATTGTTGTAGGTGTTGCACTTGAAACAATGAAACAGCTTGAAAGCCAATTAGTGAAACGAAACTACCGTGGATTTATGAAATAAAACAGAGGGCTGGGCTTCTGCCCAACCTCTCTAAGTAAGGAAGGGGAAATCCGAAATGAACTTAGTCTTAATGGGGCTTCCGGGTGCTGGTAAAGGCACTCAGGCAGAACGAATTGTTGATGATTATGGGATCCCTCATATCTCAACAGGAGATATGTTCCGCGCTGCTATGAAAGAGGAGACACAACTTGGGCTCGAAGCAAAATCCTTTATCGATAAAGGAGAGCTTGTTCCTGATGAGGTCACAATCGGTATTGTTAGAGAAAGACTTGGCAAAAATGATTGTGAACAAGGTTTTCTTCTGGACGGATTTCCGCGAACAGTCGCTCAGGCTGAAGCTTTAGAAGAAATTCTAAAGGACCTTGGCAGAACGATTGATTATGTCATTAATATTAAAGTCGATAAAGATGCTTTGATGGAGCGTCTGACTGGCCGAAGAATTTGCAAAAATTGCGGAGCGACATATCATTTAGTATTCAATCCACCTGCGAAAGAAAATGTTTGCGATAAGTGTGGAGGCGAGCTTTATCAACGTGCAGATGATAATGCAGAAACCGTTTCGACTAGACTTGAAGTAAACTTAAAGCAGACTGAACCTTTACTGAACTTCTATTCAGAAAAAGGATATCTTGCAAACATTGATGGTGCGAAGCACATTAACGATGTATATGCAGATATCAAGAACCTGCTTGGGGGATTAAATAAATGATTATCTGTAAAACTCCTCGCGAGCTTGAGATTATGAGAGAAGCTGGACGCATTGTCGCACTGACTCATGAAGAGCTGAAGAAACACATAAAACCAGGTATTTCGACAAAAGAATTGGATCAAATTGCCGAACGTTTTATTACAAAGCAGGGTGCAATCCCATCTTTTAAAGGGTATAATGGTTTTCGCGGGAGCATTTGCGTTTCGGTGAATGAAGAACTCGTTCACGGTATTCCTGGTAAACGGGTTTTACGTGATGGCGACATCATTAGTATCGATATTGGCGCAAAGTTAAATGGCTATCATGGTGACTCTGCTTGGACTTATCCAGTTGGGGTAATCAGTGATGAAGACCGCAAACTACTGGAAGTCACAGAGGAATCTCTATATAAAGGCTTACAGGAAGCAAAGCCAGGCGAACGTCTGTCGAACATTTCCCATGCCATACAAACGTATGTAGAAAACGAGAATTTCTCAGTTGTTAGAGAATATGTTGGACATGGGGTCGGACAGGATCTTCATGAGGACCCTCAAATTCCTCATTATGGTCCGCCCAACAAAGGCCCGCGGCTAAAACCTGGAATGGTGTTGGCCATCGAACCGATGGTGAACGCAGGCAGCCGATATGTGAAAACATTGGCTGATAACTGGACGGTTGTAACGGTTGATGGGAAAAAGTGTGCTCACTTTGAGCATACGATTGCGATTACAGATACAGGTTTTGATATACTGACTAAGATTTAGGTCTTCACTGAAGCCTTTCAGGCCCAAATCGGGCAGGTTGTCTGTATAGTCCAAAGGAAAGAACAAGATCAGTATACAGGTGTCATCGGCATGTTCGGTGGCTGCCATGTACTAATCGCAGACGGAGAAAAGCGTAAATTTCATTCTCCTAAGAAAAAATATCAATCATATAACCTTTTATGGTTGCGTATCTCCGGAAGTTCAGAACAGTATATTCAAAACAGGTCGGGTGATAGATGGACAATTGAGATGATCTCATTTGGACATTTGTCAGAGAGCAAGTTACTGATTTGAAGAAGGGAGAACACTTGAATGGCGAAAGACGATGTAATTGAAGTGGAAGGTACTGTAGCAGAAACTTTGCCAAATGCAATGTTCAAAGTTGAACTAGAGAATGGTCATACAGTTTTGGCTCATGTATCAGGAAAAATCCGTATGCACTTCATTCGCATTTTACCTGGAGACAAAGTTACGGTAGAATTATCTCCATATGACTTAACTCGTGGTAGAATTACGTACCGTTACAAATAAAGCAACTCCGGAAGAAGGAGGTTGGAAACACATGAAAGTGAGACCATCTGTTAAACCTATCTGTGAAAAATGTAAAGTGATTCGCAGAAAAGGAAAAGTAATGGTGATCTGTGAAAACCCAAAACATAAACAAAAACAAGGCTAATAACAAGGAGGTGCCCAAATCATGGCTCGTATTGCTGGTGTAGATATTCCACGTGATAAACGTGTTGTCATTTCTTTAACATATGTTTTTGGAATTGGTCGTACGACTGCGCAACAAGTCCTTAAAGAAGCAGGTGTTTCTGAAGACACTCGCGTTCGCGATCTAACTGAAGACGAACTTGGTAAAATCCGTGATATCATTGACAAACTTAAAGTAGAAGGTGACCTTCGTCGTGAAGTTTCACTTAACATTAAGCGTCTAATTGAAATCGGAAGCTACCGCGGAATCCGTCATCGTAGAGGACTTCCTGTTCGTGGACAAAACACAAAAAACAACGCGCGTACTCGTAAAGGTCCGCGTCGTACTGTAGCTAACAAGAAAAAATAAGTAAAGGAGGTAGTTAAAGAATGGCTGCTGCTCGTAAACAAAATACGCGTAAACGTCGCGTGAAAAAGAATATTGAAGCTGGAATCGCTCATATCCGTTCCACTTTCAACAACACGATTGTAACGATTACTGATGTTCATGGAAACGCAATTTCTTGGTCAAGTGCTGGTGCATTAGGATTCAGAGGTTCTCGTAAATCTACTCCTTTCGCTGCACAAATGGCTGCTGAAACTGCGGCTAAAGGTTCTATCGAACATGGTCTTAAAACACTTGAAGTAACTGTTAAAGGTCCTGGTTCTGGTCGTGAAGCTGCAATTCGTGCGCTTCAAGCTGCAGGTCTTGAAGTTACTGCAATCAGAGACGTAACTCCAGTTCCTCATAACGGATGCCGTCCACCAAAACGTCGCCGCGTGTAATTTGTTTGTATAGATTTTGTGTCCCTGTCAATAATGGGTTATGATACAGTTATTTATGAGACGAATACACGACTCGTTGCCTGAGCACATACGGGACTAAACAATGAGGAATTTCGGATGGAATCTCATATGATTCTATTCGAGGTTTCGACGTTTTGAAGGAGGGTTTTATTAGATGATCGAAATTGAAAAACCAAAAATCGAAACGGTTGAAATCAGCGACGATGCCAAGTATGGCAAGTTTGTCGTAGAGCCACTTGAGCGTGGATATGGTACCACTTTAGGGAACTCCCTTCGTCGTATCCTTTTATCCTCACTTCCTGGTGCAGCTGTAACATCGATCCAGATAGATGGTGTCTTACACGAATTCTCAACGATCGAAGGCGTGGTTGAAGATGTTACAACGATTATCTTAAACATTAAAAAGCTTGCACTCAAAATCTACTCTGAAGAAGAGAAGACGCTTGAAATTGATGTACAAGATGAAGGTACTGTAACAGCTGCTGATATTACACACGACAGCGATATTGAAATCTTAAATCCAGATCTTCACATCGCAACTCTTGGCAAGAATGCGAGCTTCCGTGTTCGCTTAACTGCACAAAGAGGTCGCGGGTATAATCCTGCTGATGCAAACAAAAGAGACGATCAGCCAATCGGTGTGATTCCGATCGACTCAATCTATACACCTGTATCTCGTGTGACTTATCAAGTGGAGAACACCCGTGTTGGGCAAATCACAAACTATGATAAATTAACACTAGATGTATGGACTGATGGAAGCACAGGACCGAAAGAAGCGATCGCTCTAGGTTCTAAGATTTTAACTGAACACCTGAATATTTTCGTTGGGTTAACTGACGAAGCTCAGCATGCTGAAATCATGGTTGAGAAAGAAGAAGACCAAAAAGAAAAAGTGCTTGAAATGACAATTGAAGAGCTTGATCTTTCTGTTCGTTCTTACAACTGTTTGAAGCGTGCGGGTATTAACACTGTTCAAGAGCTTGCTAACAAGACAGAAGAGGATATGATGAAAGTTCGTAACCTTGGACGTAAATCTCTTGAAGAAGTGAAAGCGAAACTAGAAGAACTTGGACTGGGTCTTCGTAAAGACGATTGACTAGTTTCATTGTGAACTAGGATTTTCGTGTGTTTTTTATTCATACAGCATTCTCTAACTAAGGAGGGGACATCACATGGCATACAGAAAGCTAGGACGCACTAGTGCACAACGTAAAGCAATGCTTCGTGACCTAACGACTGATTTGATCATCAACGAACGCATCGAAACAACTGAAACACGTGCGAAAGAACTTCGCTCTGTAGTTGAAAAAATGATCACTCTTGGCAAACGCGGAGATCTTCATGCTCGCCGTCAAGCTGCAGCTTACATTCGTAATGAAGTAGCTAACGCTGAAACAAACCAAGATGCACTTCAAAAATTATTCGCTGACGTTGCAACTCGCTACGAAGATCGCCAAGGTGGATACACTCGTATCATGAAGCTTGGACCTCGTCGCGGCGATGGCGCACCAATGGCTGTCATTGAATTAGTTTAATCACATAGCGTGTATCTAAGAAAGGGCGGGACAGTTCATAACTGGATCTATGCCCTTTTTTAGATACTACGGCTTTTTAGCAATAAGCAAAGAAGAGGTTGAGCTGAGAGGAGGTCCGGTAGAGATGGGGAAGACATTAATTGACGTAAAGGACATTGTATTTCGATATCACAAGGATGCGGACAAGCCCGCTTTAGATCAAGTGTCATTGCATGTGAATCAAAATGAATGGCTCGCCATTGTTGGCCATAATGGTTCAGGTAAATCCACACTTGCCCGTGTACTGAATGGGCTCATTTTACCGGATGCTGGAACGGTCAAGGTTGGAGAGATTGAGCTGAAAGAAGAGAGTGTCTGGGATATTCGCAAAAAGGTCGGAATGGTCTTTCAAAACCCAGATAACCAATTCGTTGGCTCAACGGTTCGTGATGATGTGGCTTTTGGTTTAGAAAATAACGGGGTTGAGCGGGAATTGATGATAGAACGTGTAGATTGGGCTGTCAAACAGGTCAATATGCAGGAGTTTCTTGATCAAGAGCCGCACCATCTATCAGGCGGGCAAAAGCAGAGAGTCGCCATTGCAGGTGTACTTGCCGCAAGCCCTGACATCATGATCTTAGATGAAGCAACATCGATGCTTGATCCGATTGGCCGTGAAGAAGTGTTAGAGACTGTTAGACTACTGAAGGAACAAGGAACGGTCACAGTCATTTCCATCACACATGATTTAGACGAGGCCGCCAAGGCAGACCGGGTCATTGTCATGAATGGCGGGAAAAAATTTGCCGAGGGAACCCCAGAGGAAGTATTTGAACTAGACGAACAGCTGGTTCAGATTGGACTTGATCTGCCATTCTCCTATCGGTTGAGCAAACAATTGAAGCAGCAAGGTGTACCGCTTGCAAATGCCCATTTGACACAAGAAGGATTGGTGAAAGAGCTATGGACATTACGATCAAAGAATTAGAGCATCGTTATCAAATGAAAACGCCGTTTGAGCGTCTCGCTTTGTATGATGTCAATGCTTCCATCCAAGAGGGTAGCTATGTCGCTGTCATTGGTCATACGGGCTCTGGCAAGTCTACATTGCTGCAGCATTTAAATGGCTTGCTCAAACCAACGAAGGGGAGCATTGCGCTTGGAGATACCGTCTTACAAGCCAATAAAAAGCAGAAGGATTTAAAGTCCCTCCGGAAAAAAGTAGGCATCGTGTTTCAGTTTCCTGAGCATCAGCTCTTTGAAGAAACGATCCTAAAGGATATCTGCTTTGGTCCGATGAATTTTGGCGTTCCTCAGGAGAAGGCAGAAGCGAAGGCGAAGGAAATGCTGAAGCTAGTCGGTCTTCCTGAATCCCTATTATCTCGATCTCCCTTTGAACTAAGCGGCGGTCAAATGAGACGTGTGGCGATTGCAGGTGTTCTAGCGATGGAGCCAGAAGTGCTTGTGCTGGATGAGCCGACTGCAGGGTTAGATCCACGCGGACGGAAGGAAATCATGGACATGTTCTATGAGCTTCATCAAAAGGCAAACCTTACCACGATTCTGGTTACACACAGTATGGAGGACGCCGCTCATTATGCGGATCAAATGATTGTGATGCATAAAGGAACGGTAAAGGCGACAGGTACGCCGAGAGAATTGTTTGCCAATCGTACAGACATGTCTTCGTTTGGTCTCGACCTCCCAGAAACGATTAAATTCCAGCAGACTGTAGAAGAAAAGCTGGGTATTACGTTTCCAAGGCCGCTTCTGACCATGGATGAAATGGCAGAAGCCTTAACAGCTCTTTATCAGGAGGACACGACATCATGATGGATAGTATGATTATCGGCAAATATGTGCCAGGTTCATCCTTTGTCCATCGTCTTGATCCAAGGACAAAGCTGTTATCAATTTTCTTTTTTGTCTTTATTGTCTTTTTTGCTAATAATTACATCACTTACGGGCTTTTAGGTGTCTTTACCCTCCTTGTGGTGATGGTTTCTCAGGTGCCGCTATACTTTATTCTTAAGGGAATGAAGCCGATCCTATGGATTGTCCTGTTTACCTTCATTCTGCATATCTTCATGACAAAGGATGGCGCCTTGCTATTTCACTTTGGTTTTTTAAATATTTATGAAGAAGGTCTAAAGCAGGGGATTTTCATTTCTCTCCGTTTTGTCTATCTCATCATGATGACGACACTTCTGACGTTAACTACAACGCCTATAGAAGTGACAGACGGTATGGAAAAGCTGCTTCATCCATTCCGTAAAATCAAGCTGCCTGTTCATGAGCTTGCTCTCATGATGTCCATCTCTCTTCGGTTTATTCCAACTTTACTAGAAGAGACGGACAAAATCATGAAGGCGCAAATGGCAAGAGGCGTTGATTTTACAAGCGGCCCTCTTAAAGATCGCATGAAAGCCATCGTTCCTTTGCTTGTCCCGCTTTTCGTCAGTGCGTTTAAGCGTGCAGAGGAACTGGCGACCGCTATGGAAGCGAGAGGCTACCGCGGGGGAGAAGGACGGACGAAATACCGTCAGCTTGTCTGGGGCATGAAAGACACGTTCACACTGCTCCTATTCATCCTGTTAACAGCACTCCTTGTGCTTCTAAGAAATTAGGTGATTCCTAGATGAAGGTCAAATGTACCGTATCCTACGATGGAACCCATTTTAAAGGCTATCAGGTGCAGCCTGGGCAGCGAACTGTTCAGACGGAGATCGAGTCGGCTCTTGCAAGAATGCACAAACAGGATGAACTGATTTCGATTGTGGCTTCTGGCCGGACGGACAGCGGCGTCCATGCGAAGGGGCAGGTCATCCATTTCGACACGCCGCTCTCGATTCCGATGGAAAGATGGCCTTTTGCCCTCAATAGTCTCCTGCCGGATGACATCAGGGTTCTAAAGGCTGAGGAAGTGGATGAGTCGTTTCATGCACGTTTTAGTGTCGTTTCGAAGGAGTACCGTTATAAGGTCTCAACGGAAACGCACCAAAATGTATTCACGAGACAGTATGCCTGCCACTTTCCTTACCGGCTGGATGCAGACAAAATGAGAGAAGCTGCTGGACACCTCATTGGCACACACGACTTCACAAGCTTTTGTGCGGCCAATACAGAGGTTCAGGACAAGGTGAGGGAGATTTACACCCTCGAGTGGAAAAACGTCTCAGACGGGCTTGAAATGCGTGTGAGAGGAAATGGCTTTTTATACAACATGGTGCGAATTATCGCTGGAACGTTACTTGAAATCGGATCTGGTAAATTTCACCCTGAGGAGATAAAAGCCATGCTTGCCGCCCGAAATCGCGAAGCGGCAGGCAAGACTGCGCCTAGTCACGGACTGTATTTATGGGAAGTTTTCTATGACAACTAAACCAGGTGTAACATGTTCTTGACACAGGAAGCAGAAAGTTATAAGATATCATATGGTATGTATTTCAACCCCACAAATAAGCCCCGGAAGACTTATCTTGTGTTTTGAAATAGAACGTAGCATTTGATTCAAGGAAAAATCATTGATTTATTTAGGAGGGAAACTCATGCGTACAACACCAATGGCGAACGCAAGCACAATTGAGCGCAAATGGCTAGTTGTTGATGCGGCAGGCAAGACTCTAGGTCGTCTTTCTACTGAAGTAGCATCACTTTTGCGCGGTAAGCACAAACCAACTTATACACCACACGTTGATACAGGTGATCACGTCATCATCATCAATGCTGAGAAAATCGAATTAACAGGTAAGAAATTGACGGACAAAATTTACTACCGTCACACAATGCACCCAGGTGGTTTGAAACAAAGAACTGCTCTTGAGATGCGTACAAACTACCCTGAAAAAATGTTGGAGCTTGCTATCAAAGGTATGCTTCCAAAGGGTCCATTAGGCCGTCAAATGTTCAAAAAATTAAATGTGTACCGTGGTTCTGAGCATCCACATCAAGCACAACAACCTGAAGTTTACGAACTTCGCGGTTAATTATAAGGGAGGTTAACAATTTGGCACAGGTTCAATATTACGGTACAGGTCGTCGTAAAAGTTCTGTAGCGCGCGTTCGCTTAGTTCCAGGTGAAGGCCGTATCGTCGTTAATAATCGTGAAATTACTGAATACATTCCATTCGCTGCTTTAATCGAAGACGTGAAACAGCCTTTGAACATCACAGAAACAGCTAACAGCTACGATGTTCTTGTAACTGTTCACGGTGGTGGATTCTCTGGTCAAGCTGGAGCAATTCGTCACGGTATCTCTCGTGCTCTTCTAGAAGTAGATCCTGAGTACCGTACATCACTTAAACGTGCTGGACTTCTTACTCGTGACCCTCGTATGAAAGAGCGTAAGAAATACGGTCTTAAAGGCGCACGTAGAGCTCCTCAGTTCTCAAAACGTTAATCAATTCCTTATTGCATCAACGTTTACAAGAGATCCTTGGTTCAAGTTGGTTCAAATTATCAACTGTATAGAGAACTCAACAAAAAAAGCATCAGCATCTTGCTGGTGCTTTTTTTCTGTCATTGATTCTAGATAATAATTTTGTGTTGTTTGAATGTTTATGAGTCATAATCACTTTGAGTTATTTGTAATATCTATATTCTAGGCCAATAAAATTGATGCCTGCGTATTTCCTAGAATCGTGAAAGATAGTTCTTTTAATAATCTAGTTATCTTATGAGGTCGATTTAAATTAAAATAGAAGAGCATGTAGCAATCGATTAAAGAATAACCATCGCCTTTTTTTGAATTGTTCATCTCTGCTACATTCTTGTAAATCTTTAAGCTGACGGCCATAACCTCCAGAATACTCAGCTTCAACACTTGTTCAGTTATCTACTTCTATAGAGATTTGGCGCATGTGTTTCGTGATAGTTGTTTCTCTTTTTTTTCATAAATTTCTAAATTCATCTTTGTGTACTGAGTTTAGCCCTCTAATTTCATAAATTTTAAAAATTATTTAATATTTATGGAGATAAAATAGGATAGATTTCACTTGTATTTTTAACAGGACAAATAGTAGTTTTGTGTGTTGGAGTGAAATAGGGTGAATCTCTCAGACCTATCCTTTGCAGTTCCTCTAATTAAAATCTTCAAATAAGTCTAAAGCAGAGATGCGTTATTAGTTATATAAAAGGTCTTCATCCCTCTTTATTTCATGGATCAGCTGTAGAAAAAGGGTTCATAAGAAAGAAATGCTTTTAAAGCACTTTAATTCATTTTGATTTCCCAAAACACATAATAACAATTTTGTGTTTTTCTATATAAGTAATTTAATAGGAGGTAATGGTATCAAACATACCGGCTTAAAAGAAAGAGCTTTTTTAGGGAGAAATACATCTTTATTTTTTAGGAAATGTTGGATTAAGTGTTGTATATGATAAAATATATTTAGAAAACTCGTTTTGAAATAAATATTTATATAGATTGTATTATTCAAGAAAGGAGTATGTTGAAATGGAGGGAATTGGTTTTAAAAGTAAACTCCGCGTGCAAAAACATGGAGAAGTATTCACACCATTAAAAATAGTGGAGAAAATGTTGGATTTACAAGGAGTAAAAGAAGCTTGCGAAAATTTATCGACAACCTTTCTAGAACCATCTGCTGGGGAAGGGGCTTTTCTCGTTGCGATTCTTGAAAGAAAACTTAATATAGCTGTTAAACAATATAATGACGATCTAGTACGATTTGAGAATTACTCTTTGTTAGCTTTAGCTAGCCTTTATGGTATTGAATTATTAGAAGATAATGCTCAGACGTGTGTACTAAATATGTTTCAAGCTTATTATGAAACCTACCAAGAACAAGTTAAAATCCACAATGGTAAAATGAGAAAAAAAGTGCTGGATAGTGCTAAAGAGATCATTTCATCTAATATAAGACAAGGGAATTTTTTAACTAGGAAGGCGCTAGATGGTGAGCCGTTAGTATTTAGTGAATGGACTCCAATTAATATCAGAAAAACAACTAAAAGAATCAAAATACAGAGAACAGAATACACTTTTGATGAAATATATGGAAATGTGAAAAAGGAATCTGGAGTGACTATCAATAAATTAATAAATAAGTCAGTCCAACAACATACACAATTAGAAATGTTTGATTTATTAGATGAAAGTAATAATGTAAATGATATTCCTAAAGAGATGCGCTATATACCTGTAAACATAATAGATGTTTATAAAGCGGAGATGGAGGAAATTTGATGGATAAGACAATAATTAAGCCCTTTGATGAAATTGAATATAAAGTGTATGGTTATAGATTGCCTGAAGTTCCTAATCATAATGGATATGTCAAAATCGGAGATACAACAAGATCTGCTGTTCAAAGGATATTTGAACAAGTAGGAACTGCTGGTTTAAATCCTGAAATTTTATTTGAAAAAAAAGCACAGAAATCAGATGGGGAATGGTTTCGCGATAAGGACTTGCATAGATTTTTAATCCAAAATGGTGTCCAGAAGGAAAACTTTAATGGTCGTGCAGATGAATGGTTCTATTTTAATGGAACACCTGAAAAAGCAGAAGCATTAACCGATAAATTTATTAATCGTGATTATGATGCAATACAAATTAATAATAAGCATTTAGGATACATATTAAGAAGTGAACAACAAAAGGCTGTTGAGAAAACGTATGAGTATTTTCAAAGTGAACAGGAGCCAAAAGAGTTCTTGTGGAATGCTAAACCACGCTTTGGTAAAACATTAACAACTTATGATTTTATAAGAAATTTAAATGCAACCAATGTTTTAATCGTAACAAATAGACCTGCAATTGCAAACTCATGGTTTGATGATTTTCATAAATTTATCGCATGGCAAGAACCACAAATGAAATTTGTTTCAGAAACAGAAGCATTAAATGGAAAAGCTATGACTAGGTCGCAATATCGTGAGTATCTTGATACTACATCTTATCCTAATCCTTCACAAATCACTTTTCTATCCCTGCAAGACTTAAAAGGAGCAAAATTTGCTGGTGGTGCTTATGAAAAATTAGAATGGGTATCCAAATTAAATTGGGACTTATTGGTGATTGATGAAGCCCATGAAGGAATTGATACTAAAAAGACAGATATAGCGTTTAGTCAAATAAAAAGAGATTTTACACTACATTTATCTGGGACTCCTTTTAAGGCATTAGCTAATAATAAGTTTTCAGAAGAGCAAATATTTAATTGGTCATATGTGGATGAACAAGAAGCTAAAGAGAACTGGAATCCAGCAATAAGTAGTAACCCTTATGAAAGCTTACCAACTTTAAATCTGTTTACGTATCAAATGAGTAAAATGATAGAAGCAGAAGTGTCCGAAGGGATAACATTAGAAGAGGAAAAAAACGTTGATTATGCTTTTGATTTAAATGAATTCTTTAGAGTGAAGGAAAACGGATGCTTTGAATATGAAGAAAGTGTTGTTCACTTTTTAGACAATTTATCTTCTGGAAAATTCCCTTTTTCTAAAAATCAATATCGTGATGAACTGAATCATACGTTTTGGCTATTACCGCGTGTAAATGCTGCAAAAGCACTTGAAAAATTGCTAAATGCTCATCCCACTTTTAAGGATTACAAGATCGTACTTGCGGCAGGCAATGGAGTTAGTTTACATGATGGCATAGAAAAAGAGGCACATGATTTAAAAGAGAACACCAGAAGCTTTGATAAAGTTAGAAAAGCAATTGAACAAAGTGATAAGACAATAACACTTTCCGTGGGACAGCTGACAACAGGTGTAACAATTCCAGAATGGACAGCTGTATTCATGTTAAATAATATTGAATCACCTAGCTTATACTTTCAAGCTGCTTTTAGATCGCAGAACCCGTATGAATTTGAAAAAAACGGAAAGTTATATCGTAAAGAGAATGCTTATATATTTGATTTTTCTCCCGATAGAACTTTAAGGCTTTATGATGAACTTGCTAACAATTTATCGGGGAGTGCTTCTAAAACAACGGATGAAAGAATAGATAAAATTAAGAAGTTGTTAAACTTCTTTCCAGTTATTGCTGAAGATGAAGATGGTACAATGCAAGAAGTAAATGCTTCAGAGGTTCTGGCAATTCCTACACGTATCACATCACGAGAAGTAGTGAAAAGAGGATTTATGAGCAATTTATTATTTGCTAATATATCAGGTATCTTCTCGGGTAGTTCACCATTTAAGGAAATATTAGATAAAATACCACCAGAGAAAAACAAAAGATTAGAGAAGCGACGTGAAATATCAGTAGCTGATCCCCATGTAAATGACTATGGAGAAGTAAAAATACCCAAGGAAGTAGTGTTAGGGAAATCAAAAGAGATTTTTGGTGAAAAAATTTATACAACAATAGAAGTAGTTGATGATGTTGTATCCTCATTTAAAGAAGTAGAAGAAAAGCAAAAAAAGTCCATTAAAAATTTAGCGCAAGATATAACAGAGTCATTTTCTGACGGTTTTATCAATTTGAGTGATTCTTTTAGCTTAAACAAAGGACAAACTGATAAATTAAAGAACTCAGTAAATACTGCTGTAGAAGATGTTATAAATGAAAAGAGTTTAACTTTAAGCAATCAGGTTAGAGAATTAGAAACAAAATTTGAAAGCAAGAAACAAGAAGCAGAAATGACAAAAGATGAAAATGCTTTAAAAGTAGCAACTAAGCAATATGAAGAAGAAAAACTTAAATTAGAAACATCTTTTACAGCGGAAATAAATAAAGAAGTAGAAAAAACAATCAATACTGTTGTGGAAGAACAAATAGAAAAAGTAGAAGAAAAGAAAAAGAAAACAACAGAAGATGATGTTCGAGCTCATTTACGAGGATTTGCACGTACAATTCCTTCATTTTTAATGGCATACGGGGATGAACAGACGAAATTAGCGAATTTTGAAGAGAATATTGATGCACCTACATTTGAAGATTTAACAAGTATAACTATAAATGAATTTAGACAGCTGCGTGATGGCTTTGAGTATGTTGATGAAAAAGGTGAAACAAAAGTAATTCCTGGATTATTCAATGATGTAGTTTTTAATGCTAGCATCAAAGAATTTCTAGATACTAAACAGCGTTTAGCAAATTATTTTGATGATAGTATGAAAGAAGATATATTTGATTATATTCCTCCGCAGAAAACAAATCAGATATTTACACCAAAAGTTGTTGTGAAGTATATGCTTGATATGTTAGAGAGAGAAAGTCCAGACATTTTCAAAGATCCTACAAAAAAATTTATAGATTTATACACGAAAAGTGGACTTTTTCTAACTGAAATCACCAAAAGGTTATTTAAAAGCTTGGAAAATGAAATATCTAATGAAGATGAACGTTTGAAACATATTTTAGAAAACCAAGTTTATGGAGTTGCACCAACAAATATCATCTATAACATCGCGAAGAAATATATTTATTCAGATTTTTATAATATTTCAACAGATAATTTAATCGAGTGTGATTTAACTTCATATGCTAAAAAAGGAACTTTAGCAGATAAGTTAACAGAATTATATAGAGGTGAAAACATGAAATTCGATGTAATCATAGGGAATCCACCATTTCAGGAGGAAGATGGTGGAGCTCAATCTAGCGCACGCCCAATTTATCACCATTTTGTCCAAGCAGCTAAGAGTATGAATCCTGAATATATTACTTATATTACACCTAGTCGTTGGTTTGTAGGAGGAAAAGGTCTAGACTCTTTTAGAGACGAAATGTTAAATGACCCTCATATAAAAGAAATCCATGATTGGTTAACTCCTGAAGATATTTTTCCTAATACCAATATTAGAGGTGGGGTCAATTACTTTTTATGGGATAAAAACTTTTATGACGGTTCCATTAGATTTGCATCTTATAAAGATGGAAGAAAGATTAGTGATTTAAATCGACCTCTAGCAATTGAAGGAATTGATATTTTGTTAAGAGATAATATTGGAATAAAAATCTTAGAGAAAATATATAATAAAGATTATGAAAATATATCTACAGTAGCCGAAATTGTATCACCAAGAAAACCATTTGGATTGAGCGGTTATTTTATAGAAGACCAAAGGTTTAAAGGTACAGTTGCTTCATTAGCAAATCCAATCATTTGTTTTGCGAAGGGTTGGAAAAAAGGATATATAGAACGAGATATTATCGAGATTCGATCTGAATGGATTAATAAATGGAAAATATTTACACCACGTGCTAATAATATCGGAACAGAATTGTCCGATGATAATTTTAATATACGTATTGGGGAACCAGGAACAATATGTACGGAATCATATATTGTAATTGGAGCAGATGAAGATTATGGTAAATATGAAGCTGAAGCTTTAGGGAAATATCTACAGACTAAATTTTCGAGATTTCTTCATAGTTTAGCTAAAGGTAGTCAAGATGCTACATCAAAAACCTACCGCTTTATCCCTATACAGGATTTTTCGGTCAACTCTGATATTAATTGGGACATGTCAAATCCAGAAATTGATCAACAATTATACAAGAAGTATAAATTTTCACATGAGGAAATTAGTTATATCGAAAAAAATATAAAAATAATGGAGTAGAAATAGCTTTATTACATTTTATTCGACTAACTTCTATTACATTTTTGAATTTAATTTCTTCCAATTTACAAAAGCATCAGCATCCTGCTGGTGCTTTTTATTTGATAAATAATGACTGGTCTCTTCCTCTTGAATACGTATAAAATATGAGTATAGAAGTTTTCTGTTAAAAAAGCTGGAGGTTGTCCTATGAATCTAACGACAGAAAGGTGTCTCATTCGACCATTTACTGATGATGATTGGCAGGATGTTTATGCATATACATCTGATCCGGCAGTGATGAAGTATATTCCGGAAGATGTATTTTCTAAAGAAGATGCGAAGGAATTTATCAAAAATAATCGTCATGAAAATGCTAAGTATGTCGCTGTCCTATTAAAAGAAGATCATACATGCATTGGGCATATCGCGTTTCATCCGTACTTTGGTGAGCACACATATGAAATTGGGTGGGTCTTCAATCCTGCATATCAAAACAAAGGCTATGCATCAGAAGCGGCTTATGCTGTACTACATTATGGCTTTCACACAATGAATTTACATCGAATCATTGCCACTTGTCAGCCTGAAAATGTGCCATCGTGGAGAGTGATGGAGAAAATGGGGATGAGAAGAGAAGGGTATTTTAAAAAGTGTATACCTCAAGGAAATGAGTGGTGGGATGAATTTTACTATGCCATCTTACGAGAGGAATGGAAAACTTGATAAGTTTTCATGATATGAAGTGATTCGTCATTCCAAATATCTGTTGGCTTTCGCTATTGATATAATCAGATCAAATAAGCAGAAGAGGGGCGCGCGCATGAGGATCTTTGATGCACATTTTCATATCATTGATTTTGATTTTCCCATTCAAGAAAACCAAGGGTATACACCGCCTAGTTATGTGGTGAATGATTATAGGAGAGAGACGGCTGATTTTGGGATTTTAGGTGGAGCAATCGTGTCAGGGTCATTTCAAGGCTTTGACCAAGGCTATTTGTTGAAGGCGCTGGATGAAATGGGGCCGTCTTTTTGCGGTGTGACTCAATTACCTTTTACAGCAACTGATGATGAGATTGTTCATTTGGATCAACACGGGGTAAAAGCTTTACGTTTTAACGTGAAGCGGGGTGGTTCGGAGAATATTTCGAAGCTCGATTATTTTGCGAAAAGGGTGTATGAGCTGGCGGGATGGCATAGTGAGATTTACATAGACGCTAAGCATCTCCCTGACATCTCATCAACACTTGAAAAGCTGCCGGCCGTTTCAATTGATCATTTAGGCTTATCGGAAGAAGGCTTGCCGCATTTGCTAAAGCTGGTTGAAAAAGGGGTTCGTGTGAAAGCAACAGGTTTTGGACGTGTTGATTTAAACGTCGAACATGCGTTGACGTCTATTTATCAAACGAATCCTAATGCACTAATGTTTGGTACAGACCTTCCATCCACAAGGGCAAAGCGTCCGTTTGAATACGGTGATGTTGAATTAATTCAACAGATTTTTGATGAAAAAGCTGCTGATCACATCTTATATGAGAACGCACGTCATTGGTATTTTGGTCAATGATGAAATTGTTCCACTTCATTTCATAGGAGGTGTTTTCTTTGGATTTAAGTCAACTGACGTGCAGAGAAGCCACGCTGGAAGATCTCGACAAGATCGTCTTCATGCTCGCTGATGATATGTTAGGTCAAAAAAGAGAGCGCTACACTCAACCATTATTAGAAAGCTATATCAAAGCCTTTCACTCAATAGATGCTGATCCAAATATTGAACTCATGGTTGCGTGTGATCAGGAAGAAGCTGTAGGTGTTCTCCAATTGACCATGACGCCTTTTCTTACACATCAAGGAGGATGGAGAGCTTCAATAGAAGGAGTTCGTACAGCCTCGACTCATAGAGGAAAAGGAATTGGCACGATGTTGATAAAAAGGGCTATTCAACACGCAAGCGACCGCGGCTGTCATATGATTCAGCTAACAACAGACAAACAGAGACCAGATGCACACCGTTTTTACGAAAAATTAGGGTTTGAAGCTACGCATAATGGGATGAAACTGCATCTGCCCCATCAATAAGAACATCAAGAAGTGGAGGGATTCACGAACCTCTGCTTTTTTGCGCCTTTATTTGAAATATTTGTTATATTGAATATGTAAATCCTCTGTTATTTGGAAAGGAGAAACATTGAAGACGGAAACAGATCAATATCTTTGGTATAAAGGCGGAGCAACATTGTTTGTTTTCACAGCTGCTTTATATCGAAGAACAGATACATCATCAATATCCATTTCTCTTTTTATCAATGATCCGAAAGCGAATCATTCTCACTGGATTGGAGAATATTCAATGAATTTATGCTTACTGCAGCAGTAGATCAAAACTTTCGACAACGATTGATTCAAGCTTTTACTACATAATTATCAATAAAACAGAGGGAGACACCCCTCTGTTTTATTAATTCTGCATGGGAAACTTGTTGTATACATCTTGGCGTTTCTCTTTTGACTTCACAACTCCATCAACCAGTTCCTTCTGCCAAAGCGCTGCATCGTCTTGGTACTCTTTAAATAAGTGAGGCAGCTTTTTTTCTAGCTCTTTTCTTTGAAACGTGACGGATGATTTGTCGTTAGAGTTCATTTTGAGTGTCACTTGCTCTACGTTATCGACAAGGATAAAAAGTGCGAGTGCGTTGTATAAATACGTTTTCTCAATTGTCTCCTTTTGATCAAACCAGTATGCGTCAAATTGTTCTTCTGTGTATCCGGCATTTTCTTTTACGCCGTACGTGACGTCTAATGCTTTCCCATCAACGATTTCAAATTCTCGAATCATGCCTCCAGGAAGCTCTGATAAGATGTCACGAATGGCTGAGTTGTTACCTAGATACGTGCTTTTATGCTTGGAAAGCTGTTTTAAGGATATGTCTTCTATTCCTTTTATGTCGCTCTTCTGCTTGGTTGCTTGACTGCTGCATCCAGATAAGACGACTGTTAGTAGCAGCAGGATATACATCCATTTCTTCATTGATTTTGCCCCTTTTCCATTCTTTCTATATATAATTGTTCATCTTATCACAATTTCCCAATCCAATAGCTCATTGATTTCCATTTACTGAACAGCATGTTTTGGTCAAATCAACGAACAATACAAAGAAAAAAGGAGTTCAGTCCATGGCAGAGGTTCTTTCATTTTATCAATTGAAAACAAAACGAGATGTCACGCTTGAAAAGAAGCTGTTGCGTACATTGTCTCTTCAACAGGTCACGGTTGCTTCCGAGAAATTCACGAAGAAGCTGTTCCCATTTGCAGATGATCCAGCTGGGATTATGAGTGATGGCTGCATAGATTTCGCCATTGAAGCTTTTTTAGCTGGCGGGAGATACGGTGAGTCGAGTAAATACGGCGAATCGTTCGACGATATCAAGAAGCGGTCCTCCCAGGAGGAAGATGAGCTGGTTGAGGAGCTAGCAGGGTGTTTGCAATCGTGGGGGAATATGTTCCGAATGGAGCGGAAGATGTCGTGCCTGTATCCATTTGCGAAGGATTTTTTAAGCATGTGGTGGCAGGAAGGCTTTCGAGAATCAGAAAAAAGGCATAAGCTTCGGCTGCACTAAGCATATTTCCAGCCCTTGTCCCATATCTATAAAATAATGGTGTATGGGAGGGACAGGGATGAAAAGAAAGCTGAAATGGACAGGGTTTTTAATCGGGTTTATTGTCCTCTTATTCTTATTCAGGTTTCAGTTTCTAAATGATGATTCGTGGAAATCGTGGAACTTGCCTTTGAGCGGCAAGATCATCTATTTAGATCCGGGTCATGGCGGTCCAGATGGCGGGGCTGTAGGAGGAGAGTTGCTTGAAAAAGAGATTGCACTGGATGTATCCATGAAGATACGTGACTATTTACAGGAGCAGGGTGCCCTTGTTCTTATGACCCGCGAGGATGATTCTGATTTATCATCAAAGAATACAAAGGGATATGCCCGAAAGAAAGCGGAGGATCTAAGAAACCGTGTAAAAGCCATCAATGAGTCTGAAGCCGATCTCTATTTAAGTATTCATTTAAATGCGATCCCATCGAACAAATGGAGCGGCGCACAGACGTTTTTTTACGGAAAATATGAAGAGAATGAAAAGGCAGCGAAGTTCATCCAAGATGAATTACGCAGGAATCTTGAAAACACAGATCGAAAGGCGAAACGGATCAATGGCATTTATTTAATGCAAAATGTCACAAAGCCAGGAGCCCTTGTGGAAATTGGATTTCTCTCCAACCCGAAAGAGGCAGGTCAGCTGGCAACACCTAAATATCAGGATCAAATTGCTGCCTCCATTTATAAAGGCATTCTCAGATATTTAACAGAGCAAAAAGAGCCGCCTGAATAAGGGGCTTTTTCCTTTTGATCGCAGGCAAACAGGACAGACATTGTAAGGATATGTATGATATACTTGGATTGTAAACGAATTCAATAAAGGGTGAGGTTCTGCTATGATCGGACAAGATGATGTGAGAAAATTAATTGGGAAGATGGACGAACCTTTCCTTCATATACCGCTTGGTGAGCTGGATGCCATCAAGGAAATTAGCCTAAAGCCTGAAAAAGAGCATGTGAGCTTAAAGGTGGCCATTGCCAAAACGGGTACTGCTGAGCAGATGAAGCTGCAGCAAGACATCGTACAAGCCTTGAAAGCAGCTGGCGCTAACACAGTAGGGCTACGTTTTGAAGAATTGCCTCAGGAAACACTTGAAAGGTTTATGCCTTCACAAGATGAGGAAGAAAATTTGCTCAACTCTAAAAATCCGCCTGAGTTCTTAGCGATTGCGAGTGGAAAGGGCGGCGTTGGTAAATCCACCGTGTCTGTTAACCTTGCTGTAGCACTGGCTCGTCTAGGGAAAAAAGTCGGACTGATTGATGCAGATATTTATGGCTTTAGTGTACCGGATATGATGGGAATCACCGTCAGACCAACTGTTAAAGGGGAAAAAATTATTCCTGTGGAACGCTTTGGTGTCAAAGTGATTTCAATGGGCTTTTTTGTTGAAGAAAATGCACCGGTCATTTGGAGAGGACCGATGCTTGGTAAAATGCTGAATAACTTCTTCCACGAAGTCGAGTGGGGAGAATTAGATTACTTACTATTAGACCTTCCGCCTGGAACGGGAGATGTGGCGCTTGATATTCATACAATGCTTCCAAGCTGTAAAGAAATCATTGTCACAACACCGCATCCTACAGCTGCCTTCGTTGCTGCTAGAGCAGGCGCAATGGCACTGCAAACAGATCACGAGGTGCTGGGTGTCGTTGAGAATATGAGCTATTATGAAAGCAAAAAAACAGGTGAGAAAGAATATGTCTTTGGAAAAGGAGGCGGGGATAAGCTGGCGGAAGAGCTGCGAGTATCGGTCCTTGGTCAAATTCCTCTAAGGCAGCCTGATTGGAATGAAGATGATTTTGCTCCATCTGTCTATGATGCGAGTCATCCGACGGGAGAAGTGTATCAACACATTGCGAATAAAGTTATTGAACAATTAGCAGTAAAAGCATAATGAAAGCCCGAGTGGATGAATGTCCCCTCGGGTGATGTTTAACTGCCGCTTTCTTCGCTGCCTTTTGATCCGGAATCACTGCTTTCAGATGCTGCTTTTTTAAGCTCATCTTCGAATTTCTTCTTATAAAGAGGACTGCTTAATGTTTCTGTAATGACTTTTTCTAAGTGCTTTCTGAACTCTTTGCTTTTCACCAGTTCACCGTATTTCTTTTCCATTTCGGGATCCTTGAGAATATCCATCATCAATTGCTGATAGTCAGGGTCCTTCATTAACTGTTTTAACATCTTTTCATGCTGTTGCTGCATGGATTTAGCGAAAGTCTCGGCAAATTTAGAATCCTCAAAGACCTTCTTCCAGAACTCTTTGCCTTTATCAGAAGTCAGTGTTTTCTCTATCGTTTTTTTCACAGTTTGTTCATCCATTACCAAAGCTTCATTCATTGCCTCGTCATTTAATAACTGTTGAATGGCCTTTTTACCGTCATCTGTCTTCAATATATCGACGACCATTTTCTTTGTTTCGTCATAGTCCATATTAGATGAGGATTGGGTTTTGGGAGCACAAGCTGTTAGAGATAAAAGGAGAAAACAGCTCATTATACGCAAGATGCCTTTTGACATACTGTGGCTCCTTTCGTTACATGTCTTACTTTTAATATGAATGTTTCTCGTAAATTTATACATAACAAAAATAGGGGTTGGATCAATTCAATGAAAAGTCGGGATTTAGTTCGTTTTTTCTTCTCTGTGCTAGCTGTTGGAGCGGTCATTACAAGCGTGGTTGGCTTTGCGCTGGAGTGGGGGAAATATCAGAAGCTTTTTATATCGTTTGAAATACTAGAAATCGCATCTGTGTTGTTTTGGTTCATTGGTGTGGGGATGATTTTTAGTGTCATTAGTCAGATGGGGTTTGTTGTCTTTTTAACGGTGCACCGGTTTGCGTTAGAGATATTCCGATCACATTCTCTATGGAATACCATTCAGCTGTTTCTGGTGATCTTTGTGCTGTTTGATTTAGCTTACTTGCGATTTTTGTTTTTTGGAGAGAATGAATCATTTCTTCCATACCTATGGCTGCCTGTCTTTATCGGTGTGTTCGCATTGATCGTGGCTTACTTTAAACAGCAGCAGTCCTCTAAGAAAACTTTTGTTTCCGCAATGTTTCTCATGGTTGTCATCACGTCGATAGAATGGTTCCCGGCGCTCAGAGTCAACGAAGAGGACTGGCTGTATTTAATGCTATTTCCGCTATTAGGCTGTAATGCGTTTCAGTTGTTAGCTATGCCGCGGTTTTCAAAGGCGAAAGCTACTTAACTTCCGATGACCTTGTTTTGGTATTGGAGATCAGTTCGCCAACCGTCACATTTTTTAAATTCTTTTCTTTGATTTGTTTCAAAATAGCTGGTAAGGCTTGAGCGGTTTGGGTTGCTGAATCTGAGGCATGTAGGAGAACAATATCTCCGCTTTTCATTCGATCATTTACATTCTGAACAATCTGATCGACGCCCGGATTCAGCCAATCTTGTGAGTTGACGCTGTAATGGACAACGGTATAACCGTACTGTGTGGCAATTTTCAATGCTTTTTCGTTAAATTGCCCAGTTGGCGGTCTTAATAGTTGAATGTCATCTAGTCCAAGCTTTTGAAATGAATTTTGTGCCCGGACAAGATCTTGCTTGATTTCACTATCTTCAAGCTGGCTATAATTTTTATAAGCATAGCCAAGGCTGCCGATTTGGTGACCGTCCTCTCTAATTTGTTTGACGATATCAGGATGACGCTCAGCCCAAGAAGCAGACAGAAAGAAAGTAGCGTTCTTTATATCGTACTCTCGAAGGACATTTAAAATAGGAACAGCCTTCTCATCTCCCCAGCCGATATTAAAAGTAAGGGAGACATGTTTTGAGGAAGTCTCGCCTTTATAAATGGCTCGGGGTCCGTGTTCTGTTTTAAATACCGACAGCGGCGGTGCCTTTTGTACATAAAAAAAGGTTGCAGCTGCAAGGGCTGCTACAAGAATAATGACGGCTTGCTTCAGCCGTTTAATAGGAAACACATATAATCGACTCAATTCAAACACTCCTGCCTTGTCCGAGATTGTTACTTGATTGTATGCAGGACAAGGATTTGAGATGCACAATAAAACTATTTCAAAAAAAGTTTTGAAAAGGCGTTGACCGATAGAATATTTTCGTGATATATTATTAATCGTCGCTGACACACAGTGACAAACACAAAACGCTTCGGGAAATAAACTTAAAAAAAGTTGTTGACATAAGATGAAGCGAAATGTTATATTATTAAAGCCGCTAAGAACGGCGAAGATGATCTTTGAAAACTAAACAAGACAAAACGTACCTGTTAATTCGAGTTTTTATAAAAAAATCCTATGAAACATCATAGGTAGTCAGTCAAACGCTGACGAAAAACAAAACTTCGGTTTTGTACTTTTTCGGAGAGTTTGATCCTGGCTCAGGACGAACGCTGGCGGCGTGCCTAATACATGCAAGTCGAGCGGACAGAAGGGAGCTTGCTCCCGGATGTTAGCGGCGGACGGGTGAGTAACACGTGGGTAACCTGCCTGTAAGACTGGGATAACTCCGGGAAACCGGAGCTAATACCGGATAGTTCCTTGAACCGCATGG
>NZ_PVRA01000012.1:0-71356 GCF_002998555.1 Bacillus sp. NMCC4 | reverse complement strand
GAATACATTTATTATTATAACAACATTCGTATTCAAACGAAACTAAACAACCAATCACCGATAAACTATCGGCAATTGGCTGTATAAAGGTGTTTTGATCCCTGTCTCAAAAACGGGGGTCAGTCCCATCTCACCTGTGCTTTTCTTTCGATTAAAAATCAAAGTTATCTGGATCTGGACCTGTGCGCTCATCTTCATTGAGCTGATCGATGACACCCATCTCATGTGCGGACAGCTCGAAATCGAAGACTTGTGTGTTTTCGATGATTCGGCTCTTCGTCACAGATTTTGGAATGGTGATAATGCCATGCTGCAAGTCCCAGCGAAGAATGACTTGAGCCACGGATTTGTCATGTTTTTTCGCAATATCCTGAAGAACAGGATGGTTCAGAAGCTTCCCGCTGCCTAATGGTGACCACGCTTCTACATGAATCCCTTTCTCCTTGCAGTAGTCTCGTAAAGGCTCCTGCGTTAGCTTAGGATGTAGCTCGATTTGGTTGACCATTGGCACAACTTCTGCCTCTTCTAATAAATCATCTAGGTGGTGCTGATGGAAGTTACACACACCGATGGCTCGAACGCGTCCATCCTTATACAGCTTCTCTAGTGCTTTCCAAGTATCTTTATATTTACCTTCAACTGGCCAATGAATTAAATAAAGGTCTAATACATCTAGCCCAAGCTTGTTCATACTTGTTTCAAAGGCTTCAAGTGTTGCTTCATAGCCTTGATCACGATTCCAGACCTTTGTCGTAATAAACAGATCATCGCGAGAGATGCCTGATTGCTGAATGGCTTTGCCTACCCCTTCTTCATTTTGATAGGCTGCTGCTGTATCGATGCTGCGGTAGCCCGCTTCAAGAGCGTCTGTGACTGCATTTACAGCCTCTTCCCCGTCTTTTACCTGCCATACACCAAAGCCTAGCTTCGGCATTTTTACTCCGTTTGCTAATGTGACTGTATCTGTTAATCCACTCATCAAACAAACCTCCGCTTCATTTTTACTTACCAAGCACTATACCCGAATTTTCTATTGATCATGCAAGAAATTTCGCTGGTGTTATTTGATATATTGTCCTATATCGACTTGATTGGCGTCAACGATTTGGTATTCGCTGATCTTATTTTTCGTTTTAGAACCATCATATGTCTCTAAATAAGCTTGATCATAAAAGACGAATCCGTATGTAACATTGCCTTCCTCTAACACCCTAATCCAATAAGACTCTTTTGTTTCTTTTTTAGCGCCATTCGCCTTCTTTAATTTCATACCTGAAAATTCATTCAGCAGCTTTTGAATATCTTCTTTCTTATCTACCACAACTTGCTCATTATCATGCTCAATTTGAATCGAAGTCACCTTATTCTTATCCAGTGAGGTCACATCATCAAAAGAGTATGTTTTGGTATTGATCATAAAATAAATACCTATTCCTATTAAAACCACTACACCTACACCAATGATCCACCTTTTCAACCTAGCTCCTCCTTCTATCCACGCCACACCTATTAAAACAACGAAGTCCAATCATCCTCCTCAGAGAACACTTGAATCCCATGCTGTTTCAGCAAGGCGGACGTCACACCATCCCCCGCTTTTGTCTTACCGTTAAACTCTCCCTGGTAAATCAGCCGGCTCCCGCAAGAAGGGCTGTACTCTTTTAACACAACCGCTGTTGCTTTCAGAGACTGAACCTGTTCCAGCGTGGCTTTTGCACCTTTTACATACATCTCTGTGACGTCAGTTCCATGAACATCGACAACAGCAGCCTGCCCCCGTAAAACATCATATCCATCTCCGCCAATGATTTCTGCCGGTGGTCTAGGCGTAGAGAAGCCGCCAAGCAGTTCAGGACAAACTGTCACAGCCTTTCCTTCCTGCACAAGCTCTTCAATTCGCTGATCTAATCGATGGCTGCCATTATACCGGACCTTCAACCCAGCAAGGCAAGCGCTGACCACAATCACGTCTGTTCCTCATTTTTATGGATTGAGCGTTTTTTACTGACTTTAAAATAAATACATACAGGCAGATAGAAGATCGTGTACCCTAAAAAGGGCAGGGCACAATACAAAGCGGCCGCCCAAACAGGTTCTTCAACTCCTGTAATGCCAAAATAGTAAACAAATAATAGCAAGCTGACAAACAGTCCTACGAACGGCATGATGGCTGCTGACTTTTTAAAATTTTCCATCATTTCTTTCCCCAGAGAAGCTCCCTCCCTTTTAACATGATCAGGAATAACGTCAATATATGTTAATTTTACCATATAAAAAACCGAAATCATCTCATTTTCTACGATGGTTTCGGTTTTTTTAATCTATATTTTTTCTTTCCATGCCTTCAAAAAGCGCTCAATTACTTGTAATTCATCTTCATGAAACTGCTGGAGAAATTCTAAGTAGGACGCGACGGCTTTTTCATGTAGTTCATCATGCAGCGCTGCCAATTGCGTGCCTTTCTCTGTCAATGAATAGTAGACAGATTTCTTATCCCCTTGCCGGTGGCAATAGTCCACCATGCCTTTATCAATTAGTTTTTTCACAGCCTTTGTAATGGCAGGCTTTGATAGTTTTAGTTGTTGAGAAAGAAATGTATTATTTGATTCGTTTGGATTGGCTTGAATCATCGATAAAATGTGAAGCTGTGTGAGTGTCCAATCTTGCTTGAGTGTATCAGTCGTGGTAATCAGTGGATCTGTTGGATCATTCCGTCTCTTTTCCCTATGCATAATCAGATCTTGAATCGCTTTTAATACAATCTGCTCTTTAGTTTCCATCTGAACCTCCACTCTTAACTGGTTAATAAAATGGTACTAATAATTAAAAGAGGAGTCAAAAGAAATGTCAGTGTGAGAAAAAGAACAGGCCATCAGACCTGAAAATGGTGTATGCACTTTTCTACTAGTTGACCCATCATGTCACAGCTCCTCTTTCTTTTATTTGCTATAATTCATGGAAAGAAAGGCTCTTTTCGTGAGATGTTGAAATAATATAGAACATAAAAAAAGCTGCCTATCATGAGGCAGCTATTCAGCACGATGCTGACGATCCATATAAAGTGGTGGTCTTTTCAACGAAATCACCGCACAGCTAAAGGCAATCAGCACAAACACTGCACCGAATTTCGCCAGATCAACAGATGAACCGGTCATCGTAAACAGGACACCGCCAACCGCTGATCCAATTGAGATACCAATTTGCAAGGCCGATGTATTTAAGCTTTGCTGAATATCAGACGTCACAGGATCTGTTTGAATCAAATAACTCTGCAAGGCAGGCGTTAATGCCCAGCTAAGCGCTCCCCATAGGACAACCATGATCATAAAGAGGACAAACACACCCGCTGTATAAGGAATGATAAACATCACAACTGCAAACGCGATTGTCACCAGCAAAATGGCTTTCCCTGAACCCAGCTTGTCACTAAGCCAGCCGCCAAACCCATTCCCGCCAATAGATGCAAGCCCAAAGACCAAATAACAAATACTAATCCAGAACGGGGTCATATGCAGAACTTCCATTAAAAACGGAGTGAAATAAGAATAAAGCATATAATGACCTGCCAGCATAAACAAACTAATCAAGTGTGCACTAAAAATTTTCGGATGCCCTAAAGAACGTATTTGCTCTCTAAGAGGTGTCACTTTTTCAACAGGCATTTTCTCCAATAGGAAATAGATCAGCACCATCGATATCGCTGATAAAATACTGATTCCTAAAAACATCACTCTCCAGCCAAAGCTCTCTGTAATAAAAATACCGATCGGTACACCGAGAACAAGTGAAGAACTAATCCCAATAAAAATCAGCCCTAATGCCTTCGCACGATGCGCTGGTTCCACCAATTTAGCAGTGATCGTCAGTGACAACACCACGACAAGCGCTGTACTCATTGCGATCAATACCCTAGAGATCATGACAAGGGCAAAAGTCGAACTAAAATATGTGAATACATTCCCTATTGTAAACACCAATAACGCGATTAGATAAAGACGCTTTCGTTCAATTTTAGCTGTGGCAGTCAGCAGCACAGGTGCTGAAATGGCATACACAATGGCAAATACGGTGATAAGCTGCCCAGCTGTCGCAAGAGATACATCCAAATCCTCTGCAAGGCTTGGCAAAATGCCCCCGACCACAAGCTCAACTAATCCAACCGCAAAAGTAGAAACGGCTAATAAATATACTCTCCAGTTCATGTCTAACATCCCTTCTCTATATCATCGCTTTCACTTTTGATACAGGGCGCAGACAAACAAAAAAACCCTGATTACAAAAAAGGAAAGCGCGCTTTTGTAATCAGGATTTATCGGATCCTGGTAGAAACCCTCAAACCATATTATTGAGGTTATACAAGTCTATTTTTTTCTTCAAATATATTAGCATAGCCTTACATAACTGGCAAGCTGTAAAAATAGGAAATGACTGCAAATTCACGATCAAACAAAGCACTCAGAACAGCATGAAAAGAAACCCCAGTACAACTTGCTTTCTCCTGCATTTACAGGTAAACTGATGAAAAATCAACGAACATTGATCAACGTAGATCTGGAATAGTAGCTTGAATTGACCTTTAACAGAGAGGGAACCGTGCTGAGAAGTTCCTACTGACATCTTCAAGTGAACCTGCCGATTTAGTTCTGTTTCATACAGCGGTTCATACCGTTATCATGATCGAGTGTAAAGCTGTGCTTTAAATTAGGGTGGTACCACCAGGAATGGTCCCTAACTTAAAGCACAGCTTTTTTGTTTTTACAAAGGAGGAACATGCAATGTCAAAGAAACAATTTGTTGAAAAAATCACAAGCATGGAAGACGACTTTGCCCAGTGGTATACAGATGTTGTCACAAAGGCACGCCTCGTCGATTATTCAAGCGTCAGAGGCAGTATGATCATTCAGCCATATGGCTTTAAAATTTGGGAGAATATTCGCGACGAACTTGACCGCCAAATCAAAGAAACAGGGCATGAGAATGTGTATATGCCGCTCTTTATCCCAGAGAGTCTGCTCCAGCAAGAAAAGGATCATATCGAAGGCTTTGCTCCTGAAGTGGCGTGGGTGACACATGGCGGTGATTCGGAATTACAAGAAAGACTCTGCGTCAGACCAACCTCTGAAGTGCTGTTCGCCGAGCATTATAAAAACATCATTCACTCCTATCGTGATTTACCGAAGCTATATAACCAATGGGCCAATGTCGTCCGCTGGGAAAAGACAACACGTCCATTCCTTAGAACCCTTGAATTCCTCTGGCAGGAAGGGCACACTTGTCACGAGACTGAACAAGAAGCGATTGAAGAAACAGAAAGAATGCTCCATATCTATGCGTCTATTTGTGAAGAGCTTCTAGCGATCCCTGTCATTAAAGGCAGGAAAACAGAGAAAGAAAAATTCGCTGGTGCCCGCTTCACCTATACGGTTGAAAGCTTGATGCATGATGGAAAAGCGCTGCAAACGGCCACTTCTCACTTCTTCGGAAACGGATTTGCCAAAGCATTTGGCATCGAATTCTTAAACCGCGAAGGAAAACTAGAGCATGTCCAGCAAACCTCTTGGGGCTTTACGACAAGAATCATCGGTGCCATGATCATGGTGCACGGTGATGACAGAGGACTCGTCCTTCCGCCAAACATTGCGCCAACCCAAGTGCGAATCGTGCCAATCGCCTCTCATAAAGAAGGTGTGCTCGATCATGCCTACGAGTTGAAAGATCGACTCACCCGCATCGCACGTACTGACATCGATGCAAGTGATAAACAGCCAGGCTGGAAGTTCAACGAGTGTGAAATGCAGGGCATTCCTCTACGTGTCGAAGTAGGACCAAAGGACATCGAAAAAGGACAAGTGATGCTCGCAAGACGAGACACAGGTGAAAAGCAAGCCGTCAAGTTAGATGCACTTGAACAAACCATCACTTCCACGCTTGAAGACATTCAGCAGACGATGTACGAAAAAGCAAAAGAACGATTACATGAAAAAACATCAAACGCCCACACAATCGAAGACATCGAGCAGCTTCTTGCCGAAGAAAACAGATTGATCAAAGCAATGTGGTGCGGTGATGAAGATTGCGAAAACGACATCAAAGAGAGAACAGGGGCGACCTCACGCTGTATCCCATTTGAACAGGAATCTGTTTCAGACACATGTGTCTGCTGCGGAAAGCCTGCATCTGATATGGTCTTTTGGGCAAAAGCTTATTGAGAATCGAAACGAAAGAGAAGCATCCTTTACGATGCTCAGATTGTAGAGAAACTCATGTTTTTCTACAATCTTTTTTATTTTCATCGTAATTATGATGGATGAGATTTAATGAAAAAGGCCTCCCACACACCTAGCCTAGCTTCGCTAGGTGTGTGGCAATCTTCTTCATGTTCTGACACGCAGCTGTGAGAAGCACTTGCTCACTCACATTCTGCTTTCCCCTCAACCGGCAGTAGCGAAGCCCATGCAGTTGTTTTGAATCTGCAAAGCTTCGCTCTATTTTTTCTTTTCTTTTTTTATATAGCTCTTTTCCAGAGGCAGACAGACGATTTTGTCTGATCTTTTCTTTGTGTTCCTCCCATACATGTCTTGAGATCACTTTTTGATGATTTTTCGATCTTGTACAGCTCTCAAGGAAAGGGCACGATACGCATTTTTTAGGCTCTGATTTGTAGAACCTATAACCTTTTCGATCAGTTGTTGTATATAATAGCTTCTCACCATTTGGGCATATGTAATGATCATGTTCAGAGTCATACTGAAATTTCAACTTCTCAAATAATCCTCTTGTTGGATGAAAGCGTCTATGTGCGATGACACCAAAAATACGGCGATCCGATAAACCTTTACAGATTGGGGTTGTCAAATAACCAGAATCAAGGGCAACAGCTTCTACTTGAAAACCAAATCGGGCGATTTGGTGATCTAATCGATCAAGATACGGAACAGAATCATGGATATTGCCGGGCGTGACATGGGCATCCGTGATGATATTGTACTTCATATCCGTTGTACGGTGGTCTAGGTAGAAAAAGCCTTCCGGTTTATTTTCACGATAAAGATAGCCACTTTCAGGGTCAGTCATACTTTGGCGAATGTCTTTTTCCGTTTTCACCTCCTCTTTTACCTTTAAGGGCTTTTTTCCGTGTGCCACCCGATCTTCTTGGATCGCTTCTTCTAAATCATTTATATAGTTCTGGGTATCTTGTTCAATCGTTTTTCTCGTATATTTATGTTTATTGGCATTGGCTTTAAGATGAGTTGAATCAGTAAAAAGAACGCGGCCTCCTACCATATCATGATTGATGGCTTGAAGCACAATTTCATCAAAAATATCTTGAAAAATCGTTGTATCTTTGAATCGAGTACGACGATTCCAGCTAATGGTCGAGTGATGAGGAACGGGGTCATTGATGTTCAAACCTAAAAACCATCTATACGCCATGTTATAGTAAATTTCTTTTTCAAGTTGTCTTTCAGAACGGATACCGTACAGGTATCCGATAAACATCATTTTGAACAAAATAAGTGGATCAAGAGAAGGACGACCTTTATTCTCGCTATAATACGGTTTTACTTTATCTACGATAAATGAAAAATCAATGTACTGATCAATTTTACGAAGCAGGTGATCCTCTTCGACCAGTTGATCTAGCAATACAAATTCGGCTTCGTGCTGAGAAGAATTTCTAGTGTGGAACATGAGAAAAACACCTTCCTTTAGTATGCTTTTCTCTATTATAAAATGAGGAGATGGAAAGTTTAAGGGAAAAAATAAAGCTGTCGAGATTTTCTCGACAGCCTGAGCATCCTTTACGATGCTTTTTTTTTGTTAAAAAGACCCAAACACCCATTGACCTCACCTGCACGATCCCCTATAATTCATATTAATATAATCGGTTTTTAAGACTTTAACTGGAGTGGTGATATATGAAGCGCTGGCCCTCACTGTTTGCCGAACGCTGCCCTAAATGTAAAACAGCATTAGAAGTCTCTAAGTCCAATGCCCTGCAAGGCAAAGTCGTGAAAACATGCCCCAACCTTCATTATCAAAAAGAGTTTCACCCAGCCCTTGAAACATATATCGAGCACGATGACGTCAAATAAAAAAGACCAACACGCTTTGTTGGTCTTTTCTTTATAATAAATCCAGCCAAATTTTGACCGCTGTCGCCGTAATCATCACAGCAAGTGCCCATTGTAAGTAGACGGCGTTGATTTTCTGACCGACCTTAGCACCAATCGGAGCGGCTATTAAACTTGCCAGCATCTGCACAACCGCAGGAAGAAGCATGACTTGACCCGTCAATACCTTTCCAGTCGATGCACCGATCGCAGATAGAAACGTAATCGCAAGTGAGGACGCAATCGTCATCCGGACAGGAATTTTTAAAATAGACAGCATCACCGGTACCAATATAAATGCTCCACCCGCGCCTAGCACCCCGGAAACACTGCCAATCACAAAGGCAATACCTGCCGCAAGCCCTTTATGAAAAGTGACTTCTCCCTCTGAGTCTGCACGCTGTCCCTTTTTTGGAATCAGCATAAGGATCACAGCCACTACCGCGAGCAATCCATAGACGAGATTCATCCCATTCTCTGGCATAAAGTGAGATACATAACTGCCTAATAAGCTGCCCGCCAATATACTGCTCCCCATATATAAAATCAACGACCGATGTAAATACCCGCTTTTTCGGTAGGCCAATACCCCACCGAGCGTCGAAAAAAGCACTTGAATAGCGCCAATTCCTGATACCTCGTGAGCCGATAGTGCCATCACACCGACCAGTGGCGGGATATAAAGCAGCATAGGATAGTTGATCACAGATCCCCCGATCCCCACCATTCCTGATAAGAAGGAACCAATACATCCGATGATAAAAAGTGTAATCAAAAACGCAAAATCCACGCTGGTCTCCTCCTTTGCAAAAGGAAAAGGGGATCTTCAGCAGATACCCCTAACATCCTTTAGGACCCTTTTCTCACCCAGAATTTCAGCACATGTCCTTCATCCGTCTGCGTGATCAATTCATGTCCGCTTGACTTCGCCCATGCTGCCAAGTCAGCTTTAGCCCCTTTATCTGTTGCATGTATTTCTAAAACTTGACCTTCCGTCAAGTCATTCATTTTTTTCTTTGTCCGAATAATCGGCATTGGGCATGCAAGCCCTGTTACGTCTAAAATTTGATCTGATGTCATTTGATTATTCCTCTCTTCTTATTTTATTGGACATTACCGAATCGCACAACGGTTTGGACCAATTTCCATTTCACGCTGCGCTTCATCATCTGGGCTCAGCTTCCCCATATTGGCTTGACGAATGTCTTGATAGGCGTTTGGCTGTGCGGGTAGATTCTTCGTGACCATTTGTCTAAATACGTCTTCATCTTCCATATTCAGTCCATGATTTTCTTCAAATAGAACGCCTAGCTCCTTCCAAACGCTTCCGTCTTCATTGACTTCATCCATGATCATGAAATGCGCTGGCAATACAATGAATTCTTTCGAAAGTGCTCTATATCGGTCATAAAGCGTTTCTCTCAAATCACCTACCCAGTCCTCCGCCATTCCAGCGAGATCAGGTCTTCCAATCGAATCAACGAACAAAATATCACCTGAAAGAAGATATTGATGATCCACGATAAAAGATGTTGAACCAATCGTATGCCCCGGTGAGTAAAGGGGGTGAATATCAATGGAAGCCGCTCCAATCGTCATCCGCTGCCCTTCTTCAAGACGGTGATATTCAAAGATCACCTCTTCTGCATCTTTTGGCGGCAGCCAGTAGCTGGCACCAGTCTGTTCAGCCAGTCTTTTCCCGCCAGAAATATGATCCGCATGAAGATGAGTATCCAACACTTGCGTGATAGAGACATGATGTTTTTTAGCAAAACGGGTATAGATATCCGTCATTCTAGCTGCATCTACAATTGCGGCTTCTCCATTCGACATGATCATATAAGACAGGCATCCCTTGCCCATACGCACAAATTGATACAGCTCTCCACCGCCGGTTAAATCCCCGATCTTCACTGGCTCTAGATGCTCGCTCCACGCCTTCATACCGCCTTCTAAATAATGGACCGTTCTGCCCGTCTCTGACAGCATCTCCGCCACCATGATAGAGGAGCCTTCCTTGGCACAAACCACCAACACTTCACGGTCATAAGGAATGTCATGCAGAATGCCCTCTACTCCTTCAAGGAGATCAAAATAAGGCACATTCATATGAACGATTGCTTCCCCTTCGATCTTCCAGTCCTGTACATCCGCTTGATTTCGCACATCTAGTAAAAAGAGCGGTTCCTTGTTCACAATCTTTTTTGTTAACTGCTCTGCGTTCATCACTTTTACCGTCATGTTCCATTCAGCTCCTATTTTTCAATCGCTCCTGTCCAGCTATTCATGCCTGGCACAATATTCGTCAATTGATGAAATCCTTTTTCTTTTAACTTTTGCGCAGCTAATTCACTTCTTCTGCCTGAATGACAGATTAGGTAAATGTCCGTCTCCCGGCTCAATTCCTCCGCACGTTGATCCACCTCACCAAGAGGAATATGAACAGCTCCTGGAATATGCCCCGCCTCGTATTCATCTAGCTCTCGCACATCTAAAATAAACAAAGATGGATCTTCTTTTACTTTCTGTTGAAAAGTCTCCAAAGACAGTTCCGAAATCATGGACTTCCCTTCTTTCTCTTGTTCTCCGCCTTTACGAATTAAATGATGAAGCACCTGGCCTTCTACTGTTGTTCCTAAAAATTCGTGGCCTGCACTTTTTGACCATGCCGCTAAATCCGCTGTTGATCCTTTATCAGTGGCTTGCACTTCAAGCACATCGCCTGGCAAGAGCTCATTCATTTGTTTTTTTGTTTTTACAATCGGCATCGGGCATGCCAGTCCTTTTGCATCTAATATGACAGTTGGTTGCTGCATGTCTTCTCCTCCTTTAAATAGGGGTAGGGGTATATTTTATTGCGCATTTAATGCCAAGCATTCATGCCACCCTTGATGTTTGTAATCTGAGTAAATCCCTGCTTCTTCAATATTTTCGCCGCCTGCATACTTCTCATTCCGCTTTGACATATCACATAGACCTCTTCATTTTTCTCAAGCTGAGAAGCTCGTTTCTTCAAATGAGACAACGGGATGTTTTGAAAGCCTTTGATATGATTTGTTTGAAATTCACTAGGAGATCGCACATCAATGAGCTGTTGACCTTTGCTTTTCAGCTTCTTTTTCATATGAGCTGCATCCATTTGCTTTACACCTCGTACCGTTAGAAAGCGGATCACGAGTAATCCAATTACGATGATGAGTAAAATCGTCTGCACCATCCTGCTTCACCCCACTAGATAAATAAATTCACACGTCCGATTTCAGCTTCTGCTAAATATGCCGCTACACCAGCATATTGAATGTCATCCAATAATTCTTTCTCCTGTAGTCCTAAAAGATCCATCGTCATTGTACATGCCACGAGATTGATATCCTGCTCCTTCGCCATATCAATGAGCTGCGGCAAAGTCATGGCGTTGTGCTTTTTGATCACATGCTTGATCATCTTCGGGCCCAATCCTGCAAAATTCATCTTGGACAGCCCCATACGATCAGACCCGCGCGGCATCATCTTACCAAACATTTTTTCTAAAAATCCCTTTTTCATTGGCACCATCTCATCCTTACGCAAGGCATTCAGTCCCCAAAAGGTATGGAAAATGGTCACCTCATGATCATAGGCTGCTGCACCATTGGCAATAATGTAAGCGGCCATCGCTTTATCATAATCTCCACTAAATAACACAATCGTCGTGCGCTTTTTCTGTTCTTCCATTCTGCTCCTCCTCACCCTAAGTACCCTATGGGGTATATAGAAAACAAAAAATATATACACATACCGGTAAGGGTATATTACAACAAGTAAAAAAATCCGTCAACCTCCAAAGGCTGAGGAATTTCTTACCGGCTTTTCACCAATAGCTCAACCGCCTCTTTCACAAGACCTTCCGTATCCTTGCCTTCTTCAAGACTTTCACGGACACATTGCTCAAGGTTTGTACTCACAATCACACCCATCGCCCGATCAATGGCATTGCGTGATGCAGACAGCTGCGTCACCACCTCGCGGCAATCCTTTCCCTGCTCCATCATCGCAAGAACCCCTTTAATCTGCCCTTCAATCCGGCGAAGACGGTTCTTCATCTGCTGATTATATTCCATGTACAAGTCCCCCTTTCTATTCTTTCTATGAACAGATAGTATACCCTAAGAGGTATTTAGTCAAACGACTTGCCCTCCTTTTTATAGAGAAAGGATAGATCGTATGTAAAAAGAATTGCACATTCCACCATTTATTGATAAAAAGAAGTTAATCAATGCACGAGAAATTAGTTGGCGAAAAGAGGACACACATATGACTTTACATCACTATATTGGTGCTAATAAAGAGCTGCCGCTTGGTACCTTTGGTCAAAAGCCCACCTATAAACCACTCTCTGAACTCAATATCAAAACGGTTGATAGAAAACGAAAAAAGCCCAAAACCTATCAAAAAGAAGAGCCCTTGATAGAAGTATACGAAACAGAAGAGGACTTTGCTGGCATTCACATTGCTTATGTAGATCCGGTCTATGAAGCCGTAAGAGACAAATTCACGCATCCTTTTGTTTATGATTTAGGCATCATTCATTCTCTCCGTCCTCTTTTCCTTTTCATTGAAACAGAGCTGTCCAAAGGAGAAACCATTGAAATCTACTCTTGTGTAGACGGCCTGGAAACGAAAGAAAAAGACGATCAATTAGATGTAGAAATTGACCTAAGCAAAAAACGATTTGGGAAACATATCGATTTTAAAGAGATCGATGAACTGATTGATATGTTTGAATTAGAACACTTACAATATGTGCTGGTGAAGAAGTAGAGGAGAATTGAAATGGAACATCAATGAGGCGTTGAAAAGTTTAGGCCTCAATTATCTCTGTGTAGATCATCGTAAACTTTTTCAAAAATCTCTATTGGCATTGAATACTTCGTTGTTTTATCATTACGGTAATTAACCACTATATCAATGTGATGTAGCTTTTTTTCAAATTCAATAATTGAATTCTCCCATCTATCTCGAACGGATATGACACAATTACCGTTTTTCTTTTCCTTTTTCTGATAAACATAGTCCATTTTATCTCTCCATTCTTATTATTTAGTATTAGATAGGTGAATTGACGTCACGTTGTAAATCAGTGATACCCAAGAAACATGAAGATAAAGAAACTAAATGTGGTGAGTAAGTTTAAAAACGTATAAAGATAATTTCTACTATAAATACTTAATATAATACCAACTGGACCTAATAGATAATTCAATAACCATAATCCGCTTCCATATCCAAATATCAAATTAGGGCTCCATAGTAGAACACCTATTACAAAGCATAGTAGTGATAACCGTCTCATTATTTTTTTAGACATTAGAACTCCTTCGAATTTTAAAATTGTAGGGTGTTTATTCAGTTTCCAAATATCAAGAAAAACCTATATTTTAACAAAATGATACACTCAAATAATGACTTAGTCTCTACTCCTTAAGAAATTTAAGATGAAATTAAACTAATGATGTAAAAGCAGGTGACCCATGCCAAACAACCAAACACCCAACCAACTCATCAACGAAAAATCACCGTACCTCCTTCAGCACGCCCACAACCCAGTTCACTGGTACCCGTGGGGGCAAGAAGCCTTCGACAAAGCCAAGCGTGAAAATAAACCAGTGCTTGTCAGCATCGGCTACGCCACTTGTCACTGGTGCCACGTCATGGCACACGAAAGCTTCGAAGATCAGCAAGTCGCTGACATCTTAAATGAGCATTTCATTTCGATTAAAGTCGATCGTGAGGAGCGTCCAGACATCGATTCTATGTATATGTCTGTTTGTCAGATGATGACGGGGCAAGGCGGCTGGCCGTTGAACGTATTTGTCACGCCTGATCAAAAGCCTTTTTATGCGGGGACTTATTTTCCAAAGAGAAGTGCTTACGGACGTCCTGGCTTCATTGAAGCACTGACGCAACTGCTGGATGCGTACCACAACGACCGCGATCATATCGATTCATTAGCAGAGAAGGCGACAAATAATTTGCGGATCAAAGCAGCAGGACAGACAGAAAATACCTTGTCTCAAGAGGCGATCCACAAAGCCTATTATCAGCTCATGAGCAGCTTTGATACGCTGTATGGCGGATTCGGCTCCGCACCAAAATTTCCTGCACCTCATATGCTCACGTTCCTTATGCGCTATTACGAATGGACAGGGCAAGAAAATGCGTTATATGCGGTCACGAAAACGTTAGACGGTATGGCAAATGGCGGTATTTATGACCATATTGGTTCAGGCTTTTCTCGTTATTCGACGGATGAAAAATGGCTTGTGCCTCATTTTGAAAAAATGCTGTATGATAACGCCTTGCTGATGGAAGCTTACACAGAAGCATATCAGCTTACTCAACAGCCTGAGTATGAAAAGCTTGTCCAACACCTGATCCACTTTATTAAACGAGATATGATGAATCCGGGCGGCTCCTTTTATTCAGCGATAGATGCAGATTCTGAGGGGAAAGAAGGGCAATATTACGTTTGGTCAAAAGACGAAATCATGGCTCATTTAGGCGAGGACCTTGGCGCTTTATTCTGCGCTGTCTATCACATCACAGAAGAGGGGAACTTTGAAGGGGCGAACATCCCTCATACTATTTCCACCTCTTTTGATGACATCAAAGCCTCTTTTTCAATTGATGACCATATGCTTCAGTCTAAACTGCAAGAAGCCCGGCACATTTTACAATCTGTCAGACAGCAGCGTCCCGCACCGCTTGTCGATGACAAGGTGCTCACATCCTGGAATGCGCTGATGATCTCTGCTCTCGCCAAAGCAGGAAGGGGATTCGGTGAAGAGGAAGCCATCCGTATGGCGAAACAGGCGATGTCTTTTCTAGAAACACACCTCGTCCAACACGAGCGGCTCATGGTCCGCTATAGAGAAGGGGATGTGAAGCATCTAGGCTTTATCGAGGATTATGCGCATATGCTTTCTGCCTATATGTCCTTATACGAAGCAACCTTTGAACAAGAATGGCTGGAAAAAGCCACAACAGTAGCTGAGAACATGTTTGAGCTGTTTTGGGACAAGGAAAAAGGGGGCTTTTTCTTCTCAGGATCAGATGCGGAAGCGCTCATCGTTCGAGAAAAAGAAGTGTACGACGGCGCCATGCCTTCTGGTAACAGCACCGCACTCAAGCAGCTTCTCATGCTAAGCAGACTGACCGGACGTCAGGATTGGCTGGACACATTAGAGCAGATGTTCAAAGCGTTTTATGTCGATGTCTCTTCCTATCCAAGCGGGCACACAGCGTTTCTGCAAGGACTCTTGAGTCAATATGCAATAAAAAGAGAGATCATCATTCTCGGGAAAAACGGCGATCCTCAAAAAGAACGGCTTTTACAGGCGCTTCGGAAACGCTTCATGCCATTTGATATCATATTGACTGCCGAAACAGGGCAGGAATTAGCGCAGCTCGCGCCCTTTACAAAAGATTACAAAACAATCGATGGCAGAACCACTGTGTATATTTGTGAAAACTACAGCTGCCGCCAGCCCATTACCAATATCGACGAGGCGATGGAACAATTATTCCACGATTGAGTTTGTCATAAGATGACTATGAGAAGACAAAATGAGGACAAACAGATAAAAAACATGTCAATCCGCTAACAAATCGGCTGTAAGGTTTTATTTTTCCTAAAAAACGGTTAGAATGCGCACTAGACGTTCTCATACCGAAGGGAGAGAAAATGATGAAAAAGATATCATATACACTCATCGCTTGTCTGTTATCAGTGGGACTTGCAGCTTGCTCGTCAAACGATGCGAAACAAGATAAGCAAAACGATTCAGCCAAAAGCAAAGAAACAACACAGGCTGACCAAAAAGAGCAGCAAAAGCAAATGGAAGAGATGCAAAAGAAATTAGACGCACAAAAAATCGATGATCAAAAGGTCGTGGCGACCGTCAACCAAGACAAAATCACAGGTAATGAATATAATAGTGCTTTATCGACCATTCAAGGCCAGCTTCAACAATCAGGGCAAGACCCAACTTCTAAAGAAGGCGCAAAAGCAGTCAAGAAACAAACCATTGATGCGCTCGTAGGTCAAGAGCTCATCCTGCAAGATGCTGAGAAGAAGGGCATCAAAGCCTCTGACAAGCAGGTAGATAAACAGCTAAAAGAAGAAAAGAAACAATTCAAAGACAACGCTCAATTTGAAGAAGCTCTTAAGAAAAGCGGACTCACAATGGATCAGCTGAAAAGTGACATTGCCGACAGCATCAAATACAGCCAGTATGTCGACAAAGAAATCAAATCAGCGTCCGTCTCTGAAAAGGATGTCAAAGCGTACTATGATCAATACGCAGATGAAATGAAAAAACAAAAGCAAAAAGCACCTGAATACAAAGAGGTTAAATCACAAATTAAAAAACAGCTAGAATCTCAAGAAAAGCAAAAAGAAGTACAAAAAGAAATTGAAAAACTAAAGAAATCTGCGAAAATTAATGTGTCTATGTAACAGCTAAGAAAAAATCCGCCATTGTGCGGATTTTTTTCGTTACTTGACGAACTGTTTTTCCAAAATAATGACAAAAGCCTCATCATAAACATCTCTTCCATCCGATATGATGGGAGTACAAAAGAAAGCGTTATCAATTCTTTTGTCTCTTAAAAAGTACAAGATCAAACGCCGATCTCGTACTTTTGCTTCAGTCAATCGGACAACTACAGGAGGAGGATCTTTATGTTCAAATGGTTTAAACCCGCTCCGCATATCGACAGGCTCGATGATGCCAAAACAGATGAGACGTATAAGCGGCTGCGGCTGCAAGTCTTTTTAGGCATTTTTATCGGGTATGCGGGCTACTATTTGCTGCGCAAAAATTTCGCTTTTGCTATTCCTTATCTACAGGAAGAAGGGTTCACGAAAAGTGAATTAGGCTTTGTACTCGCAGCTGTCTCCATCGCCTATGGCTTTAGTAAATTCATCATGGGGATGATTTCAGACCGCTGTAACCCAAGATACTTTTTAGCCACCGGACTCTTTCTATCAGCCCTTATCAATATCCTATTTGTCTCATTTCCATGGGTGACATCCAGTGTATGGATCATGTTCTTATTCATGTTTTTAAACGGCTGGTTCCAAGGCATGGGGTGGCCGCCATGCGGACGGACGATGGCACATTGGTTTTCGGTTAGTGAACGTGGAACGAAAATGTCCATTTGGAACGTCGCTCACAATATCGGCGGGGGGATTCTTGCACCGCTCATCACCTTAGGGATCGTGCTGTTTGCGACATGGAAAAGTATCTTTTTCTTCCCTGCCATCATTGCCATTATCGTCTCCATCGTGATCATTCTACTCGTCCGGGATACCCCGCAATCCGCTGGCCTTCCGCCAATCGAGGAATATCGCAATGACTATCCGGCACAGCAGTATGAAGATCAAGAAAAAGAATTAACAGTGAAAGAGATTTTATTTAAGTATGTACTCAACAATAAATTCCTTTGGTATATCGCCATTGCCAATGTCTTTGTGTACTTCGTCCGTTACGGTGTCGTGGACTGGGCGCCGACCTACTTAACAGAAGCAAAGGGCTTTTCACCAGAGCATTCACGCTGGTCTTATTTTCTTTATGAATATGCAGGCATTCCGGGGACATTGTTGTGCGGCTGGATCAGCGACCGATTCTTTAGAAGCCGCCGTGCACCAGCGGGCGTCCTCTTTATGGCTGGGGTGTTAATTGCGGTGCTCGTTTACTGGTTAAACCCTGCTGGCAATCCAATGGTCGATAACATCGCCCTTATCAGCATCGGCTTTTTGATTTACGGACCTGTCATGCTCATTGGACTTCAAGCCATTGACCTTGCTCCTAAAAAAGCGGCTGGCACTGCGGCCGGACTCACTGGCTTCTTTGGCTATATTGGCGGCTCTGCCTTTGCCAATGCGATGATGGGCGTCGTCGTAGATCACTATGACTGGACAGGAGGCTTCATTTTACTGGTTGGTTCTTGTGTGCTTGCGATTGTCTTCCTGGCGATGACATGGAATACAGGGAAGCGCGTAGAGCAAGCTTAATGAAAATCACATAAAAGATTCATATCCACCCAACATGCCCTTTACATCTATTTCTTATGATGAAGGCAGTTACCGTAAAAGGAGGATAAAATATGAAGAAAAGTAGATTACTTGCTTTCGTGTTGCTCTCTTTTGCTTTACTGTCTTTTGCGTGGGTGCCGACCACCATATCGGCACATGAACATCTTTTATCTCCAGATCGTATTCTAACCGTTGCACACCGCGGAGCATCAGGGTATGCACCAGAGCATACCCTGGCTTCCTACAAACTCGCTACAAAGATGAATGTGGATTACCTCGAACTCGACCTTCAAATGACAAAGGATGGACACCTCATCGTCATGCACGATGAAACCGTTGACCGGACCACAAACGGAACAGGCTGGGTCAAAGACCTCACACTTGCCGAAATCAAACAGCTTGATGCCGGTACATGGTTTAACGAAGTCAATCCCGACAGACAAAATGCCAACTATATCGGACAGCGAGTACTCACATTAGATGAGGTGCTGCGCTATTTCGGCAAACGAGAGAATTATTATATTGAAACAAAAAAACCAGACATCTATCCGCAAATGGAAGAAAAGCTATTGGCTACCCTTAAAAAACATCATCTTCTCGGGAAACACACAAGAAAAGGGCAGGTCATTATCCAATCCTTTAGCCAAGACAGCCTGCTAAAACTACAGAAATTAGATCCACGCCTTCCCAAAGTACAGCTTTTAGACAGAACCCAAATGACGTCCATCACAGATGATCAGCTCGATTTCATCAAATCTTATGCAGTGGGTGTCGGACCGAATTTTAGAGCATTGACACTTGAAAACGTACAGCAGGTCAGAAGCCACGGACTCCTCCTCCACCCATATACGGTCAACAACGAAGCAGATATGACCCGTCTACTGCAATACGGCGTCACCGGTCTTTTCACCAACTTTCCAGATGTCTTTCAACGTGTGAAAGCTTCACTCTAAATAAAAAAAGCCTTGCGGTCCATCCCGCAAGGCCTTTGATTATTTTACCGTTTGATCAGAAGAAGCTGTTTCGATCGGCTTCCGTTTCCCGATCCCAAAAACATAGAAGCTAAGCGCTACTACAATTAAGAACCCAATTGCCACAATCAGAGAAATACGCGTATCCTGATTAATGAGCATAAATACAAGCACCATCAATAAGAAACCGATTGTAAGATAATTAGAAAACGGCGCTAGCGGCATTTTGAATGGATGCTGATCAAGCGCAGCTCCCTTCGCCTTTCTAAAGCCGATATGACTAATCAAAATCACAAACCAAGGCACCATACCAGGAAGTACACTCGCACTATACACATAGACGAAAATGTTTGGTGGAGCAACATAATTGAGGACAACTCCTATCGCTAAGCCAATCAGCACAGCGAATGTCCCAAAATACGGTACACCATTCTTCGAAATCTTGGTGAAGAAAGCAGGCGCCTGCCCATTCACACCTAATGTATAAAGCATACGACCCGCACTGAAAATACCACTGTTACAACCAGACATAGCTGCTGTAATCACGACGAAGTTAATAATACCAGCTGCTGCTGTAATCCCAATTTTCGCAAACGTCGCCACAAATGGACTGCCAAGGGTATTCAGCTGATCCCAAGGATACACTGTCACAATGACAAAGATCGCACCGATATAGAAAATCAAAATACGCCAGATGATACTTTTGATGGCATTGGTCAGCGTCTTTTCTGGATTTTGTGCTTCACCTGCTGTAATCCCAATCAGCTCTACCCCCTGATAGGCAGCAATGACGAGCGACAACGCAAACAAGAATCCGGTAAATCCACCTGTAAAGAACCCGCCGTGCGCCCACAGATTAGACAAGCCAATAGGCGTCCCGCCATTTCCAAATCCAAAGAAAATAATGCCTAGACCTGCAATGATCATCAAAATAATCGTCACAATCTTGATCATTGCAAACCAAAATTCGAACTCACCGAACGATTTAACCGAAATCAAGTTGGCCGCTCCCAAAATAATCATCGCGATTAAACCTGGAATCCACGCTGGCAGGTCTGGGAACCAATATTTCATATAAGCGCCTACAGCAATAATTTCCGACATCCCGACAATGACCCACTGGAACCAGTTACTCCAAGCCGTCATATACCCCGCAAGCGGATGAATATATTGATGACCAAATGTAGCAAATGAACCTGTACTCGGTTCAACGTATAACATTTCTCCCATCGCACGCATAATAAAAAAAATAAAGATACCACATACTGCGTACGCTAGAAGAACCGATGGACCTGTCCATTGAATGGCCTTGGCTGATCCCATAAATAAGCCAACACCAATCGTGCCGCCGAGTGCAATCATTTGAATATGGCGGGCACTTAACCCTCTCTTTAATTCCTTTTGAGCCACTTTTCTTCCCCCTCATCAACAAACAACATAAAAAATAAAAATCAGAATGTTCATTCTGATTGAGAAACATCAATCTTTCGATGTATATTATCATAATAAATCTACCCTTAAAAAACAATTGTTTTTTTGAGGAAAACACTATTATCAAAATATTCCGACGATAAAAGAGATTCAAATTGTTTTATATTGATATATTGAATCAACGAGTGAAAGTCACTTCAATGCTTATGACTTATTAGAAACTGACCGCCTCTTATATCAATCTCAAAGGATCGTAGTCCATTTTTATGCACCATTTTGCCCTTCTCTAGATGACAAGAAAAGTCATTCCGGAAAGCGCCGGATCTTTTCTTTACATAACAAGTAAACCCATCATTTTCCGGTATCGCCACTTTGACATTTGCTCCTGTTGAAGTAGATTTAAGTGAATTTAGCATGTTTGTAGAATGAATCTGTATCCTTCTACCTGTTACATGCAGATCAACGTCCAAAAAAGCACCCGTCAACTCAACTTTTGACGATGTGGCGTGCAGTAATAATCTCTGCGCGACCAGCTGCCGACTAGAAATAAGTCCACCTACTGTCTCTAAATGGAGATGCTTGATTTCACCTGATAGCATCGTCTTTCCAGAAGTTAAATGACAAGAGACATTTTCCACCTTCAGCCTCTCTGCCTGAAGATTTGTTCCTTTACAACGAAGAGATATGGACTGTAATTGTTGTTTAGGAAGATAAATAGCTACATCGGTTTTATAAAGGTGAAGCCCTAAGCTGAGTATTTTTTTTCGTCTATCTTGAATGACCAGCCGTCCATCTCTTACCTGATGATGCAGCAAATAACGTTGGGGAAAAGCTTGATTGGTCGTTTGACGAATGAATAGATAAGGATGATCATGATGATGAATACGCACCTCTCCCAATAGCCAATCCAGCGATAATTCTACGACCGATTCTTCAATTCGAACCGTATGCTCCACAATGTCTCCCTCCTTTTTTCAACGCGGCTCATCTCTCTTGAAGCCGGATGATACTGCCCCATAATTCCAAGATCACAATGAGAACGGCTGCGATCATGACTCCTGACAGAATGAAATTCATTTGATCATTTCCATAAAAAGCAATTAATAGGTTTCCTAAAACAGCACATAGAACAATCGCAGTCAGAATGGTCATGGAGGTAGATTTCTTCATTAACCCCACTCTCATCGCAATCATGCCAATACCGTTGATACAACAAGTAAACACTAGGTACGTTTTGATCACAGTGAACATCACATCAGCTGTCAGCGCATCCTGAACAAGGGGGAAGAACGTTTCAGTGACACTAAACACAACAAATGAGGGAATGATGCTACACAGCATTGCAATCGTAGAAAAGCACAGCATCCAGACCATTCTCGAAAGGAGTGATGCTTTCAGACTTGATGAATGAGGTTCATGCTCTTTCAATACAGTCACCATCACTCGACAATACATCAAGGCTGTGACGATCGAAAAAAAGATCATCCATACTATACTGGTCAACAAATAGATATTCGGATATTGCTGAAAACCTATTTCCTGTTCAACCTGTGCAACAAACGCGACAAAATAAATAAACACCAGCAGTACAATGCTTGCAATCATACTAGCTTGAATATAATGTTTCATATGGCTTTTTCTTAGCTCAAGTTTTATGTAGTGAAGCATAAGGCATCCTCCTATGAAATGAATTTTTCTTTTTGTCTCTTATCTGAACATTTAGGTTCCAGGCTGATCATATCCACCAATTCCAGCATAATGCGCTGTGACCTTTTGAATAAATAGATCACTCACTACATCCACTCCAAGCCCTTTCATCATCTGTTGTAAAAACAGCAAACGCTGACTAGTTTCCTGCTCATCACGGGCAAATAGTGTTGGATTCAGCCATATATTCACGAGAAGCATAAACACTTCTGCCACTTCACCAGGAAAAGCAGTCTTCATCGAACCATCATCAATTCCTTCTAGAATGAGCCTTTTAATTTTAAGCGCATCCTGATTTACTCCTGCCTTCATCCCTTCCACCACAAACTGCGGGTTTTTGATCTGATCAACTAAGATTCCATCAATTGAGTGAGACTGTGGATCTGCCACAAGCTTCTCTAAAATAAGCTGCAGCTTCTCTTTTGCATGAACTGCCTCTGTATGCTCAATCAGATCTTCAAGCTTCTCTGTCGCATGACGAAATTGCCGATCCATCACGGCACGTAATATTTCTTCCTTCGATTTGAAATGATGATAAATAGCACCCTTAGACATGTTCAATTCATGGATGATATCCTGCAAACTCGTCTTTTCAAATCCTTTTTCCTGAAACAGCTTCGTCGACACATCTAAAATTTGCTGGATTGTCTTTTCTGGATATTTATTTCTGGCCAAATAAAACGCCTCCTCTTACATACCGACCATTGGTATGTATTTTAATCTACTTCATGATAAACTGTCAATATAGGTTCTTTATATAAAATAAATAAAAAAGACCGCTCACACGGTCTCCTCAAGCTCAAACTGTAAATTCACTGGAACATCTGGCAATGCAGAATCCTCCACCATATTGGTTGTAGGTGTCTTCTCATTCACTTCCTCAAATCGAAACCCATCTGCCCATACCGTTCCCTTGCCGCTGAGCAAGACACCAAAATGAATGGATTCACTGTGAGAAGGGATATCTAAAACAATCGCATATTGAAATGAAAATGAGAATATCCCACTATTTCAGGCACCTGCCTTAATACAGCTCATCCATCAAATGCGACTCAAAATAGAAAATCGCCTCTTGCGTGACAGACTATACATCATCTCGCTCACCTCTACTTGATCATAATTGCGGTCATGATCTACTTTGAATAGATTCAGCTATTTTTCCTAGAACACTTTCCTCTGATAAATAGCAGTAGAAAGCCCCCAAGACAGCAGGTAGATAAGCATAATCAGCACAGCTGACCCAGTATATAAAATAGGTATCGATAATTTCATGATAAAATCTGTGATCCCACTGAATTGCTCCGCTAAATAGGCAACAAATGGCGGTCCTATACCAGATAAAAGGATAAAGCCAATAATCACTGTCGTTGTGATATAGCCAGGCTTCAAGATATAAAACAATGGAAACGTACACGCCGCAAACAATAAAAACAGCCCGCTGCCAATCGCAATATCCGTCAGCGAAAACAGCTTCCCAAAAACAAATAAAGCAGCACTTGTCAGCCCGATTGCGATAATCATATAGAAAACGGCACCAAGATAACGTGATGCGATAATTTCTTTACGTGTATAAGGCAAAGAGTTTAATAGAATATTCGTTTCTGCCTTCTCATCGTACGCATATGTGTTAAAAGGTATGAAGAAACTAGCGACTAGAAAAATCAATGCCGGATGCGCATCCATGAGAATAAAAAATAAGATAAACGGAAGAAAAATAATCAGCTGCTTTTTCTGCAAAATCACATCACGCTTCATTAAATGAAACATGCGCCACCCCGCCTTTCAAATAAAACATGATATCCTCAAGCGACGCCGGTTCGATCACAACAGCGTCTCCAAAAATATGATTCACTTCACCGATCCGATCTGTTAATGCTTCAAACCCTGCTGCTGTACGCTGAATATGGACAAAAGCCTTTTCTGTGTCTCGATCCAACAAATCCAGGCTTCCCTTCACCAGCGCATAATTCTCCGCTACATCATGAACCGACTGTTGAAAGACCAATTGTCCATTTTGTATAAACGCAATATAATCCGCAATCCGGTCTAAATCTGTTGTCATATGTGTTGAGAAAAATATGGTCCGGTTCTCATCAATCATTAACTCTTGTAACGTTCCTAACAGCTCTCTTCTAAAAACTGGGTCTAAACCGGCTGTTGGCTCATCCATAATAATCAGCTCTGCATGATGTGATAGCGCAATCGCAAGTGACGCCTTCATCTGCATCCCTTTTGAGAATGTTTTGATTGCTTTATGCAGGGGCAGGCCAAACTGTTCAATATATTGATGAAAAAGACGGTCATCCCAGCGTTTATAAGCTGGTGCCACAATCCTTTTAATGTCTTTTAAATTCAAACCTGGGAAAAAAACGTTGGCATCGTAAACAAAGCCGATTCGTTCCTTAATCTCTTTTTCATGGGTGTGATAATCTAATCCGAAAATCTTGACCTCACCTGAATCTGGTTTTAACAAATTCATGATCATTTTAATGGTGGTCGACTTACCAGCTCCATTTTCTCCAATAAACCCTGTAACAAAGCCTTTCTTGACCTGCAAATCGAGACTCTTAACTGAAAAGTCCTTGAATCGTTTTGATACTCCTTTGAATTCAATCACATGCTCCACTCTTCTCACTCCTCATACAAGAACTTTAATAACTGCTGCAATTCATCAAAAGATAAGCCTAATTCCTTGCCGTTTATGACAACCGCTCCAAGCTGATCCTCAATCACCTTCAATTTTTTCTCTCTCATGACCTCTAGGTTTTGTTCCGCAACAAATGATCCCTTGCCTACAATCGAATAAATAAATCCTGCCTTCTCTAACTCTTCATATGCTCGCTTTGTTGTGATGACGCTAATTTGCAAATCCTTCGCCAGCTTTCGAATAGACGGCAGTGCCGAGCCTTCCGCCAGCTCCCCCGTTAAAATCATCGATTTGATTTGATTCGTAATTTGCTCATAAATGGGCTCCTTAGAGTGGTTTGAAATCGTAATCTGCATATAAAAACCTCTTTTTTCAGATAGTTGGAACAAAATAATGTATATATACTATATATACATTATATACACACTAAAAGAATATTCAACTATTTTAAAAAATGTTCTCCTCATTTTTTAAAGTAAAATGCAATTAAAAAACCGCACAGCCCTTAAGCCATGCGGTTCTTTAACAAAATGCTTTATTTCCAATATACCCATTTTCCCATAAGCCACTCCACAGGACCTCTTCTCCATTTTTTCAAATAGAGATAGCTGATGAACAGCTGTGCTGTGTACAGCCCGATAGCTAGCAGCAGCCCAAACATTGACCCCAATTGTCCAAATAGACCAAGTCCATAAGAATAGAAAATCGTTGTACAAATAATCGACTGTGCCAAATAGTTTGATAGAGACAAACGGCCAAGCCCTGCAAGCAGACGTTTCAACCCTTGAGCAGCCTTTGAATAGTAAAAAACAATAAAGGCTTGAATATAACCGATCGTCAGGACATAGGCTCCTAACGTCAACACCATTTCACTCCAAGGAGCATCGATAAACGTCGCACATTTTAAAGCAAGCCCGATGATAATCATCCAAACCCAGCCTTTACGATAAGCCATGCCTCGATCTTCTTCTGTCAAATGACCTTTTTTCCCGATTGCCATGCCAAGCAGTGCAAATGGACCGATCATGATAGGAGCATAGAGAAGACTTAAAATTGGTGTCATAGTAAGTGTCACAATTGCCATAATGATGGAGACGATTACCATATCATCTTCAATTGTAATCCGGCTCAATACAATATCGCCATATGTACCAGTCCCATATACATTCGTTAATAAATCAGGATTTCCGTAAATAAAATTCATTAGAGATGGATAAATCACTAAAGATAAGGCACCTAAAATACCCGACCATATAAACACTGTTTTGATTCGGCTGTTTATAAACATCATTAGGAAAAACGTACAAGCTCCATAATAGAGAAGAATGTCGCCATTCCAAATGAAGATTAAATGCAGCATTCCAAGCACAATCAGACCAAAACCACGGCGGACGACAATGGCATTCGTATTCAGCCCCTTGGCCTTCGTCGATTCAATCAGCTTGATAAAAGAATACCCAAACAAAAAGGAGAAAATCGGATAAAATGACCCCTGGAACAAAATTTCCGTTACATAAACACCAAATTCCTGCCCCCAAAAACTCGAATCAAACATTTTCTCAAAATCATAATCATATTGAAAATTAAGCATATTCACGATCAAAATACCTAATAAACTAAAACCACGCAAACTATCAATGAACTCAACCCTAGATCCCTTCAACACGACAGCTCCTTCGGAAAATATAAAAGCATATTTATCCTACCACACTTTCAAAAAATTGGTCTCTACACCCGTGTAAAAACATGTGTTTTAAGGTAAATTTAATAAAAAAACCTAGAATATACATTCTAGGTATCTTACTGATGAATTATGAATGATGATTTCCTTCTTCTTTCCGCACCACACGTTTCAAATAAAACAAAATCCCCAATCCGAAAAAAATCAACGCCAACTCCCAGTCTGCAGAAATCGAAAACCATTTCAATATCATTAAAATCAACAAAACCGCTCCAACCCCTGCGAAAAAAACCGCGTTTCTTTTTAATTCTTTGTTTGATAGAAACAACACTCTCTCCTCCCTTACACTTACTAACCAATTGAATGTTTTTCTAACTTTTCCTTTGATCTGAAGGATGAATCCACGGAAGGTGCTCAGGCCAATTGAGTTTTTGCTTTTCCACTATTCATCCTCCTTTTCCTTTAGCTGAAAAGCGATAATTTTCCCTAATGCTTCCTCTGCAGCAAAAGGAGTGACGCTGCCTGTTGGATTTTCTTGTTCTTGTTTTAAGCACTCGTACATGTTTTTTTCAATTTTTGATGGATCAATCCAAGAGATACACCATGATGCCCAGAAACAAGTAGGTCCCTCATAACGTTTAGCCAGTGCCAGAAGGAATGGCAAGCTGGGCTGTCCAATCCTCATGAGTGACATGGCAGCGGCCATTCTTGTATCCTCTTCGTCACTTTCTAATAGCTGGGCTAGCGGCTCAGCTGCGTCCCCCGCATCTGCTCCAAATTCACCAAGTACAGCTGCTGCAATGTTCCGTAGAGATCCTCTTTCTTTTAAAGCCTCAACAAGGACGGGCACTGCATCTTTTCCGAACTTTCTCAATTCCCCTATTGCTTGAACGATCGTTACTTCATTTGTATTTGCCAATTGTTGAACTGATTGAGACAGCTTATTTTCTGGTTTCATTGACAATCAACTCCTCTTTTTAATGAACCGCACGGCATCGATAACAAAGCACATAAAATCCAGCTCCAGCCACTAGGGATACAATTGTTGTCAACAAGCCATCAGTGATTAGATGAATGCTAATAATGACCATAGCACTGATCACAGACGCAAATAGCAATGATCGATAATAGGCGGCCAAAGCAAAACTCTTTTCTCGTCTCAGAGGCTGCATAAAGGCAAAGAGCCGTATGGCCAAAAACCATATATAAACTCCTCCACCAAATAAGGTCCAATACAATACATCCTGAATCTCAACCAAATAAAGTGAAATCAAGTAGAACGCATACAGCCAAAAGGTTTGAAACACTTCTAACATAATGATTTTTTGATATAAAGCGCCTGGAAAAAGATAGAGCACTCCTGTTTGTGCGTGTCTTACAATCCCCGCATAATATGAACTAAAAAGAACGGATGCAGCGATGACGATTAAGAATAGATTCAGCCAATCTGAAAAATAAGTAAGGACGACATAGTAAGTACCAATTAACAGCATGGTAGATAACAAATGGAAGGTCGCATACTTTTTTAGCAGCAATAATTCAATCCAAAGAAAAGCCCAGCTGCCCGTTAATGACGGAAGCCCCCACCACGTCTTGCCCTTTTTTTGAACGATTGGACTTGATTGAATATGTTTCCCCTCAAATTCCTCCCAAAATACTGCCTCCTTGACTAAAGACTCCTTCATCTCTAAACGATGACTAGCCTTGTACATCATCATGAAAGATAGGAACATTACTCCAATAAAGATGAAGAAAGAAAGAATGGAGAACTCTTCGATCATACGTCCAGCTTGAAACATCAAAGAATCAGCAATGTTCATCAAGAAGGGCTGTTTCATCATGAATTGATTCAAAACAAGCAGTGCAAAGAAGCCAAACATCAATACAAAACCGAGTAAGAGCAGGCGCTTGTATACTCGAATGGTTCTAGCACAAGACATCGCAATCATCCAAGTTTCGATCAAACATAACAGCCCTGTCAGGATGAGTGATTTTCCAAGCAGAAACGGGTACTGCTGCGTCATAAAAAACAGAAGAAGATCCGCAGCCACAGCAGAGACAATGAGAAGAGCCCCTCGCCAAAAAATGTGATACAACCATACACTGATGACAACTGTCCATAGAGAAGCGCCATTTCCATATAACCAAATGATATCGTTCATTTGACTAGGGAGCCGATTTGTAAACAAGCCAAACCCCGTATAGAGAACAAACAAGCAGACAATGATCCATCCAGCTGCAACCGTATTCCAATCACCCATACTTGAAACTGCGCTTAGCTGAAAACCAATTGCCGCAATGAAAAGAAGTAAGATCACAAAAGGCATTTTCTTTTCTTGATTTTTACTGATCAAGCGCCTTTGAGATTTCATCCATAAAAGGGAGAGTGTGTTATTCACTTGACCACTCCCCCAGAAGTTGAATGACTTCTGCACTCCACTCAATCTGTTCTTCCTTTAATTGAGGAACATCCATATTCTTCATGATGGCACCGTCTCGAATCAATACCACCCTGCTGGCCGTATCAAGAACGAACTCCAGACTATGAGTCGACACAAAGACCGACCCACCTTGACTGCTTTTTTGTCTCAGCCAATCCGACAGCCACTGTTTTGACGGAATATCTAACCCGACAGTCGGTTCATCTAATATAAAAAGGGAGGCATCTTGAACAATGGCCCCTGCTAAGACGACACGCTGCTTTTGACCTCTTGACAGCCTTCCGCACAGTTCGTTCATCTTTTTTTCCATATGTACTTCTTTCAACGCTCCATATACCTTTTCCTTGATCTGTTTTAAACCTTTATGATATCCTCGCGCACGGAATTGAACATGTTCAGCAGCCGTTAAGTCTGGATACAAATACGGCTGATCAGGAATAAGAGCTACTTGTTTTTGGACATGGGAATGACCAGGCGGGAAACCCTCAATGAGAATTTCCCCTCCATCTGGTTTATATAGACCCGTTAAACACCGAATCGTTGTCGTCTTCCCGGCGCCATTCGGCCCAAGCAGCGCCACAACTTCTCCTGCTTCTATGGAAAATGACAGGCCCTCTATCCCATCACCATTACTGTATCGTTTGCTTATATTCTGAACCTCCATGAATGGCATCGAATCTCTCCCTTGTATTAGAGTGATTTTGCTTATCTATGGTGTGTTATAAGATGAAAAGCGAATGTCATTAGACCCACTAACCACTTACCCTAATATTACCATATAGAGAATAACAAGGTAATAGGAATGAGGTAATCTATTCTATGTACAACGGATTAAGAAAATATATCATGTACAAAATAAAAAAAGATTAGGCGACAGTATCCTAATCCTTTATCTATTAAACAGTTATTCCCTCAAACCGCCCCATCACCCAAACCCATCTCCTGACCCGCCCAAGCATCCACCTCTACCTTCAAAGCAGGAGAAGCCAGGGCCACCACATAAACCATCGTCAAGGCAGATGATCCCCTAAAAACTGACCCATGATTCGTTTTCTGCTCGCAGCATCGAACTCTCCCACGAGATAAAATACTAGTTTCGTTATATCTTCCACGGCCATATCTGCCGCTTCTACATTCCGTTTCACATTCTCTAACGCTAATTCGAGCTGCTCCAAAGGGTCCAGCAACCTATAATTCTTGTTTTCTAAAAAGAAACCATCCAATGAGAAAAAAGATAACAATCAATACCGATACACCTAGAAAGCTTGTAAGAGTCTGATCCGAATAAGTCCCTCTATGAATCATCTCCTCTGCCGCACTTGTCACGCCTTTAGGCGCAAACTTCCCTAATGTATCCTCATAAAATGAAGGAACGGTAAATAGAATAAGGTTGATCACAAGCGATACACCGCCGGCTGTGACAGAACGTTGAAAGAACGCCGAAGCACAAATGGTCGATACCACAATCAGCAATAAATTTGGATAATAAAGAAGTGTTCCTTTTACCACATTGACCCAATCCACATGCCCAAATTGGATGTCCACATAATAAACGGAGGCAAGCACTGCCACCACCAAACTAAACAAGGTCAAACCAGCATAGGCGCATATTTTTGAGACATAATAACTCATTCGACTGATCGGCTTCACCATAATCATCGCCGTCACCCCAGAGGCACGCTCTCCCGCAATCGTCCCCATCACGATCATAATGAGAATAAAAACGCCAAGCGAATCGAACTTACTCAATGCACTCGCTAAAGCCTCACCAGCGCTAGGCTCTGGTATATAAAATGTGGACCCTTCAGGTAAATTAGCTGATTTCGATAAAAGATCCGGCAGCATTTTGAGCGTAATAGGCTGTGTGATCATTAAAATCGTAAAAATGATCGGCACAAATAAAATTTTATAACTAGTGAATAACTCCCTAAATTCCTTTTTCAGCATCATCATGCATTCACAACCTTCATGAAAATATCTTCAAGCGTCAGCTTAGATAGTCGATAATGGAGGAGAACACCGCCAGTTTCAGAGATGAGACCAGGCAGCTCCTTCAACGCCATTTGTTGATCGTTCACTCGCACCTGATAACCGTCCCCTGCCTCAATGCATTCCTCCATCCAATCCTGCTCTTTTAATAAAGCCACTAATTTCGTATTCTTTTGTTCTAATTGAAATTCAATCACTGGCTGGATATAGTCTTCTTTGATCTGTTTCATCGAAGAGGACATTTCAATTTTCCCGCTGTTGATCATGATAATATGATCCGCCACTCTTTCAATGTCATCTAAAATATGGGTCGACATAAAGATCAGCATCTCATGCTTTAAACGCTCAATCAAAGTCAGGACGTCTTTTCTTCCCATTGGATCAAGTGCAGACACAGGCTCATCCAAAATAAGAACCTTCGGGCTATTGATAAGCGCCTGTGCAATGGCGAGCCTCTGCTTCATTCCTCCACTATAGCTGCCAATGGCACGATCCTTCGCCTCATACACACGGCAAAGCTTCAACAGCTCCTCAGTTTTGGAGCGAATGATGTTTTTCTCTAATTGAAATAACCCGCCAACCCAATGCATCCACTCCTGACCTGTCATATCCTGATAAAATGCAGGCTGCTGCGGACAATAGCCAATCACATGACTAATGTCATCCATGTCCTTTGTCACATCCATACCCGCCACCTTCACGACGCCAGACGTAGGACGAGCAAGCCCCGTCAAAATCCGAATCGTCGTTGTCTTACCTGCTCCATTGGCTCCTAAAAACCCTACACATCCGACCTCCCCAACAGAAAACGAAACGTTTTTTAAAACTTCATGCCGACCATACGATTTCGTCAGCCCTTGACACTCCAGCATATTCAAGCAAATCCCCCCTACTAAGATTGTTTACGACCAAAAATGAAATACGCAATAGGACCGGCACTCGCCACAAACACAATCACCAAAGCCCAAACCCACTTCACCTCTCCTCTGACCCTAGATGGATCTCTTTTCAGCAAATCAAACAAACCAATCACCATTAAAATGGCTTGCAGCAAAACGAGAGGTAAAATCATCTTCATATCCATCCACGCCACTCCTTTTTCATACACCAATTTGTTTTGATATCACTTCTTTTGACGACATGAAGAGGGGATTCGTTCAAATGGATTTTATTTTTATTGATCGAATGGTCTATAAGATATAAAAAAGCCCAGTGAAAGTTGTTCACTGGGCTTGCTTGTGATGGTCATAACGAATCTCGCAAAATCTTTTCCATCGTCTTTCCTTTCGCTAACTCATCAATCAGCTTATCTAGATACCGAATGTTTTTCATGGTTTCTTCCTCAATGTCTTCTACTCGAACACCACAGATGACTCCTTTGATTAAGCTGCGGGAAGGATGAAGCTCAGGAGCCTCGACAAAGAAGTTTTCAATATCTATCTGTTTTTCTACCTGTTCCTGCAGCTCTTCTGGACTGTACCCTGTTAACCAACAAATAATCGTATCGACTTCAGCCTTTGTTCGTCCTTTTCTCTCCGCCTTTGCGAAGTAGAGAGGATAGACTTTTGCAAAGCTCATTGTGTAAATTTTATGTTTGGTCATGTGTTTTTCTCTCTTTCTTTGTTAAATATTCAACCTGTATTGTCTTCTCTAGGTGCCGCTCTCTTAGTATGCCTATTGTAGCTTTGAAATAAAGTTTAATCAAAAAAATCTCTCAAATCCGCATATTTACGTTAAATAAGAAAACGCGTTTTTAAAAAAAGATTAATCAAAACGGGTTATTCACTTGTGAAACACTGCACAATTTTTGTAAAAAAGTTTGATCATTTTCTGTTGTCAATCTTAAACTAAACCCATTAGTTCAAATTGTATACGACAGAGTTTGTGACGTTAAACACTGATCTGTTGAAATATGTGTTTGCCAAGCCATATGATCCAGGAAATCCAATTAAATAATAAAGGGAAAAATGAAAGACTTGAAATGACAACAACAAAGGAGAATTTAAAATTTATCAGTCAAGGAACAAAAGAAGTGAAGATCAAAATTGAGTGCCAATTTTGATCTTCATAAAATGATTTTGCTTAAGTTCTACTTTACACTCTGATACAATTCCTTCCAAAAAATTGATGGTTTTGGATAGAACGTCCTTAGACCATTCCAAGTCATTCGTGTATATTTTTTTGAACGTAATAAATAACATATTCTTTTAGCCCTAGATACACAAACAAAAAATACTCTCCGATCTTCACTTAGTTTCTTTGGGTCATTCACATTCAAATAATAAGGAAAAGTACCATCTTCCATTCCAAGCATGATCACCACTTCAAATTCTAAGCCTTTTGAGCTGTGTCTTGTTGAGACAGTAACCTGGTTAACTGGTTTCCCTATATTTACAAATTTTTCTAAATCGTAGTTAGATTGGTTCTGATCTTTAATTGCTTGAAATAATAATGATAAATTATCAAGTTCATTAGGGTAAACCTTAGATCTCTCTAGAACGGAATTCAATTTTAGTTCCTCAATTACAAAATTCAACCACTCTTCAAGGTTGTTAGTTAAACTTCGACTTTCAGCGAGCATCTTATAGACTTTTTTTCTTTCTTGCATTAACTGGGTGAGTGTTAGAACTTTAATATGCCTGTTGTACAAACTTGCCCAAAAATCAAAAAGTTTAGAGAAGGACTCGTTTTCATTATTGATTACCCAAGCTGCACAGGATTCTAACCACATCACAACATCGCTACGTTTAAAATCAAACTTCGAGACATAAAATGGAATATTTGTTTTTGCTAATAAATTTCCTATAGCCTTAATTTCTTTACCACCTTGAACTAAAATACAAACCTCTTCTAGTGGAATACCCTTTTCTATGCATTCGGGTATAATGCTGTTAACGACATCATTATACTGATCATCTAGTTCTTCTTCACATGTTACAAAATGAAATTCGGCTTCACTTTTAAAATCTTTACCCGATATATATTTTCGTCCTTCCTGGTTTAACCCTACAAGTGAAGCGTCAATAATATCTTGATGACTCCTATAATTGGTTAAGAGTTCGATTGGCAATATATTCGGGTGTTGATATAGTTCGTTTAGATAATCTGGTATGGCTCCATTAAAGCTATATATGGATTGATCAGGATCTCCGACTGCAAATATTTTAATATTTGTCTTATGAAAAAGGGCTAAAACCATTTCATGCAAGGGTTTACCTAAGTCTTGGTATTCATCAATTAAAATCCAAGGAAACTTTGCCTCTAAACATTTTCTAACATAATAATGATTTTGAATTAACAATGTAGCCATTTTTACAATTTCAATGAAATCAACCATACCCTTTGAACGAAGACGAATTTCATACTCTTTAGCAATTCTCAATGCCACTTCAAAAGGTTCTAGAGCAACAGAACTAATTCCATCAATACTTAGAGTTCGTTCTTTGTCCATATCCTCAATTCTAATTTTTTTAGGATCATAACCTAATTCAGAAACAATATTATCATAAATTTGTTTTCTATTTTTTTCTGAAATAATTGTTAATGGAAGAGGGATATCGTATTCATATAAATGAATATAGGGACTAATAACTTCTGCAATACAAAATGCATGTACAGTTCCTAAAAAAACGTTCTGTCTTTTCTTATAACCTAAATCATACAACCTATTAGTAAACTCTTTTACTGCTTCTTTATTGTAAGTGATACAAGCTAAACCCCTTGGAGGTTTTATTTTTTCGTACAAAAGTTTCATAATTTTCAAAGATAAAACGGTTGTTTTTCCGCTTCCTGGACCTGCTTTAACGACTGTACTAACATTTGAGTTGTAAGCTACATACTGAGATTCATCTTTTTTTATTTGCTCAAGTTTTTTTTCATATGGAATCATTTACTTAAACCTCATCAACTCTAACGTAAATATTTGTTATTGCATCATCAATATACGAAGGAATATGTTCAACCCTACAACTGGTTGAAAGACGTTGGGAAAATCTCCCCTTTCCAATTCCATTATTACTGCTCTCTATCTTTTTCAGACAATCCCAATATTTACTTTCCTCGAACTCTTTTCTGAAATTAGTTTGTTGCCTTGAACCACCTGATGTCAACTCATTAAATATGTCAAAAATAACTTTCTTTCCTTCTTCACTTGTAGAGCAGGTATCCATAATATCAACTTCCATTGTGTATCTGCCGATAAAGAATCCTAATTTAGAAAAAAATTCATCTTGTTCTTGAAAGGAATCAGGTATTTTTGACTCATTCAACTTTTGTAGATCAATTAACAAGCTACTAATTCGTTCGTTCCCAAGATACCCATATTGCTTATTAGAACCTTCGGACATTACATGAAATTTTCTTGTGAGTTCATTATCGTCATCATCTTTGACTTCAATATAAAAATCTCCGTCAGTGAGAGCGACATACGGTATGCCTAATAAATCAAGGAATTTTACAAATGGTTTAAAATTTGTTGAATTAATGTTACAACATATAATCCCTTTTAAGTCCAATGGTTTTTCTAATAAATCAGCAAAGACAGGAATTAAATATTCTTCAGCAATTCCTTCAACCAAAATGACACCTTTACCAAAGTATATTTCACCCTTTTTCACATCAATATATCTTTCTAGGTCTCTCCGTTCACCATCTGTTAATTCTAAAGTTGCGGTTGAATGGACTACGGTTCCTTGGTTTGTCGCTCGTAAATGGACAATTGAATCTAATGGAGCAACAGATGTAATATATGGAGAATGCGTAGTCATTAAAACCGATGTGTTTTTCTTCATTACATCCTTGTAAATAATTCGTTGAAAAGTAGGGTGCAAATGAGCTTCAGGTTCTTCGATAGCTAGAATAGTGAACCCATCGGTCGAAGAATGATTAGTATCCATAAAACTGTATAAATCAATTAAATTCTGTTCATTTAGATCTTGTTTTAGAGTATAGTTTCCTTTTTCCGTTTTTTCATAGCACAGTGTTAAAATATCACTTTCTTTTTCTAAAATAAGCTCATCGTATGTATCCTTTTTGATTAGTGAAGGGATTGTCTTATCTTCCAAAGATAACAGAATTAAGGAAATGTATAAAATATTATTTAAGCCCAGACTCGTTTCACTAGTTGGTCGTTGTTTTTCTATGCCGATCATTAATTTCAAGGTGTTAAGTATTCGATTTGGATCAACGTCTACAGTTTCTAATGCAATCTTTGAGTAAGGTTGGTTGCCCAAAACATTTGAGAATCTCTTATTTATTTGAGTTTGGAGATCAACTAATTCATCAATAGTCAGAATATCATTACTTTGTTGTTTTAGTTTATTGGAGATTTCAGCCAATTCGTCTTTATCAATTTTATATTGCTTTAATAATTGATTAATGGGGGATCTGCGAATATTTTTCATCTCAGCTTCAACATCACGTATAGCATTTATAATTTTTAAATTTAGATACTTTCTATGTGAATGATTAAATGCAACTTCTGTCTTTTCTCCTTGATATATAGTGTACTCATATTCATATTTCCCGTTTATATTAGTTATAGGAAAGTAATGGTATGTAAGTCTTATTACTGGTTCGCTAGCTCTTATCGTTGCATCGGCTAACATAGATAAAAGAGATTTATTGTGTTCAAATCCTTTGATTTCTATTATTATTTCAATCTCATCACCATTTTTCATTGGATCAACTAATCCATCGAAGAAATCAGATTCATTTAAATAACGATCCTCATCAGACAGCTTCGGATCTAAAATGATTTGAATTGCTCTTAAAAAGTTTGTTTTTCCGACGTTGTTTTCCCCGATGATTACCTGTTTATGACTCAAAACCACGTCAACATCTTTATAATTTCTGAAATTTTTAATTTTTACCCTTGAAATGTATGGAGCGCTTAGTTCATTCATATTTCCCCCCCTAAAGTTAAGTCGTTTCTATGGGTTGCCTGTTCATTGTTGTGATGCTTTATTTTTCTAAGTGGTGTCTGAAACTTCTGTAATTAGTAGGAAGTTTACTTATTAAATGCTATGCCTATTTACCTCTCCATTGCTTTACAAGAAATAGTAACATTGAGAATCGAAGCCAATGGTATTTCTTTATGCTACTGTCCAGTGAAGAGATTTTTTTGACGTAGACAATGTAAATATTACCTCCTGCAATTTATGGAAATTGCATTATGATATTATTCTACTAAATAATACCTTTTTCAACAATTAATAAATTCCGAAAACACTACAAAGGTTATACATATCTCTACTAAGGGAAGGAAGAAAAATACTTTAAGCAAAAAAGCCGAATTTTAATTTAGAAATCGACTTTTGTTTGCTTACAACAACAGAAAAAATTTACTTTAAAATAAAACAGCCTAATCCTTCTATTTATACCGAGGAATTAAGCTTTTGTTTCTTCGCACCAAATTGTGAACTATCACATTTTTTAAATGGTATCGTTTTACTTTGCAGTAAATAGTTGTTATATTTGTTGCTCTTGTTACACTAAAACTCCTATATTAGTTGAAGAAGTCCGATGGCAAATTTTATGTCTATCGTTCTTCTTGTCTGCTATACAGTATCGTTGTACTTTGCAGCACTGGTTCAATCACCTTAAAAGAAAATTAAGGCTATAGGTAATTTCAGATTTTTTCATTAGTTGTGCATGAGTGTCATCTCGAAAGTTACTGGTGTCAGTTTCGGTAAACGTCAAACCGCCCTCAACCATCTACAACACTATGATCGCCGTCGAATTAAAGTCACTCTCCAACATGAACCAACCAATCCCTATGATCAAAATGCTATAGCCGTTATCGTAACAGTTATCGGAAAAGAGTGTTATCAAATAGGTTATATCAAGAAGGCCTTTGCTGAAATATACGCACTCCTTTAGAAAAGGTCTTATATCCAAGCAACATTGAAAGGATTACCAGAGGAAAACAAGGTGCTCATTATGGTCTTAATATCGGTTATGTGATTGACTATACTGCCTCAAGACAAGATAACGTATTTCCCCATACAAAAAGAGTATCCCTCGGTTACGAAGCACACTTCCCTCTTTACGTATAAGAGAATAAAAGAATTCTCTTCTTTGCTTTTATGGTTATAGTATAAAGTGATTCAAACACACAATCCCTATTATAACCAATGCTGATATTAAAGCATTGTTCATTAACAGGGGGATAAATATTCCATAATTCAGCGACCTCACAACATTTACTATTTTTTATCAGTCTTTAACTAGATTTTATAATGGTTGGTTGAATTGGAATCATTAACCCTTTATTTCAATCTCCCTGATGCAGTTAGCAACAATCTTGGCTACCGCACTGCTTTATCGCACTGGGTGATCAGATAATACGATCTCTTTTGAAGATTTACCAATTAGGATCTCAAATTTCCCTGATTCGACATGCCAGTCTTTTAATCCAACGTTATAGTAGGCAAACGACCGCTTATCTAACGTAAATGTTACCGTCTTTTCTTCAGCCGGTTGTAATTCTACCTTTTCAAACCCTTTTAACTCTTTTTCCGGTCTGACAACAGTGCTTTCTAGATCTTTTACATAAAGCTGAACAATTTCTTTCCCTGCAACATTTCCAGTATTTTTCACACTCAAATGAACAGCTACTTTATCGGTATCAAAAACTTTTTTATTTTCTATAACTAGATTACTATATTAAAACGTTGTATAGCTTAGTCCATAACCAAATGGGAATAACGGCTCTACTTTTTTCGTGTCATAATAACGGTATCCAACAAAAATACCTTCTTTGTACTCAACCTTATCACCCTCACCTGGGAAGTGTAAGTAGGATGGGTTATCACTTAACTGTACTGGGAATGTCTCTGCTAGTTTCCCACTAGGATTCACTTCTCCAAATAAAAGGTCTGCAATCGCTCCACCAAGTGCCTGACCACCAAGGTAGCCCTCAAGAAGTCCTTTTATTTTATCAAGCCAAGGCATTTCGATTGGTGCACCATTACTTAAAACAACCACTGTATTTTCTTGTACTTTTGCTACTGCTTCAATTAAGGTACGTTGATTTTCAGGAATTCTTAAATGTGTACGATCATATCCTTCTGATTCATAACGATCAGGTAGGCCTACAAATAAGACGGCTACATCTGATTTAGCTGCTTGCTCTTTTGCTTCCTCAATTAACTTTTCATCGTTGGTATCATTATCAAGTTGATAGCCTTCTGTATATTGGACATTCACATTTTTTTCCTGCGATTACTTTAAATTCCTCTATAATACTTTCTAGTTTCGTCGGTTTAATATGAGAGCTTCCTTCACCTTGATATCTTGGTGTTTCTGCTAGAGCGCCAATAACGGAAATGGTTCCTTCTTTTTTAAATGGAAGAATGCTATCTTCATTTTTTAATAAAACCATACTCTCACTTGCTACTTTTCTTGCAAGTTGATGGTGTTCGTCTTGATCATAAGTCGCATTCTCTTTTTTATGTTCGACTGCCATAAAGATGGTTCTAAGTAGTCTTTCAACAGCTAGATCAAGCTTCTCTTCTGATAACTGACCACTCTTTACAGCTTCTATGATCTTGTTATCACCAATGTCAGCACTAGGAGGCATTTCAAGCTCCAATCCTGCACCCCAGTCAGATACAACAAACCCTTCAAAACCCCACTCATCTCTTAAAACATCAGTAAGCAATGTTTTGCTCTCTGAATCATAGTCACCATTAACTTTGTTATAGTCACACATGACTGTCCAAGGTTGCGCTTTCTTCACAGCATTTCAAAGCTAGCTAAATAAATTTCACGGAACGTTCTTTCATCAACAACAGCATCGGTTGACATACGACGATGCTCTTGATTATTTGTAGCAAAATGTTTGAGAGATGTCCCAACACCTTGACTTTGAACTCCATTTATATGACTAGCTGCCATTTCTGAAGATAAGTAAGGGGCTTCAGAAAAGTATTCAAAGTTTCTTCCACACAAAGGTGATCACTTAATATTAGCACCAGGTCCAAGGAGAACATGTACATCTTCTGTTTGGCATTCCTCTCCGAGTGCTACTCCAACTTGGCGAATTAAATCTTTGTTCCATGAACTTGCCAAACCAACAGCTGATGGAAAACATATTGCTGGAACACTATCAAACAAACCTAAATGTTCGACTCCTGTTTGCTGTTTTCTCAAACCATGTGGTCCATCCGTTACCATAATGGATGGGATTCCTAGTCGTTCAACCCCTTTTAAGTTCCAAAAATCTAGTCCTGAACAAAGTCCTGCTTTTTCTTCTAACGTCATTTGTGATACCAATTGTTGTAGGTCTCTCTTAGTCATATTATCCCTCCTAGAATTAGTATGTAATTTAGTAACGCTTTCTATTCTGATTAGAAAATTAATGCAATTTCATATATGGTATAATATTATTGATTATGGTATTTTTATAATATCTTTTTCACCTTATTATAGTGAGAGGTAAATCATGAAACAAAATGATTTTATATTTTATATACCATTCTCTCACGTACATCCCCTCTCGCGATATTCACTTAAATAGTTAATACCGAGAGAAATCTACTAATTCGTTTCTCCATCATAAAAACTGCCTAACCTGCTGATTTTTATGATGGAGCTGGATGCTCAAACTAAAATCTATCTTACTTCTTAGCGATAAACGGAATTATGCAGTACAGTCAAATGTCTCTTTAATATGATCTCGATTAATCCGGTTAACAGCTGTTCGTATTGCAATTTTTAATTAAAATCTTGCATCAAGTCATCAATCACTGCCTTTACAGTTCTGATTTCTTTAATTGGGGTAATTCCTGTGCCGACAGTAATATAGCCATCCACTTTGTTACCCTCTAGCATACCGATACGCAGACCACCTGCTCCGCCCATTGCTTTTGCTATATCTTCACGACTGGAACCATTTCCATCCATTTCTACTAGCTTTTTCGATAATTCAGTAGGTAAAGACCGATAGTAAGCTGGTAATGTACGGAACATTAGTAAATCTTCTGCTGTAGCATCAACAATCATTTGTTTCACGTTTTCTGCTGCTGGATTTTCTTTTGTTGGAATAAAGACACTACCAGCAAACACACCTTCAGCGCCTAAAGCAAATGCTGCACGTACACCTCTGACATCCCCAATCCCCCCAGCTGCCATAACAGGAATATTTATAGCATCGACAATCATTGGGATAATCGAAAATGTGCCAATTACTCGTTCTGGAACGGTACCACCTTCATCAAATCCAGTTGCTACATAAACATCCACACCAAATTCTTCAGCGGCTTTTGCATTCTCAATAGTAGGGGTACCTGGTCTAAAAACAATCTTAATATTGTTTTCTTTCAGTGGCTTAAAAATTTTCTCATCTAATATACCATTTACAAGGACAACTGGAACCTTCTCCTCAATAACTACTTCTAGAATTGGCCATGTGTAAGTTAAATCACCACTTACAATTAAGGTCGTCCCAAATGGTTTATTCGTTAAAGCCTTTGTTTTTTGTATTTCAGTTCTCATTCTTTCGGCAGTTACTTCGGGGGAACGAGTTACATCAGCCTGACCGGCATTCGGTCCTAGAAATCCTAATCCACCAGCATTACTTACTGCTGCAACAAATTCTGCATTTGTGATCCAAGACATTGGTCCCTGAATAATCGGTTTTTCTATATTTAATATTTCGCATATTCTATTATTCATTATTAAATCCTCCTGAGCCATTTATAAAATGAAATTTAAAAAATAAAAAAACTTTTCTATCTTCTTGATATGTCTAATTTTAACTTGGTAATAAAGTTTCACCACTTAATGGTGATTTCATTTATTTAGTGCTGTTACTTAACAGATAAACCGCCATCAACTATGTGATCAGCACCTGTTATATAAGAAGCATCGTCACTTGCTAAAAACAATGCCACATTAGCTATTTCTTCGGAAATCCCTAATCTTTTTATTGGAATTTCTTGCGCTCTTTCTTCAATTTGTTTTTCACTCAAAGTATTTGAAACAATATTAGTTAGTATCGGTCCTGGTTGAATTAAATTAATTCGAATTTGATCAGGAGCAAATTCTACTGCAGCTGCACGAGTTAAAGCTTTAATGGCTCCTTTACTTGCTGTATAAGCATTGAAGCCACCAGCTGAATGGCGCTCGCTTGCCATTGAACCAATATTGACAATTGAACCACCCTTGTTTTCTTTCATATGAGGTACAATTGTTTTAATTCCTACAAACTGACTCCATGCATTGATATTTTGTGCTAAATTCCAATATTCAACTGTAGTTTCATTAAAAGGCTTAATAGCTGCAATTCCTGCATTATTAACTAAAATATCAACTTTCCCATAAAGTTCGATGCTTGTCTTTACAACCTTTGCCCATTCCTCCTCCGATGACACGTCTTGCTTCAAAGCAGTAGCACTTTCAGGGAATTTCTCATTTATACGATCCACAACAGCTTGTACACTTTCATACTGAATGTCCGTTGCAATAACCTTTGCTCCTTCTTTAGCAAATAAATATGCTTCTGCCTCCCCTTGACCGGCACCAGCCCCTGTAATAATTGCTACTTTATTATCTAATCTTCCCATTTCCCTTTTCCTCCTAAATTCCAATAAAATTTTATTAAAAACTTCATCCTATTGATTGAACGATTTCTTCTATTACTTCTTGGCATGATAGAATTTGCTTAATACCTCCAGCCGACTCAGATACACTTACGGTACCATTTACAAGGTCTCCGTCTAGCATCCCTATTTTGAATCCTTCTCCATAATATTTATATGCTTCCTGAGGTTTGCCTTGATTGATTAATTCTAGAGCCTTTTTACCAGCTTCTGTCGGTATCGTTCTCAAATGTCCCGTACCTGATTTAAATTCAATAAACTCCTCGCTCTTTACATTAACAATTGCCTTTTTTGTTTCTATACTTGCCGGATTTTCGATAGTCGCAATAAATCTAGTACCCATGTATACACCTTCTGCTCCCATGGAAAAAGCAGCTTTCGCTCCACGACCATCTATGATCCCTCCAGCAGCAATTACGGGGATTTTTACAAGTGATGTTACTTGTGGTACAAGGGAAAGAGTACTAATTTTAAAATCACTCATATGGCCACCAGCTTCATAACCCGTAACAATAAGTGCATCTACACCTGTTTTTTCAGCTTCTACAAGTCTTTCTACAGTAGGACTTAAATCTCTGTAAATGACATTGATGTTATGTTCTTTAAGTCGTTTCAATTCACGTTCTACGACCCCATGTCCAATTGCTATAACATTCTTTACATTCTCTTTAACCAATACTTCAAAAACAGCATTAGTAAATGGGTCTTCTGAATCACCACCCATTGGAAAAATATAATTTACTGCAAATGGTTTGTTCGTTAATTCTCTCACTTTACGAATTTCTTTTGTTAATCGGTCTGCCATATCTTCTGCGCTACTCGCTTTTTCTTTTTGACCTGCATTTGGCCCCAATACACCCATCCCACCTGCATTGGATACTGCTGCAACAAACTCTGCTGATGTCACCCATGTCATTGCAGCTGAAATAACGGGATATTTTATACCTAGTAGATTTGTAATTCGGTTACTTTTCATGTTGTTAACTTCTCCTTCTGTTGTCTGGTTTAATTTTTGTTATTCTTTATACATAATCTCAGGGTAAGGTAGCTCTAAATTCCCTCGAAGTGTATTAGCCTCATATTCCTTTTTGAATATGCCTTTTTCTTGTAATATTGGGACAACTAACTTAATAAAGTCCTCAAACCCCGCTGGGTAATCTTGTCTAATTAGTAAGATATCCATTACCCCTTCTCTATACCAATGTTCTATTTTCTCTGCCACATTCTCCGCCGATCCCATCAATTGAGGCCTTGGTAGTCTATGACCAATAGGCATTAATGACTCTATTTCTCTCAATTTTGCTAGTGCTTCTTTTTCTGTTTTACCAACTATTGGGCTATGAGAAGGCATTATTAGTAGGTCCTTTGGTGAACGCCCTTGATTTTCCACTCTTCTTTTCAGCTCAGCAGTAAATCCCTTTAAATAATCAAAATTATCTCCAGGCATCATGATGACTTCAGCATGCTTAGCAGCTACATCCATAAAAGCTGAGGATGTACCAGCTTGAGAGATTACTGGTCTGCCTTGTCTAGAACGACTAATATCTAAAGGTCCATCTACTGAAAAGTAATTACCTGTATAATTTAATGAATGCATTTTACTTGGGTCATAAAATACTCCACTTTTTTTATCACGTATAAATGCATCATCTTCATACGAATTCCAAAGACCTTCCACAATTTCTAAAAATTCTTCTTTTAGTGGATAAAGGTCTGATTTTCTTAAATGAGTACGGCTATAATTTGCTAAACCTCCAGGATTAGAAGTGATAGCATTCCATCCTGCTCGACCGTTACTAATCTTATCTAGCGAAGCTATCTGTCTAGCTACTGTAAATGGATCAGCATATGAAGTAGCTATTGTAGCAGTTAATCCTATAGAGTGCGTTACCATACTCAATGCAGACAAAATAGATATCCCTTCAAACATGCTAAGATAATGTGGTATCATGCCAGGTCCAATATGACTGACGTCAGCTAAAAAAATCGTATCAAATTTCGCATTCTCAAGTTGAAGGGCTTTTTCAACATAGTAATTAATATTCTCACTGGCATTTGCAGGTATATCAGGATGTCGCCAACCAAAGTAGCTCCAACCAACGCCATCGATGATGCCCCCAAGTTTAAGTTTTCTTTCCATTACTATTGAATTCTCCTTCTTCCTTACCGAGTTCATTAATTTTTTTTACATTAATCCTAGTTCTTTTGCCAATAATTCATGACCTCTTTTTCGACTTTCTTGGTCAGGATAGAAATCAGCAATCATAATTTCATTTACTAAACATACCTTAGCAGTCTTAGTAAGTTGGTCAGCAACGTTTGCTACACTACCAATAATAAAGTGTTTTTTATTTCTTTCCTTGGCTCTTTCTTCTTCCAGTGTATAGTTGTGATTTTTGGCTTCTTCCGGAGTAGGAAATGTAAAATTTTTCTAACCTGTACTCATCCGCGCCCAAAGTAATTCTACCGGTCCAGCAATATACTTAGCCTCTTCTTCCGTTTCGGCTGTGATAACAATAGTCGCCAACATACTTTTCGGTTCACTTAAATAAGACGAAGGTTTAAAACTAGTATTGTAAGTTCTAAACATCGGAACAGCTAATTGTGGTGCCAGATGTCCAGCAAATACAAATCCTAAGCCTTTTTCGAGTGCAAACTGTAATCCATCTTCGCTAGAACCCAACATATACATATCAGGTACCATCGTTTTGTCCCCAGGGGGATTTATCTTACTAAAAGGATGAGTAATTTTGAAGTTACGGTCAAAAAAGGAAAGCAAGTTTTCTAACTGCTCGGGAAAATCATTTACTGTTAATAATTCTTTGGACCTCAGCAAAGCCCACATAGTCCAGCTATCAGTTCCAGAGGCTCTTCCTATACCAAGATCAATGCGACCTGGATATAATCCTTCTAAAAGTGTGAAATTCTCCACCACTTTCAAAGGACTGTGATTTGGTAACATTACCCCACCAGAACCTACACGAATGTTTTTGGTATGTGCAGCTGCATGCATACTTAACATATCAGGTGAGGTACTCATCATAGTAGGTGTATTGTGGTGCTCAGTGAACCAATACCTGGTGAACCCTAAACGGTCCGCTAATTGAACCATTTCCGTTGTATTTTGTAGACTTTCTCTAGCATTACTTTCTTTATAAATATGAACAAAGTCTAAAATCGATAATTTTAGTCCTGAATTTCCTATATCCACTAATCTAAACCTCCTTTCTATGTTACAATTAGTTAGCCTACTAACTATAAAATCAAAAAAAGAAATAAGATGTTAATCTTTCGTAATTAACTAATACTTATTTGCTTTGGTTTATATAGACAATCATAAAGTCATTATGAGTAGTTGAAAAGAGGGCAATATAAATGGATATAGTACATATTTTTGTACTTTTGCATAGGAGTGAAATAAATTGAAGGTGTGTAAAGATGGTTTTCAAAGAAGGTTTATAGACGAAAAAGAAGATATGTACGCGATAGCATTTACTCAGAATATTTTATCTGGACGATGGAAGTATTTTATACTTTGGTACTTAAAAGGAACTACACGCCGTTATTCCGACATCAAGAATTTTCTAGGAGACCTATCACAAGGTTCCCTCACTAAGCAACTAAGAGAATTAGAAAACGATGGTGTCATTACACGTGAAGTCTTTCCTGTAGTTCCTCCTAAAGTAGAGTATTCACTTACAGAAAAAGGCATGAAATTAATTCCTGTTCTAGACATGATGGAGGCTTTTGGTAAAGAGTATGGTGAACAGGCAAAAAGTACAGACGATTAATTGGGTTTTGACCCCTAAATTGACTTAATATACACTCCAATTTATAGTTAGGTCATTAATAATTTTAGACGGGGAGTTTTTATATGTTAAATGATGAAATAAGAGAGCTTTTAGACAAAATTTCGTCACAGACAAGAAGAAAATACAATCATTTACTACATGATCTTAACTTGCATGTTGGACAAGATAACCTTTTATGTAAACTATGGAGAGAAGATGGCTTAACTCAAATTGAACTTTGTAACAAATTAAATTGTGAGGCTCCCACAGTTACTAATATGGTTAAAGCTCTTGAGAAGAAAGGTCTAATTATTCGAAGAAAAGATTGCACCGACAAAAGAATTACCAGGATATTCCTTACCGACACCGGCAGAAACCTTGAAGCCCCTGTTAATGAAAAATGGAGAAAACAACAAGATAGGCTATTAACAGATATTACTTTGGATGAGAGAATGCTTTTAAGAAGGTTGCTAAAGCAAATGGAGGCAAATCTTTTCTAATCAAAGTTTCATACTTCTAATTGTTTCCCTCATCATCTTACTCACTAATCCAACTCAAATGTAAAAAGGCAATACCTTATATGGTATTGCCTTTTTAAATAATCTATATTATCTTCTACTATTCTCAGTATCTTTGCTACTACTATTTATTGTAGTATAATCATTTCACAAAACATTAGATAATTTACTAAATAGTCTAAATTAGCGGACGGCAATCTTCTTGTCTCAAACTAACTCTTTAACAAAAAGATGAGTCTAACAATGGTTAAACCTCCTCTTTGTCAGCAATCATTTACATTAATAATTTGTAATACTGTAAATGTGCCATTCTTCTCCTTTACACGAGCTGTTATTGTAATTGGTTTGATGAAGTTCCATCCGAATTTCAAAACCTTTTCCTGCAACCAGCTAAATGTGAATATACCAATTCATCTGGATATGGATTTGTAAAAAAGGGTAGCATCTAAAATTCTCCTAGTTTTAATCGACTTACCTCTACATGTCGATCAAATTAGGTTTTTAGACACCTCATGACTTAACTTCTAATTTATTTATAGAATTCTTGAAGTGGATTTTTAATAAATCCTTTTGATTTCAACAATTCGTAAGGGTGTTGCTTTTTCAATTGCGGCTGTTCTTAGTGTGAGCAACGGCAATAACTCTCCATTTTGCTTTGAGGGTTCTTTTTGCTTTTTCTTTTGTTGATTTACGGCAATAGCTTGTTGAATTAATCTGTTTTTAATACATTTATATCTGTATCAATTGGGTTATTCTCAACAATTTTAATAATAATTCGCTTAATATCATTCATTTCAAGATTATCAAAAATACCTAATGAAGCTACCTCCACAGTTAAACCTTCTATCGTATCCTGTCGCTTATATCCCAGAGTATTTTGTCGTTCTTTCATCGCCTCTTTGATTTTACCTTCATACTCTGTATTTTGCTTATGGTCGTACTTATACATCGCATTTAAATCGTTTTTACGTATTGCATTGAGCATTGGTTGAAGAATTTTCATATCCTCTTTAGCTGTCTTCTTCAAAACGCGTGGAGTAAGTCTTTCTTCCTCATTTGAGTCATCAAACAAAGCTCGTTCCTGAGATAATATGAACATGTTCACAGCAACTGAAGTTATCCCCTGACATTCCTCATAAAAGGTCTTTTTAACATCTTCAGTAAGTTCAGAACGTGTTTTAAGACATTGTAATTCCCATAAAGTTTCTAAGAAGAACTCCCACTCCTCACTGTCTGCAGCCAACCGCTCCCAAATAATCGCTCCTTCACTCGCTGCACGACGAGCTTGTCGGAAGTTCCCTTTAAATAGTTACTGTGCCTTTGAAGTACCAATTAATACTGTAGGAATACCAACCGTGTTTGATAGAGTTACAAAGAAGTTTAGCATTTCCTCTTGGTCATTTTAGAATGTAGTAGGTGCTGGATTTCATCGATGACTAGCACACCAATACCATACATACTAGCTAAAGAGGTCATATGCAAAAGCGTTGATAAGCTGCCATCATACGGGCAATCTATTTTCAACCAAACAATTTGTGTACGATTAAAAGGATGCCCTTCATATGTTTCATGTTTAATGAATTGAGGGTACATAAGCAACAATCGCTCAATTGCTGTTGTTTTACCAATACCAGAGATACCAATAAAATCGATAAACTATCTGCTGTAGAACGAAGATAATTCAAGCGCTCATCAATGTATTTATGAGATTCTTCCTCATCTTCACGCAATTGGTGTAATACACGAATCCGTTCTAAAAATGTTTTATCCAAAGGATTTCGAGCTAAATATCCTCTACGAATGAGCGTAGAAAGTCTTCGTTCTACTTCAAAATGGATGGGTAAGGGCTGAATAAAGTTTTTCACACGTTTTAGCACATGATATCGGATATTCGTTTCACTTTGCTTTTCCTGCTGAGTAATTCTTGGTGTTACCATAAATCGCTCTAGCACATTGTCTTCACTGAAAATAGGGGGAAGAGCTTCGATGAATGGATTTTTACTGTACTCTGATAAAGCTTGTTCCTTGTACATAGCTTCCTCAAAATCTCCTTTAAGAACAAGGCTATTCGTCTTTTCCAAACGTCTCATCTCTCTTCCTTTTTAGTTTTTCCATTAGACGTGAACTAGATGTTTCAGATTTGTCATCTTGCACTTTTTCTTTTGTTACAAAATCAATAACATCTGCTTGTTCACTGACTACAGCTGGTGATAGATCAAACTTTTCCTCTTCTCGATTCAACTGTTTTTCCGTAAGTTTATTATCTCTTATAGATGCAATCTTTTCTTTCTTACTTGTAGGTTGATTAAAGGACTGCTTTTTCTTCTTCTCTGCCTTTTTTATAATTTCATCCATCATTACATCAGTATTAATTGTTAACTGTACTTGATTAGAATGTTCAACCTCTTCTAACTCACTATGTAAATGTTGCTGAAAAACAATTTCCTCCAAAAAGTCGTTTCTGTACTGTTGGCTTGGTTCGAGTAATATACACGCCTCATATTCCATGCCATTATCATGAGGTATATATATCTTTTCGATATTACGAGGGTCATAAACAATTTCAAGACTGCAATTTTTTAGCTTCAAGTACCACTGTTCTTCAATTGCTTGCCGTGAACCATATAACAAGTTTTTAAACTTAATACCTGCTCTAGAGATTGTTGCCTTCCCACGTGGTAACACATTTAAGCGTAGAATATTACGATCAACTGTTCTTAAACGCCCTTTACGATTTTGAATGCCCCAGTTCCATAAATTTACCGGTGTTGGCACTATATCGTCTGTATTCATTTCCTTTTCCATTGGATATTTATCAATGATTTTAAGATTATGGTAAAGTACTAGAGTAATAATTAATGTTGTAAATTCTTTAAGATTCAACGTAGCGTCTAAACGATAAACTTGGTCACCGCGTTCACGATACTCCTTTTGGATGGCTCCAGGAGCCTTCTGCTTTACTTTGCCGTTAAACGTACGAAATTTACGTTCAACAATTCCTTTTAAATCTCCTCGGTAAGCAGTGGTATTTTCAATTTTAATATTTAAGTTATTAATTAAATTTTCTACGGAATAACCTTCAAACTCTCCTCGGTCTGCAATAATAATTTCAGGTAGATGTTTTGTTGGCCATTGTTCCTCTATAATCTCGATTTCATATTGTTTACAAAACTCCACCTTGTCAGCTACCATATTATCTAAAGCCATCATCGCTCCAACCCATGAAGGCCCTTCTAATCCAACATGTAGTCCTGTGATAATTCTGGAATACACATCAATAACAGTATATATAACAGGACGACCAATGACTTTATTTACATCAAACGAGCTTATTGAATAGATATCTGCAATTGTAGCATCAATTTGAAAACGAGTACCTGGACCATTTGTTTCCGACTTTGAATCACTTAAAATAGGACGATGCTTTAGTTCGTATTCTTTAGTACTTTTACGGAACTGAATATCTTTCTTTGGATCTTCTATTTTCTTAAACTAAAAATAAAACTGGTTGTAAGACGGAATTCGGTTAGCTCCCCATACCCTGTATTTCATTTCACCATTTTCTTTATATCGGTCTGAATAAAAATCACGCAATATGAAATGATAAACATCCTTTAACGAGTAGTTGTTCGTCTTTCGGTAATATTTTTTTTTACTTTAGTTGGTGTTACATTAAGCTCTTCAGCAATTTCTTTAATCTTGATTATATCCAAAGGGGTAAAACGGTACGACTTTATTTAAAATCTACACCTATTCCCTTTTTATTACCTGCATCATTTTTGAAAGATCTATATTTAAGAAATTGAACGAAACAGAATCCTAGAAATACACAAATCGGTCCTTCGACGGTAGCAGGACCACCAATCAACAAATAAGAGCTTAGCAATAATGTGATATAAACAATTAAGAAAAAAATAATTGCCCATTTTTCCTTTTTAAAATATTTGCTCATAACTCCGCTCCCTTGAAAATGTACAATCTTATCGAATCTATCTTTCATTTTGATTAGCTCTTTAGACACAAAAATACCCCTTTAGAAAATGATATCTAAAGGGGTATCAAAAATCCAATTTAATTTAACCCTACTCCACCGTCACACTCTTCGCAAGGTTACGTGGTTTATCCACATCACACCCGCGGTGAAGTGCTGCGTAGTAAGCGATCAGCTGTAATGGGACAACAGATGCAAGTGGTGCAAGTGCTGGGTGTACAGCTGGAAGGACGAATCGGTCGCCTTCGTCTTCTAGGCCTTTTAGTGAGATGACACATGGGTTTGCTCCGCGTGCAACGACTTCTTTGACGTTACCGCGAATGCTGAGGTTCACGTGCTCTTGCGTTGCAAGGGCAATGACCGGTGTGCCTTCTTCAATTAAAGCAATCGTGCCGTGTTTGAGTTCTCCGCCAGCAAATCCTTCTGCTTGGATGTAAGAGATCTCTTTTAGTTTCAGTGAACCTTCAAGGCACACATAGTAGTCAAGTCCTCTTCCGATAAAGAATGCGTTACGTGTCACTGTGAAGAAGTCACGAGCGATTTGTTCCATTTCATCCTTTTGATCCACAAGGGCTTCCATTGCATTTGCTACAATCCCAAGTTCTTTCACAAGATCAAAGTCAAGAGATTGACCATTTAATTCGGCTGCAACTGATGCAAGTATCGCAAGAACAGCAATTTGTGCTGTGTAAGCTTTTGTTGAAGCCACTGCAATTTCTGGTCCTGCATGAAGAAGCAATGTGAAGTCTGCTTCACGAGAAAGCGTTGAACCTGGTACGTTTGTGATCGTTAATGCTTTATGACCAAGCTCTTTGACTTGAACGAGTACAGCACGGCTGTCCGCAGTCTCCCCAGATTGAGAAAGGAAGATGAACAACGGCTTTTTCGATAGAAGCGGCATGTTGTAAGAGAATTCACTTGCTACATGGACTTCTACAGGTACTTTCGCCCAGTCTTCAATATATTGTTTACCGACAAGTCCAGCATGGTAGCTCGTTCCACAAGCCACGATGTAAATGCGGTCTGCTTCTGCTACTGCGCTTGCGATATCGCCAGCGACTGACAGCTTGCCGTTTTCGTCTTGATATTCTTGGATGATTTTGCGCATGACAAGCGGCTGCTCATCCGTTTCTTTTAACATGTAGTGAGGATATGTGCCTTTCTCAATGTCGCTTGCATCTAGCTCAGCGATATAAGAAGGACGTGTCATGATATCACCGTCAAGGTTTTTGATGATCACCTCGTCTTTTGTGACAATGACCATTTCTTTATCCATTAATTCCGCATATTCGTTTGTTACTTGAAGCATTGCCATTGCGTCAGAAGCTACAACGTTGAAATCTTCTCCGAAACCAACCAATAATGGGCTTTTGTTTTTCGCCACATAGATTGTTTCTTTGTTTTCGTTATCGAAAAGGGCAATTGCGTAAGAGCCTTTTAATTGAAGAAGCGTTTGACGGAAAGCTTCCTCTATATCAAGACCTCTGCTTACAAATTGTTCGATGACTTGAACAACAACCTCTGTATCTGTGTCGCTTTTTAGTGTGACGTCTTGTAAATATTCGCGTGTCAATTGTACATAGTTCTCGATGACACCGTTATGAACAAGCGTAAAACGGCCAGAAGCACTTTGATGCGGATGCGCATTTAGATGGCTTGGTACACCGTGTGTTGCCCAGCGTGTATGTCCGATTCCTGCTGAAGATGCTACGTTTGCATCAACAACTTCACGAAGCTCAGCAATACGTCCTTTTTCTTTGAACACATGCACGCCTTCTTCGTTTGCCACAGCGATACCTGCTGAGTCATACCCGCGGTACTCAAGCTTCTCTAAACCCTTTAATAAGATTTCCTTCGCATCATTCTGACCAATATAACCTACGATTCCACACATAAATATTCTTCCTCCCGTTCATGTGAAAGGGACAAAGAAAGCCTACTAAAATAGAAGGGACATTTCTTCGTCCCTCTCTACATGTTTAATTTGGGAGATCATGTGTATTCCCTTTGTACAAAGAGTCACCTCTTTGCTTTAAAGAAACACTTACGGCTGTGATCTCTTTTTTGATCAGCCGGGAGGCATCCGCCGAAAATTCGATAACCTCCATCCTCGTCAACTAAGCATCTTTCGTCCGATCGCTTAGTTCGGGCGCTATAATTATAAGAGAGTTGCTGAACATCTACCCTGCCTTTCCTGATAGAATAAAAATCCAGTAACACAAGGATGATTGTACTATAAGGTCTGACCTCCGTCAATCACAATTTAGCGGGTGATCCCGCTCAAGAAAGTGAGACCTCCATTCACTATATGCGATGAGGCTTGTCATGTTCTACCTTTGATGTGCTCTCCTATGTATGAAGGCAGCAAATTGCCCTCGCTTATAAGATTCGTACAAATCCATCCATTTATGACGTTTATTCGAAAAAAAAAAGCAAACCGCCGCTGGCGATTTGCTTTCATCTATTACTCGATACCCATTTCCTCTTTCACAACAGCGGTAATTCGAGTCACATATTCATCACACAGCTCTTTTGTTTTCGCCTCTGCCATCACGCGTACAAGCGGCTCTGTTCCAGATGGACGAACAAGAATACGGCCATCACCGTTCATCTCTTTTTCGACCTCTTGAATCACTGCTTTTACTTTTTCATTTTCTTCCACTTTATATTTATCAGACACTTTCACATTTACTAGAAGCTGCGGGAATTTTTCCATTTCAGCTGCAAGCTCTGACAATGTTTTTCCTGTTGCTTTGAGTGTATTGACAAGCATGATTGCAGAAAGCATGCCATCGCCTGTCGTATTGTAATCAAGGAAAATCAAGTGGCCTGATTGCTCACCGCCGACATTATAGCCATCCTTTTTCATCGCTTCGACCACATACCGGTCACCAACAGCGGTTTGGATGCTCTTAATGCCTTGTTTCTCCAGCGCTTTATAGAAACCTAAGTTACTCATGACCGTGGACACGACGGTATCATCCTTTAATCGGCCTTCGCCCTTCAAATAACGTGCACATATGTACATAATTTGATCGCCGTCTACAATATCACCTTTTTCATCGACAGCAATTAAACGGTCACCGTCACCATCAAACGCAAGACCAATATCTGCACCCTTCTCCTTCACAAAAGCAGAAAGTGCCTCTGGATGAGTTGAGCCGACACCATCATTGATATTCAATCCGTTTGGTGATGTTCCCATTGTAGACACATCAGCATCTAAATCCGCAAATAAATGTGTCGCTAGAGAAGAGGTTGCACCGTGAGCACAGTCAAGCGCCACGTGAATACCTGTGAAATCCTCGTCCGCTGTCTGCTTCAAGAATTGCAAGTATTTCTGACCACCTTCAAAGTAGTCATTCATCGTTCCAAGATCCGCTCCAACTGGGCGTGGCAATTGATCGACCGGCTGATCCATCAGCTGCTCAATTTCATTCTCCTGTTCATCAGACAGCTTAAAGCCGTCACCGCCGAAGAATTTAATTCCGTTGTCTTGAACTGGGTTGTGAGAAGCAGAAATCATGACACCCGCTTCTGCGTCCATTGCCTTCGTTAAATAAGACACACCAGGTGTTGAGATTACACCTAGACGCATCACTTCAGCGCCAATTGAAAGTAAGCCTGCAACGAGCGCTCCTTCTAGCATATGACCGGATACACGTGTGTCTCGTCCAACGAGTACCTTTGGACGTTCTTTATCCTTCGTGAGCACATAGCCGCCAAATCTCCCAATTTTAAATGCGAGCTCTGGCGTTAATTCGCTATTCGCCACACCCCTTACACCATCAGTTCCAAAGTACTTGCCCATGTTTCAATCGCTCCTTTTTTACCATTCAAGAGGACGCTTCGTCCTCTTTTTTATCTTCTTTGATCCGCTGTCTTTGACTTGATTCTTTCTTTGCTTTATCTTGCGTGGATTCTTCTTTACTCTTCTCATCCTGATCATCGTCATCAGAAGATGGATCCTTGCGATCATTCGTAGACGCTGGCTGATCTTCTGTCTCAGTAGAAGTCAGTTTCACTTTGACCTTTGATCTCGATAATGTCCACGTCACATTTTGAGGACCGTTCACTTGAATTGTGACCTCATGTGTTCCTTCGTTCAAGTCCCCGACATTGATATAGGCTTCAACGTCTGAAGCCTTTAGTTTATCAATCGCACTCTTTGATCCCTTTGCTGTTAACGTGAGCCGTCCAGAAGATGGGCTCACAAAATCAGAGGTGAGATCCTTGCTCAGACCCACGACAGAAATCGGTACATTATCGATCTTTTTTTCTTGCGCTGTTGCAACCTTCACCTTGATCTTCACCGTTTCGGGCGATACCTTTTTCACACCATCTGGCAGAGGAATGTCGGCATCAATCTCCGTATCATCTTTGATCTTGCTTAGGTCCAGCTTGACGCCATCAATAAAATCAAGCGAATCCAGCACTTTTTGAGAGCCGTACACCGTGACCTCACTCGGGCTTGTCTCAATGCTTGAGATACTGATCCCGTCAGGTAAGCTGCCCGTCCGCTCAATTTTAAACGGAACCTTTTTGCTTGGACTCGAGATGGGAACTGTAATATTCACCACAGACGGACTCAATTCGACTGGCAGCTCGTTCCCGCTGCTATCATACACAGTGAGCTTCGCTTCCTTTTCAATTTGCTGATCGACATCCTCTAGGTTCACAAATGCTTTAATGACAGAAATTTTGTCGATCACGTCCTTTGAACCAGTGACTGTGACTTTTTTCGGATTCACAATAGGCTGTTCAGGTGAATAGCCGTCTTTGATTTTATTTTGATTATAAAATTCGGTTTCAACAGGAAATTCAGCTGTTGTTTTTTCTTGTATCGTCACCGTCGTCACAGACGGATTAATCGATAGTGTGAGTCCCTTTGATACATCTCTTGCCTTCAGCTCCACTTTATGTGTACCTGTCGATAAATTCTGCATATCTGCGTATATTTCAAAATTCTTTGTTTGTCTTGCTGTTTTCACAGCACTTGTTGACCCTTTAATCGTCACATTGACTGTCTGCGGCACACCAGTGACGACGTACTTCTCGTCGTCATAATACGCTTTAACAGGAATGTCGGTTAAAGTTGCTTCATCTGTCGTCGATGTTGGGAAAAAGGATTCACCGATTTTTTTCGGCGTGGGCGCTTGCGCTGAATTGACTGCACCATACAGCAATAAAGCGAAGACCAATGCAAGAAGCTTTACGGCCCAGCGATTATTCAAAATCTTATCCATTTTTCTTGCCCCTCCAATACCATTTGGTCGAGGAAGCATCTTTGCTGTTCTTACTAAATTCAGCAATCAGCATTTCTTCAAGCGCTTCTTCTGTCAATTCTCGGTGGAGATCACCATTTCTTGCGACAGAAATGCCGCCTGTCTCCTCAGAAACGATGACGGTCAAGCTGTCTGTCACTTCGCTAATTCCGACTGCCGCCCGGTGACGCGTCCCTAATTCCTTAGAGATAAAAGGACTTTCTGACAGCGGTAAATAACAAGCCGCAGCTGCAATCTCATCACGCTTCATAATGACAGCACCATCATGAAGCGGTGTATTTGGAATGAAAATATTAATGAGCAGCTCTGAACTCACCTTTGCATTCAAAGGAATTCCAGTCTCTATGTAATCATTCATCCCAGTATCACGCTCAATTGTCAGCAGCGCGCCGATTCTGCGTTTTGCCATATATTTAATTGCTTTTGTAATTGCCTCGATCGTTTTCTGCTGCTGTTCCTCTATAGGTGTCCCGCTTCTTGAGAAGAAACGGCCGCGCCCAAGCTGCTCAAGCGCTCTCCTTAGCTCTGGCTGAAAAATAATAATGATCGCAAGGAATCCCCACGTAATCGCTTGATCCATCAGCCATTGAAGTGTGTTAAGACCGAGATACGCACTTCCCATCCTGACAAGAACAATGACCACAATTCCCTTTAAAAGCTGAACCGCTTTTGTTCCGCGGATGACCATCATTAATTTATATATCACATACCAAACAACGAGAACATCAACAGCATTACCGAGGTACTGCAAAAAAGGAATATCCCCTAAAGCCATTTCCTCGTCCTCCAGAATTTTCAGTTATTCTTCGTTTGATGCATTTTTAATAAAAAAAGAGACTATGTGTAAATACATAGCGTGGCTATTATACCACATTTTGTTTCAGCAAGGAAAACAGTTGCCATATATGGCTGGCGTGCTAGTTCGCATACATTCTGACCTATAATATAGAAAAAGAGCAGCCCCATAAAGAGACTGCTCTCGACCCGTATGATTACTTTTGCTCCTCTGGTCCAATGACCCGCATCACATTTTGTGCTGTGGATTTCATTTTGTACCAAATCCAATCAAACACTTCATTAATTTCATTAATTTGACCAGTGACTTGTCCGGCAGAAGCAGTCAGCTGTTCCCCATTGACGACGGTGACATTTCCATCAACCTTGCCTTCTACAATCAGCTTGCCATTTTTGACAGTGACATCACCTTTTACGGTTTCCCCTTTAGGTACGGTCACTGTATCATTTACAACGACGAGATTCGACTGTTTTGACACACTGAAATTATGATCGGTATTCCAGCTTGTAAACAGACTGCCTCCCATCAAAATGAGAAAGAGGGCAGCGGCCACCATCAGCGGATGAGCTTTGATCCATCTTTGAATCGACACACGCTTTTTTTCCTTTGGAAGACCTGCCATCACCTTTGCAGTGAAATCAGTTGGTGCTTCTATATGAGATGTACTCTGCACAAGCGCGATGGATTTCTCAATTTGTTGAAAATGAGTACGGCACTCCTCACACGATTGCAGGTGACTTTTTAATTCTTTTTCGTCTTGGGGCTCAATGTCCCCGTCTAAATACTGATGCATAAGCAGGACGATTTTTTCCTGACAGCTCATCAAAATCACCTCACTCAAAGGTCTCTCAACTGTTTCCGGAGAGCCTCTCTACCCCTGTGTATTCTCGTTTTCACCGTACCAACGGGTATATTTAGGATCTCACTAATTTCTTTTAACGAGAGTTCATCAATATACTTTAATACGATGACCGAACGATATTTATCGGGTAATCTTAGAATTTTTTGCTGAATGGTACTCGATAATTCAAGAGACACCACCTCTTCCTCTGGCAAAATGCCATCAGCAGCAATTTGAGAATACATATTCAGTCCTTCTGTTCCTGCCACCTCTGCATCTAAATAATAATCCGGCTTTTTTTTGCGAATACGGTCGATGGTCAGGTTGGTTGCAATGCGGTACAGCCACGTAGAAAACTTACGATTCACATCAAAGCTTTCAATATTCACATAGGCACGAATAAACGCCTCCTGTGCAATATCCTCTGCTTCGTGTGCATTCCCAAGCATACGGTAGCACAGCTGATAAATTTTGTCTTTATACAGGTCTACGATGTCTGCAAATGCGTTCTGGTCGCCTTTTTTCACTTGCTTAATTCTCTTTTTAATCATTGTGTCCATAGTATATTCAACCTCTGCCTTCACCGGTCTTTATGTATACGAATCTCTTTCCAAAAGGTTTCATTCTCCTCTAAAAAATAGTGTAACAAATTTTTGACAGCGTGTTACGCATATCCACCGGTAAAAACCTTAATATATCCTTAAATTTCTCCAAAACAAAAAAGAACGGGAACAAGTCCCGCTCTACAATAGCTTTTCGCCCATTAACGAGCCAATCAACGCAACAGCTGCCTCGGCTGTTTTATTTTTTTCATCCAAAACCGGATTCACCTCAACAAATTCAGCTGAAGTCAAAATACCCGCTTCCTCTAAAAGCTCCATGGCAAGATGACTCTCCCGGTAGCTAATGCCACCCGCCACAGGAGTTCCTACACCAGGGCACTCCGCTGGATCTAGTCCATCTAAATCAAGCGACAGGTGGACACCATCTGTTCTTTCCTTTAAATATGAAATGGCTTCCTCCATCACCCTTGTCATCCCTAAACGATCTATTTCATGCATCGTATACACTTTAATGCCTTTCTCTCTAATCAATGCCCGCTCTCCTTCATCTAAGGATCGAGCACCAATTATAACAACATTCTCAGGCTTCAATTTAGGGGAATAACCACCAATGTTCGTTAAATCAGCATGCCCAAGGCCGAGACTGACTGCAAGCGGCATACCATGTATATTTCCAGAAGGAGAGGTTTCCTCTGTATTTAAATCACCGTGTGCATCATACCAAATGGCACCTAAGTTTTCATAATGCTTGGCTACCCCCGCAAGTGTTCCTATCGCAATGCTGTGATCACCGCCTAAAATGAGCGGGAATGAGCCTGATTGCACAATACTGTCAACCTTCTCAGCTAGCAGCTGATTCGCACCAGCATTCTCCGTTAAATTTTTTAGCTTTTCACTTGTATATAAACCTTTCTCATCATCTCTTTGTTCAACCAAAATATCGCCGAGATCCTCCACATCAAATGAAAGCGATTCCAATTTTTCTTTTACACCTGCACACCGAATCGCACTCGGTCCCATATCGACGCCCCTTCTCATTTGACCCAAATCCATCGGAACTCCGACAATCGTGACCTTCTTTTGATCTCCCATATGTACATCCCCTTTCCGTTCATGCTTATATTTTACTTTCTCAATGCCTTCTGACTCAACTCAACAATATTTTGAATAGTTATACATTCCGTCTGCCAACATAAAAAAAGACACCTTTTTGAAAAAGGTGTCTTAACTGGGCTAGCTGGATTCGAACCAACGCATGACGGAGTCAAAGTCCGTTGCCTTACCGCTTGGCTATAGCCCAAAAATGGTGGAGGGGGGCGGATTCGAACCGCCGAACCCGGAGGGAGCGGATTTACAGTCCGCCGCGTTTAGCCACTTCGCTACCCCTCCACATATGGAATTGATAAAGAAAAAACAGTGCCGGCAAGAGGACTTGAACCCCCAACCTACTGATTACAAGTCAGTTGCTCTACCAGTTGAGCTACACCGGCATATGGTGGAGGATGACGGGCTCGAACCGCCGACCCTCTGCTTGTAAGGCAGATGCTCTCCCAGCTGAGCTAATCCTCCACATCATGGTGACCCGTACGGGATTCGAACCCGTGTTACCGCCGTGAAAGGGCGGTGTCTTAACCGCTTGACCAACGGGCCAGTTTGTCAAGTTTGCTGTTTCCGTGAAGCTGACAAAAGTTATTATATACAGGTTGTCCCCCTTTTGTAAAGGGGATTTTTATTTTTTTTATTTTCTAATTATTTACCTCCAGTTAGCACAACGTTTCGAGTGAAATATAATTTCAATATTTAAATATAATGTTGAAATTTCATATCACACTGAATATACTGAAAATGAAGAAATAAGGAGGAATGTCGCATGCAGCCATCTCAATTGCGCTCTTTGACAACAGAATCAAGAAACCCTAACACAATGGGAATATCACAAGCAGATCCGCTCGAAATACTCCAGCTGATCAATGAAGAAGATATGAAGGTCGCTCAAGCAGTGAACCGTGTCCTACCACATGTCAAAACAGCAAGTGACTTCGCCTATGAATCCATTTCAAATGGGGGTAGACTCGTTTATTTAGGAGCCGGGACAAGCGGCAGACTTGGCGTGATGGATGCTGTTGAATGTCCCCCTACCTATAGCGTCTCACCTGATGTGATTGTCGGTATCATGGCAGGCGGCGACTCTGCTTTTTCACATGCTGCCGAAGATGTGGAAGACAGTGAAGAAGCCGGCAAACAGGATTTAGTACACATTCACCTGACATCAAAAGATACGGTCGTCGGTATCGCCGCCAGCGGCAGGACACCCTACATCATCGGCGCTTTAAACTACGCTAAATCCATCGGCGCAAAAACAGTAGCCCTCAGCTGCAATGAACAAGCAGAAATTAGCGAGCTGGCAGACTGCGCCATTGAAGTCATTGTAGGACCAGAAGCCATCACTGGGTCAACACGAATGAAAGCCGCATCCGCTCATAAAATGATTTTAAATATGCTTTCGACCTCTGTCATGATCAGACAAGGTAAAGTATATGAAAACCTGATGGTTGATGTAAAAGTCAGCAATTATAAATTAAAAGAACGCGCCATCACCATCATTCAACATGTGACAAACGCTTCCTATGAACAAGCCGTGAAGACTCTTGAAGCAGCAGACTTAGAAGTCAAAACCGCCATCGTCATGCTCCAAACAAACACAGACAAAAAAACAGCCAAGGATTTACTCAACAAAGCGAATGGCCATATCGACAAAGCCATCTCTCATCATCAATCCTAAAGGAGGCAGCTCATGTCAGCAGGTGGACTCACTCTACTACACACAATGAAAGCAAAGCTCCCCCAATCTGAAAAAATCATTGCAGACTATATCCTTGCCCATCCTGACAAAGTCATTAAAAGCACAGTACACGAGATCAGTCAGGCAGCCGGAGCAAGCAGCTCTGCTGTCATCCGCCTTTGTAAATCTCTCGGGCTAGATGGCTATCACGATTTAAAAATGCGAATCGCTGGAGACTTGATGCACGACGATAAACAAGGCTATCGTGATATCGAACAAGATGAACCGCTTCAATCCATTATTCAAAAAACAGCAGGAAACTCGATTCAATCGATTAAGGACACCGCTTCTATTTTAAATGCAGAAGCATTAGAAAAAGCTGTTCAATTACTGCTGCATGCAAACCAAATCCATTTTATCGGCGTCGGTGCATCTGGCATCGTGGCAGCGGATGCCCAGCAGAAATTTCTCAGAATCAATTATGCTGCGACTGCCTTCACTGACATGCACATCGCATCAACCGTCATCGCAAATGCAGGAAAGAATGACATCGTGTTCGGTATATCCTTTTCAGGAGAAACGTTAGACATCATTCAAGCCCTTCAGCTCGCAAAAGACAATCAAGTGAAAACCATTGCCTTAACGCATCCTGGTCAAACAAGCGTTTCTGCCTTAAGTGATGTTCACCTATCGACGTCCGGTTCCAATGAAGCACCTTTTCGCAGTGCAGCCACTTCCTCTAGAATGGCACAGCTCTACTTAATTGATGTCTTGTTCCTCAGCTTAGCTTCCCGTCAATATGAAGAGACAGCGCAATATATTGACAAGACAAGACATGCCATCCGCTCCATGAAACGAAAATCAAAGGGGGATTCAACATGAGTCATCAAACGAAATATCAGCAGTTGGCGAAAGACATTCTTTCTCTCTGTGGTGGTTCTGAAAACATCTCTTCCCATACACATTGTATGACGCGTCTCCGAATTACACCGATTGACAATGAACAAGTTCACATCACAAAAATCAAAGAACTCGATGGCGTCATAGGTGTCGTCGAGGCAGAAACGCTTCAAATCATTTTAGGTACAGGTGTTGTCAACCAAGTATCAAGTGCGTTTGAACAGCTGCTAAATGCCTCTGGCTCTTATGATTTAAACAATGAAGCACAAAAAAACAAGCAAGCCATTTCACAAAAGAACCGCACACCGTTCAAGCTGTTCTTACGACGGATTGCCAGCATCTTTATTCCTATCATTCCGGCACTCGTTGCATCAGGTCTTATTACAGGGATTACGAAAGCAATCGTGCAAGCAGGCTGGCTCGATGAAAAGTCTCAAGCAGCGATCATTTTAACCGTTATTGGTTCAGGCTTGTTCGCATATCTCGGTATTTTAGTCGGATCAAATGCCGCAAAGGAGTTTGGAGGCTCTCCTGCATTAGGCGCATTAGCTGGTATCCTCATTATTAACCCAGCCTCCGCAGACATTATGTTATTTGGCACAAATATTCTACCAGGCAGAGGCGGGCTCATCGGTGTTCTTCTAGCCGCCATCTTTATGGCACTTGTGGAAACCCGAATTAGACGCTTCGTCCCGCAATCACTTGATATCATCGTCACACCAACCATCACACTACTCATTACAGGCATTTTTACGTACGTTGTCTTCATGCCAGTCGGCGGATTTATATCGGATGCCATCACCTCAGGATTAACTTATCTATTAAATATGGGCGGAATCTTCGCTGGATTTGTTCTTGGTGCGACCTTCCTTCCACTTGTTGTGACAGGACTTCACCAAGGACTGACACCAATTCATATGGAACTCATTAATTCCATTGGAGATGACCCGCTTTTGCCAATTCTCGCTATGGGCGGTGCAGGACAGGTAGGTGCGGCATTCGCCATTTATATGAAAACAAAAAAGAAAAAACTCAAAAGAGCCATCGCAGGTGGACTTCCTTCAGGGATGCTCGGCATTGGTGAACCACTCATTTTCGGTGTTACACTCCCGCTGGGACGACCATTTCTCACTGCTTGTCTTGGCGCTGGAATCGGCGGCGCATTTCAAGCCTACTTCCAAATTGCAACGAAGGCGATTGGTGTATCAGGTCTCCCATTAACCTTTATTGTTCACACACATCAAATGCTTCTTTACTTAATCGGACTCTTTATTGCATATGTCGCTGGATTTATTTTCACATACTTATTTGGTTTTCATGATGATATGGCTGTTGAATTTGAGGAAAAATAAGCAATAGGAGGTCTAACTCTTGAAGAAATACTTTCTCTTAATAACAAGTCTGCTCATGCTCCTTGGATTACCCGTACAAACATTTGCAACTAGCTCCCATCCTGTATCGTCTTTGTCTAAAACAGCACCTGAAGAATATCCCGTCTTAAAAAAGGCAAAACGACCGGAACAAGCAGGTTTTTCTTCCAGGCAGCTTAGGAAGGTTGATCACATGATTCAAAACGACATCAAAGCAGGATTTCCAGGAGGCGCACTCATCATTATCAAAGACGGAAAAATCGTCCATCAAAAAGCCTATGGCTACAGGCAAAAATACGAAGGCACAACTGAACTCAAATCATATAAGAAAATGAAAAAGAATACACTGTTCGACTTAGCATCCAACACCAAAATGTATGCGACCAACTATGCCCTGCAAAAGCTCGTCTACGAGAAAAAACTGGATGTGAACGAAAAAATACAAGCCATCCTGCCAGATTTTAAAGATGAACCAGATGCAAAGGTAACCGGTAAAGATCAGCTTCGTGTAAACGATCTTCTGACCCATTCTGCCGGACTCCCTTCCAGTGTCTTATTTTATAGCAAAGAAGCCGCCGGCTCTTTTTTCTCTCAAGATAGAAAGACAACGATGAAATGGCTGCCGAAGGTGCCGCTGCAATACAAACCAGGCACCCAGCACATTTATAGTGACATTGATTACATGCTGTTAGGCATGATCATTGAGAAAAAAACAGGTATGCTTCTTGATCAATATGTAGAGTCGACGATCTATCGGCCGCTAGGTCTCAAACATACAATGTTCAATCCACTGCAAAAAGGATTTAAACCGAAGCATTTTGCAGCAACCGAACGTTTAGGTAATTCGCGAGATGGTGTCATTGATTTTGAAAACATTCGCAGGTACACCCTGCTAGGCGAAGTCCACGATGAGAAAGCATATTACTCAATGGCAGGTATCTCTGGTCATGCCGGACTTTTCTCTAACATGTCAGATATGGGCGTGCTGCTCCAGCTCATGCTGAACAAAGGAGGCTATGGAAAAAAAACCATCTTTGATCAAGCTTCTATCGATCTCTTTACAGCCTCTTCTGATACAAACCCAACTTACGGGCTAGGCTGGCGTAAAAACGGTCATACTGACATGGAATGGATGTTTGGAAAATATGCAAGTAACGAAGCCTATGGACATACTGGCTGGACCGGAACCATGACATTGATTGATCCAAAACATAATCTAGGTATCGTCTTGCTGACAAATAAGAAACATTCGCCTGTCGTTTCACCTGAAACCAACCCAAATCAATTTGAAGGTGACCTTTTCCCAACTGGTACTTATGGAAGCATCATGACCGCAATCTACGAATCTTTTAAGTAAAAGGAGGAATTCGATGTTAAAAGCTCTTTTCCCCGCTACTCTGGTTTTGGCCCTGCTAACCTCTTCCATTCCAACGGAAAAGGTTAGCTCTGCCCCTCTTCCAACCGCAAAACAAATGGTGCAAGACATGTCCCTGGATGAAAAGATAGGTCAAATGCTCATGCCAGACTTTCGCAATTGGCAAACAAAAGATGAATCTGCACCTACAGGCTTAACAAAGATGAATAAAGAAGTGTCCCATCTTGTTGAAAAATATCATCTAGGCGGTGTCATCTTATTTGCGGAGAATGTCGTTGATACGAAACAAACCGTCAAACTCACCCATGAATTTCAAAAAGCATCACCAAAGATTCCATTACTCATTTCAATTGATCAAGAAGGTGGAATCGTCACAAGATTACAAAAGGGAACACATTTCCCAGGAAATATGTCGATTGGTGCCTCTAGAAGTAAGAAAAATGCATACGACACAGGTAAAATCATCGGCAAAGAACTAAACGCACTAGGGATCAATACAAACTTCTCTCCTGTGCTTGATGTGAATAATAACCCAAACAACCCCGTCATTGGTGTCCGTTCCTTTAGCTCTGATCCTGCTCTTGTCACTAGGCTTGGCCTTCAAACCATGAAAGGACTTCAAAAGGAAAAGACCATTTCCACACTAAAGCATTTCCCGGGACATGGTGATACAGCCATCGATAGTCACTATGGCTTGCCGCTCGTAGAACATGACCTAGAACGTCTTAAAAAAGTGGAGCTGTATCCGTTTCAACAAGCCATCAACGCTGGTGCGGATATGGTCATGACCGCTCATGTTCAATTCCCTGCCATTGACCACACAACGTACAAAAGCAAAAAAGATGGCGAGGACATTATGGTTCCAGCAACCTTATCGAAAAAAGTCATCACACACTTATTAAAAGAAGAGATGGGCTTTCAAGGTGTTGTGGTAACAGACGCCCTAAATATGAAAGCGATTGCAGATAACTTTGGGCAGGAAGAAGCCGTGGTGATGGCTATTAAGGCAGGTGTCGACATCGCCCTTATGCCAGCACCAGTCACCTCTCTAAAAACAGAAAAAAACCTAGAGAATGTGTTCAATGCTGTAAAAAAGGCGATTGTAAAGAAAGAAATTCCGATGTCTCAAATCAACCAATCTGTCGAAAAAATTCTTCAATTGAAAATCAAACGCGGCATCATTTCTTCCAAGAAACCCATCACCCTTGAGAAAAAAATCAAAAAAGCCACTCAAGTCGTTGGGAAAAAGTCGCACCGGAAAGCAGAACAAAAAATGGCACGTGAAGGGATCACCCTGCTTAAAAACAACGAAAAGACCTTACCATTCCAGCCTAAAAAGAATGACAAGATCTTGATCATGGCACCTTACGAAGATCAGACAAAAGCCATGTCTGTCACAATTGACTCTCTGATCAAACAAAAAAAGATCAAGCCTGTACGTATCCAATCATATGCTTTTGTGGATAAGACCTTCACTAAAGAAACAGCCAAACTGATTCAAGATGCTGACTATGTGATTACCGGCTCTTACGTTGTCCAAAATGACCCAGCTGTGAATGATGGTGTGATTGATGACAATGTACAGGACCCGAAAAAATGGGCTACTGCCTTCCCTCGTGCTGTTATGAAAGAAGCAGCAGCACAAAACAAAAAAATGGTCATTATGAGTCTAAGAAATCCTTACGATGCGGCAAATTTTGAGGAGGCTGATGCCTTACTAGCCGTTTACGGTTTTAAAGGCTACTCAAACGGGCAATTCAATCAGCCAAATATTCCTGCTGGATTAGAAGTGATATTTGGCGCTGCATCACCTAAGGGCAAATTGCCTGTGGATATCCCATCTGTCACTCATCCAAATCAAACCCTGTATCCATTCGGCTATGGACTCAACTTGAAAGGGAAACAGATCAAATAGGAGGGATTCTCTTGAAAAAAACAGCAAGCTTGATACTCGCAAGCATTCTCATTATGAGCACATTGACCGCCGCCTCCCCCGCAAACCAAGAACGAACAGATACAAAAGGAAAAAAAGCAGCGGTCAAAACAGGGATCGAAACACTACTCTCAGGCAACCTTGCATGGTTAAAAGGGAAAAGGGTCGGCCTCATTACGAACCCAACTGGTATTGATGCAAATATGAAAAGCAGTGTCGATCTCCTATTTGAGCATCCAAGTATCAAGCTTACTGCTCTATATGGACCAGAACATGGTGTGCGCGGCGATGCACAAGCAGGAGAAGGCGTCGAATCCTATACTGATGAAAAAACAGGTCTCCCTGTTTACTCTCTCTATGGAAAAACAAGAAAACCCACGCCTGACATGCTCAAAAATGTAGATGTCTTGCTGTTTGATATCCAAGATGTTGGTGCTCGTTATTACACCTATATTTACACGATGGCTTATGCGATGGAGGCCGCTAAAGAAAACAACATTCCCTTTGTTGTCCTAGACCGTCCAAACCCCATTGGCGGACTAAAAGTAGAAGGCCCTGTCTTAGAACCTGAGCACGCTTCATTTGTAGGGCTCTATCCAATACCATTAAGACATGGAATGACCACTGGTGAACTAGCAAAATTCTTTAACAAAGAGTTTCATATCAATGCTGATGTCACAGTCATCAAAATGAAAAATTGGAAGCGTTCCATGACGTTTGATGACACGAAGCTGCCGTTCGTCCTTCCTTCACCTAACATGCCGACAGTGGATAGTACCTTTGTATATCCCGCCACAGGATTAATTGAAGGAACAAATGTCTCTGAAGGCAGAGGAACAACAAAACCGTTCGAGCTCATTGGCGCTCCATATATCAATAGCAGCGAACTAGCAGATCATTTAAATCAGTTAAAACTAAAGGGTGTACAATTTAGACCAGTATCATTCACCCCCACTTTTTCTAAACATGCAGGTAAGCTATCACACGGTGTGCAGCTATACGTCACAGACCGCTCTTCATTCGAAGCGGTAAAAACAGGGTTATCCATCATCAAAGCAATACATGATTTATATCCAAAAGACTTTCAGTTCCTTCAAACAGGCAGCTTTGATAAACTCATCGGAAATGGTTGGATGAAAGAAGAAATCAATCAAGGTACTTCCGTCAAACACATCATGAAGCGCTATCATCACGACCTCAAATCGTTCGAAAAGAAACGGAAGAAATATCTCATCTATTAATTCGCAAAAAAGACCTCCATCTCATAAGATGGAGGTCTTTTCATGATAAAGATTTAGTCACAGCAGGCGCCTTCAGCTCAAAACGATTGAGTAAGAAACCAAACAAGGCAGCAAGCACTTGCTGAAATAGCATGCCAATCACAACAGGGACAGCAACAGCAGGCGGGAAAAAGCTAATAGCAAGCACAGCTCCGGCACTAATATTTCTCATGCCGCCCGTATACACAATGGCCACAATCTCCCCTTGAGTACATTTCATCACCTTTCCAATCAACCATGCAAAAGCATACCCACTCATCGCAATGAAAAAGACAGTCGCTGCTTTGCTAAAAAAGGCAACATCCAATTCACGCAAATATGGGGCGACAACAGAACTGTTAATCGATACGACAACAAACAAGCCTAATTTTGAAAAAGGAGACAGGGTCTGACCAATTGTTTTCGTCACCGATGGCTTTGCATACTGGCGAACGAGCATCCCTAAAATAGAGGGCAGCACCACCATACCAAACAGCCCTTTCATGATTGCGACCATGTCCATATGGACCTGTGTACCGACGAAGAGTGACAAGCTGGCTGGCACAATCAATGGCGAAAGCAATGTATCAATTAAAATGATGGATAACGTTAACCCGACATTCCCTTTATACATCGCCGCCCATATTAAACTAGAAACACCTGTTGGAATCACCATCGCAAGCGTCAAACCGGTGATCGTCATGGAATCACCCGCAAATATCAAATGCCCCGCTGACCAGGCATAAAGGGGCATCAGCACATGTAAAATCATAAACGATAAAATCAAAGGCAATGGGTGCATCACCGTATGCTTTAAAGCTGAAAAAGTAGATGACAAGCTCCCTGAAAATGTCATCATAGCAAATACCCAGGGCACCATAAACGTATAATCCTTTAAATAGGCCGACAATAGTACACCGAGTAACACACTAATGGGCGTAATAAGCGGCATCATCCGGCCGAGCACTTGGTTCAAACGCACAAGCATGCCGGCCACCTCCATCCTTCACTTTCTTACCTTTTCTATTGTAACAAACAGAAAGATCTTTTTAAGAACCATTCACCTGTTTCACAAGCTTTCGACTCGAGGTATCCATTCCAACTACGTCTATCTGTACACCAGCTGCTTGATACTTTTCCTTTACACGTTCTATCGCTGCCACGCCTGATTCATCCCATATACGCGCTTCAGACAAATCAATCACAACGGCTTGGAGATCTTTCTCATGATGGAACGCTTGGATGAAATCAGTGACAGAAGCAAAGAAAATTTGCCCTTTAATTCGATACACCCAAATACCCGCTTGGCTTTCTGTAGAGGTAATATGAAGCTTTGATATTTTTGCTACAAAGAATATCGCACTAAGCAGCACACCTGCAAACACACCTTTTGATAAATCATGAGTCAACACCACAGTCACGACCGTGACAATCATGACAATAGAATCTGTTTTCGGATTCTTTTTTAGCTGCTGAAAGGAACTCCAATCAAATGTCCCAACGGAGACCATAATCATCACAGCCACAAGAGCAGCCATCGGAATTTGAACCACCACATCTCCGAGTACAAAAATCAGCACCATTAGAAATGCACCCGCTACAAAGGTAGAAAGACGGCCACGCCCGCCTGCCTTCGTATTAATCACTGATTGACCAATCATCGCACAGCCAGCCATACCACCAAAGAATCCTGCAACCACATTAGCAATCCCTTGACCTCTCGCTTCCTTGTTCTTATGACTAGACGTCTCCGTCATATCATCGACAATCTGTGCAGTTAAAAGAGACTCAAGTAAACCAACCATCGCAAGTGCTAAAGAATAAGGAAAAATGATAGTAAGTGTCTCCCAGCTAAACGGTACTTGAGGAATCAGAAAAGCAGGCAAAGAACTAGGAAGCTCTCCCATATCTCCAACCGTTCTAACATCAATATGTCCAAATACAGCAATGATCGTCATGACAATAATAGCAATGAGTGGGGAAGGTATCACTTTTACCACCATCGGCAATAAATAAATAATCAACAAGGCGCCACCTGTCATGATATACATGGCCATTGATTCTCCGACGAAATGTGGAAGCTGAGCCATGAAGATCATAATAGCCAACGCATTCACAAAACCAACCATCACGGACCTCGGAATAAATTTCATCAGACGAGACACTCGGCAGAGTCCAAACACTATTTGAATCAGACCTGTTAAAATCGTAGCTGCAAACAAATATTGCAATCCATGATCGGCAACCAAATTAACCATGACCAGAGCCATAGCCCCTGTAGCGGCCGAAATCATACCTGGCCGTCCACCAACAAACGAAATCACAATTGCAATACAAAACGAAGCATACAACCCGATCTTCGGATCAACGCCCGCAATAATTGAAAACGCAATCGCCTCAGGAATTAAAGCCAGAGCCACTAAAATACCCGCAAGCACATCCTGACGCACATGCCCAAACCATTCTTGCTTTACAAATAAATCTTTCAAACCATCTACTCCTTTTTATATACATACCGAACATGGAAAAAGAAGATCAACCAAACCTGGAGATGAAGAAAGGAAAAATAAATAATGCTTCACTTTCGGGGGGGAAGAGGGACGTACAGAGTCTTTTGTTAGAGAGGATATCATCACTTTAGTAAGAATATAAGAAAGGCACTAAAGAATCAAGAACAAAAAGAAGGAATGTGTAGAAAATTGATACAAAGCTTCCTTATAAATCGATCTATTCCATTTTCATTAGTCTACTTGTCACTGAGCAAGTTCAACATTTTAAAACAAACAAAAAAAGCCTTCTCATCATCGAGAAACCTTAAACATTAATCATTATAATTTAGAGGAAAGCTTCCAAGCGGGCTCGAACCGCTGACCTCTTCCTTACCATGGAAGTGCTCTACCTACTGAGCTATGGAAGCATGGCTCCGCAGGTAGGACTCGAACCTACGACCGATCGGTTAACAGCCGATAGCTCTACCACTGAGCTACTGCGGAATGATAAAGTAACTTCTTCCATTGGAAGGATATAAACAAAAAGCTTGGCGGCGTCCTACTCTCACAGGGGGAGACCCCCAACTACCATCGGCGCTGAAGAGCTTAACTTCCGTGTTCGGTATGGGAACGGGTGTGACCTCTTCGCTATCGCCACCAAACCTGATGGAGAGAATGTTCTCTCAAAACTAGATAACAATGTTCATGCTTCACATTAGAATATAGGTTAAGTCCTCGATCTATTAGTATCTGTCAGCTCCACGTGTCACCACGCTTCCACCTCAGACCTATCAACCTGAT
>NZ_PVRA01000011.1:0-82879 GCF_002998555.1 Bacillus sp. NMCC4 | reverse complement strand
TTTTCCCTTTTGACAGGTAGAACGGACAACTGAGGATAGACGCATGACAAGAGGGCCGCAGGCATCGCGTTAGCGACAAGTGCTGATTTGCCTTTAGGTAGCGTAACCGTTGCTTCAGGGATGTTTAGCATAGGCTCTACTGCTAAACATTCCTGGGGCTTACGAGTTACGACTGATCAGCATTTGCTCTTGTCATGTGGCTGGCCGTCTTATCAAAAAGTGTGGTAAAGAGCCGGAGGCGCAAACTTTGGCACGCTTTTTGATTAGCCGGCCCCGAATGTTGTACGCTTCGGAGGTCAAAAGGGAAATGTCACTTTAACGGCAGCCGGAGGCTGGCTACCGATGGTTTTAGGAAGCGTTAGCTTCCGTAAGCAGGCTCTAGCCTGCACGCAGTCGGCCGCGCGTAAAGAACGATGGAGGAACAAAGCAGCTGTTGTCCTGGTGCAACCAGGGCTTACAGATGTTTGTTATCCCATGGTTTAGCGTGGAGCGAGATACCATGAAATGTTGGCCGGTGTCTTGTACCGGCTTACAGTTCATGAGTAGACCCATAGGGCAGCCCTAAACAGGTTTTAATGAGGTAATGATCATTAATACAGGGGTTCAATTTCAAACTTAAACAATGATGAGATAAGAAGGATAAGAGCGTGTAAGATGGAGTAAGAGATCCACTGGAATCAAGCTGATACAAAATAAAAAAGCTATGCGATGACAACGAAGTTGGCAGAGCATAGCAAAGGTTTTGTCTTTTGGGCAGCGTTAGCTGACCCAGCAGGCTCGATGCCTGCGTTTTAATAAAAGGAAAGCTTCAGCTTTCCATCCAAGCGTAGCGCAATAAGAAAACCGCACTTTGGCGGTTTTCTTTGGTTTAATCTATATCACAAGGACAAATTAAATCATCTTGAATTACCTTGCCCTTTACAATGGTAACTTTTTGGACGTAATCCGATGGTGTAATTGCCCGAATTGCAATATCGATATTAAATTGTTTAGAAATGGATTCTAGCAGCTGCGTGTCGATTTCAAACGCTGCGGAAAATTGACATTCTATCACTTGGCATTTTTGATGATCCATCGTGATATTATGACATGAAAGATAATGCCTATCAGAATCCACTATAAGATAATCACTATCTGGTGTTAGCATTTCAAACTTCGATTTACTGTTTCTAATTTCAATCGAATTTCCCATTGGTATTAAACCATTTAAGAGAAACTGAATCAAATTAGAACGAAACCCACTTAACTGAATATTCCCCTCTACCCAATCAGCCATAACATTTGTACCTCTCTCTCGTCAGTAGTCTTTTTTTAATCATTATCAACTAATGTGAAAACATCATCTCTTATGATTTGTCCGTTCTTAATGGAAATGTTCTGTTGGAAGTAATCAACCGTTTCTTCCCCTGAAGCATTTATGTTCAGGTTATATTTTTGAGCGATGTCCAAAAGTTCACTCGATTGGATTTTCCATTTGCATGTTAATTCCATGCGAACGGTGTAAATGTCATCACGTACTATTTCAAGGGGAATGTCATCACCCCAAGAATGGACTACGAGACTTGTATCAATCATTAATAATGCTGCCCCTGTATCTTTGAGACATTGATCTTCTTCGTCTAGTGTTGGCGGAACACCATTTGATTCAGTCACTAACCCTTGAAGAATAAACTTCTTCAAGTTCGTATATTTACCAGTTACAGCGATTCTTCCTTCAACATAATTCGCCATGTCTATTCCTCCTTTAGTTCAAAAATTGGTAATATCATCGTCAAGTTTCAAATAATCCATCTGTTCCCCCTCTTTACGACCTCTATGATAAGCCTCTACCTCACCAATTGATGGAGTTTTTACCGGCTTTGCCTTACCCGAAAAGCCCTTTGCTAGATCATTGTAAGCCCTCGAAACTTCTTTAGGGGTTATGACCATTAAGCCAAACTCTTGTTCCATTTCTTTAACTTGCTTTTCAAATTTTTCACTCAGTCCAGTTAGAAATCCTAACATATATGAATTTTTAAGTTCTTTTGTTTTCTCTTTCGTTCTAATTACAAAGGCATCTCTCTGATAATAGTTTTTGACGAATCTTGTGCTGTACTTACTTATAGCATCATAAGCAAGCACGTACATTTCTTTAGCTAAATTCACATCATTTTCGAAACCAAAGAAAATAATACTACTCTTCCTCCTTTTTTCACCGTTTAAAAATCTATTATGATAGTAGAATTTTACTCTGAAATTATTTGCTATTATTCCGGCTAATTGTCTTTCCCACCAAAATAATTTTTTATATGCAACAGCCTGTCCTTTAATAATTTCTTGCTTTTCATCTCTAGTTGTTTCTACATCACTCTGCTGAATATCATGTTTGATCATTAGCTTTTGAGCTAATAAGAAAGCACTTTGGGATTCCTCATCATTTTTTGAGTCATCCGCAATTGCCAGTAAACCTTTTATCTTCTTTATAATCGATTCATTTCTGTTCATGTTTTCACCCTCCTTAGAAAATCTCTTCGAATCTAATACTTTCAATTGCAATGATTTCTTCTATAATTCTATGTTTTTCATTTTGGAGGAAATTTTGTGGACCTGTATAATCCCAATTGGCTACACATGTGTCTGACAACTGAATCATTATTCTGGTTGCTCGACCTACAGCCTCTTTTAAGAATGTTTCTGAATCATAGAAGGGGTTTGTTAGAATTCCTTCGTCATAAGCGTAAATCCAATAATCAAGCAATTCTTCTGCCCATGCTTTTTTCAACTGCTCTTGCTGATCTTTGTCTTCAGGAATGCACACATTTTCTGAAATGTACAATCCGAGGTCGTAACCTGAAGTAATTTGTTTATCTGTTTCATTTAAAATTCGTTTGATTTCTCCCTTGCAATACTTATCAAACACGAAAGTGTTAGATTCTGTGACTTGCATCAATTCGTCCTGAATTTCATTAATCAATACTGGCAAGGCTTTTGAAGAACAGTATCTTTTTACATTATTTAATACCGCATAACCTGTTATATAAGAACCCTGTTTAATTTGTTCAATTGCTTCAAGGACATTTTCTACATCATTTTGTTTTTGTTCGATGTTACTGATCATTGTTCTAGCTCCTTTGTTTTTCATTTTTACCTCCGAAGGGGTACGCCCCTTCAGGGTGAATTTTTCCCTTTTGACAGGTAGAACGGACAACTGAGGATAGACGCATGACAAGAGGGCCGCAGGCATCGCGTTAGCGACAAGTGCTGATTTGCCTTTAGGTAGCGTAACCGTTGCTTCAGGGATGTTTAGCATAGGCTCTACTGCTAAACATTCCTGGGGCTTACGAGTTACGACTGATCAGCATTTGCTCTTGTCATGTGGCTTGCCGTCTTATCAAAAAGTGTGGTAAAGAGCCGGAGGCGCAAACTTTGGCACGCTTTTTGATTAGCCGGCCCCGAATGTTGTACGCTTCGGAGGTCAAAAGGGAAATGTCACTTTAACGGCAGCCGGAGGCTGGCTACCGATGGTTTTAGGAAGCTTCAGCTTCCGTCAAGCAGGCTCTAGCCTGCACGCAGTCGGCCGCGCGTGAAGAACGATGGAGGAACAATGCAGCTGTTGTCCTGGTGTAGCCAGGGCTTACAGATGTTTGTTATCCCATGGTTTAGCGTGGAGCGAGATACCATGAAATGTTGGCCGGTGTTTTGTACCGGCTTACAGTTCATGAGTAGACCCGCAGGGCAGCCCGGATCTCGTAGTCAATAAAATGTTTTTAGAATATAATTGTGCTTTATTGAAAGGAGCAATATTTCATGCAAACTGAGCGTATAATCGCTGTTATAAAGAACGATACAGAATTACCATTGAATAAAAGAAGAATTCCATTCAAACCTGCTATTATGGTGGACGGTGAAGTAGAGGAAGTACACATGGAAGAGTTATCAGAGCTAGAAAAAGAAAAGTATTTTTCGATTCTCAATAAAGTATTAGAACAGAATGGTGCATCATAGTTATAGATCGCTATGCGATGACAACGTAGTTGGCAGAGCATAGCAAAGGTTTTGACTTTTGGGCAGCGTTAGCTGACCCAGCAGGCTCGATGCCTGCGTTTTAATAAAAGGAAAGCTATAGCTTTCCTACCATGCGTAGGCCAGCGATAGGCTGGACAACGCAAGAAACCACTAGGGTACTCCCCTAGTGGTTTTATTCGAATCGTTTTAATACATCCGTTGACAGATCAAACAAGTCATCATTGTAAGTGAGTAATCTGATATATTCTATTACGGTAAGGGCTTGCTGATCTCCCTCTTTTAATTTCTGAATGGCTTTATCTAAGTATTTCAATTCAGTTTCAAGACCGTCTCGATTAAATATAGAAATATCTTTTAAAGCTTTAATCCGACTTTGGACACCAACCAGTTTTTCATTCATTTGAATAGTATTCAGTTCATTATGAATCTCTCTTACATCAGCTTCTATAGAGCCGTATGCAATAAGTTCAGAAATATCTTGTATCCCTCCTTCTTTTGCTTCTTGATGAGAAGTAAAGCCAACTTCAACTTCAATTTTCACTGAATATTGCTTGTTTTTCATTCTCTGCACTCCTAGATCCTAGTGAATTTTTTCGTCTTTTTCATATTGCTTTGTTTCTTTTAGAAGCTGACCCTCACAGATCAGCAGGCGAATATCTGTTAGATCAGCAAGGCTGTGTACTTCTATTTCAAATTTCAGCTTAAATTGTTTAGACAAATGAGTAAGAAGTTTTTCATCAACAACTCTCGCGGCTTCAAACGGAAGCGATATTTTAGTTGTGTTTTCATATGAAATATCGCTTGTTTGAATAAAGTTGGCATTGCTGCCCTTTATCATGGTTAACAATTTTCCTTTTACATCTTCATGAGAGTCTTGAAAATTCAAACAATATGCAAGGAACAAAGGAATCTGATCGCCAGTTATTTTGATTCGACCTTTACAAAAATTACTCATTTTTTGCATCCTCCATTCCCCTTTTTAGCGCAAAAAGTACCTCTTTACAGTTTTTCATTATAGAGAATCAACTCTCCGTTCAAGTCAAGCATAATGTCCAATAACGCCTTGACTTGTAAGTCTCTATCAACCAAGCTGCTTTCACTCTCTAAGCTGTAATCCTCTATGAGAATTTCATTATCTACATAGATTTTCAAATAGTCATATGAACTTACATCGACTGTATCAATTCCCCCACCATAGTCTAAATCCCAAAATCCATCACCAATTAACTGGATTGAAATTTCAATTCGTTTCTCCTTGATATCCCTAATTGACCAGTCATTGCAGTCAATCGAATTCGGAAACGGTTGATCCATGTAATTGTCTAAATGCCCATTTACTAAAGATGCTAAGATTAAGTAAGAATCATAATCTCTTGAAGTGAAGTTCTTTTCTTTTGTTAAATATTCGAGCATATCATCTTTATAGAGTGGTAATTCTGTAATGTCAAAACTCTTATCTCCAAGCGAATAATGACCTTGTTTATCTACAATGAAAATTGTTTCATTGTTCCACGAACAATCTGAAATTGAAAATAATACTTTTTTATTCATGAATCTCCCCCTGCCCCTTATTTTGGAATAGTACGTCAAAAAATCTTTTGATGTCTGTATCATCTTTTATGTGGAATTTAAGCATGTCCTTATCAAACTCATTTCTTAAAGTGAGATAATGGTAGCCTGTTTCTTCTAACTTATCTAAACTTCCTCCAATCCCATCTATAAAACACCATTCACCATTTGATTCAAATGTGACAATCGCCTTCAGTTTATTCCCTAAATCATCGAGTTTGTAAGATTGAAAATCTACCGAAAATGTAAATGGATTAATCATAGCGAAATCTAAATCTCCTCTTGCAATGGAGGCGATGATTAAATGTCGGTGATATTCCTCCCTCGATTCGTAAGAAGACTCCATGTCTTCATCAAAAAGTGGTAGCCTATTAACTTCAAATTCATCAGCTTCATACCACGAAAATGAATAAAATCCTTCTTTTAAATAGTCATATCTTTCTTCTCGATAAGCATAGTAAATTTCAATATCGTTTACAGTAAGGAATAGCTCTGCTGGCACTTCAATATCGTGATAAGGCATTTGATCCTCTCCTTTGATTTGTCTTTTACCTCCGAAGGGGTTTGTCCCCTTCAGGGGAGGAATTTTCCCTTTTGACAGGTAGAACGGACAACTGAGGATAGACGCATGACAAGAGGGCCGCAGGCATCGCGTTAGCGACAAGTGCTGATTTGCCTTTAGGTAGGGTAACCGTTGCTCCAGGGATGTTTAGCATAGGCTCTACTGCTAAACATTCCTGGGGCTTACGAGTTACGACTGATCAGCATTTGCTCTTGTCATGTGGCTCGCCGTCTTATCAAAAAGTGTGGTAAAGAGCCGCAGGCGCAAACTTTGGCACGCTTTTTGATTAGCCGGCCCCGAATGTTGTACGCTTCGGAGGTCAAAAGGGAAATGTCACTTTAACGGCAGCCGTAGGCTGGCTACCGATGGGTTTAGGAAGCTTCAGCTTCCGTAAGCAGGCTCTAGCCTGCATGCAGTCGTCCGCGCGTAAAGAACGATGGAGGAACAAAGCAGCTGTTGTCCTGGTGGAACCAGGGCTTACAGATGTTTGTTATCCCATGGTTTAGCGTGGAGCGAGATACCATGAAATGTTGGCCGGTGTTTTGTGCCGGCTTACAGTTCATGAGTAGACCCATAGGGCAGCCCGACAATTGAATTTAAGGGTTTGGGAGAAGAAACTAAAAAAGGAAAAGGACCATGCTGAAGATCAGTGAAAAGAATAAAGAGGTCATGATATTGCAGGAGGTACTAATGACGAGAGAATTTAAAACTGAAGGATATCACTATGCAGCTATGCGATGACAACGAAGTTGGCAGAGCATAGCAAAGGTTTTGTCGTTTGGGCAGCGTTAGCTGACCCAGCAGGCTCGATGCCTGCGTTTCAATAAAAGGAAAGCTAAAGCTTTCCTACCATGCGTGGGCCAGCTGTAAGCTGGACAAGCGTTAAAAAACCACTAGGGCTTACCCTAGTGGTTGCTTTTTATTTAGTTAATGTGTAAATATCAGTTGTTTTCAACCCTTGATCTAAAGCTAGAAGTTCTTTTGTTGATTGAATCTCATCAGGGAATGTACCCTCTATCGTTATTCTAGATAACTCGTTATTTGTATGTTTATTATAAAAGATAATCCATTTTTTCATATGATATCCTCATCTACTTTATTTTTTTCACACATTTTAGATTCAAAGTCTAGAATATCGGACCACGTTAACCATTCAGGCTTTTTATCATCTGTAAAACTTGACCATAACTCTTTCATTACTTCAAGTTGTGTTTTCTCATCATTTGCCCATAAATGTTTTTTATTTCTATTTCCATATCCTAAATAATAATGACAATCTTGTTTTAAACGGCTCAATAACTTATATCTAAATTTTGAATCTGATTTTAAAATATCTGTGATTTGTGTCATCGTTATCAATACCTTTCGAATAATTTTATCTTGCATTTATAAAGATATTTCTTTGTTTTCCTCGTCAGCCCAAGCAAGACAACCTTTCATGTTACAAGAAGGACAACGTTCCTCTACTGGTGAAACAAGTCCTTTGTAATTACAGTTACAACATATGATATTATCCATTATCATGCTGGATCATCCTGGTTTCTTAAATATGTATTTACAAACTCAATGGCGAATTCACTGGTATTGAAATCGATAATGACTGTACCATTTTTGAATGCCATAAAGTAATTGATTTTAGAGAAAAGACCATCGTCCAAAAAATATTTATCAAAAATGAAATACTCATTTGAACCTTCGATTAATTCATTTTCTATCACTTTAAATTCAGTAAGCCAATCTAATACATTCGAATCAATCGGCTTACCAAGTTCGTATTGTACGAGATCATCAAATAACTTAGATAGATTTTTTCGCTTGTTATTTGTAATACATAAACCGCGAACCCCATCATGTTCGAAACCTATAAATTTAGGCAAATGTAATGTGTTCTTTTTAATTTTCATTTTTGTTTTGCTCCTTTATTTTTCGTTTTTACCTCCGAAGGGGTTGTCCCCTTCAGGGGATTAATTTTCCCTTTTGACAGGTAGAACGGACAACTAAGGATAGACGCATGACAAGAGGGCCGCAGGCATCGCGTTAGCGACAAGTGCTGATTTGCCTTTAGGTAGCGTAACCGTTGCTTCAGGAATGTTTAGCATAGGCTCTACTGCTAAACATTCCTGGGGCTTACGAGTTACGACTGATCAGCATTTGCTCTTGTCGTGCGTCTGGCCCGTCTTATCAAAAAGTGTGGTAAAGAGCCGTAGGCGCAAACTTTGGCACGCTTTTTGATTAGCCGGCCCCGAATGTTGTACGCTTCGGAGGTCAAAAGGGAAATGTCACTTTAATGGCAGCCGTAGGCTGGCTACCGATGGGTTTAGGAAGCTTCAGCTTCCGTCAAGCAGGCTCTAGCCTGCACGCAGTCGTCCGCGCGTAAAGAACGATGGAGGAACAATGCAGCTGTTGTCCTGGTGCAACCAGGGCTTACAGATGTTTGTTATCCCATGGTTTAGCGTGGAGCGAGATACCATGAAATGTTGGCCGGTGTCTTGTGCCGGCTTACAATTCATGAGTAGACCCATAGGGCAGCCCGACACAAGAATTTAAGGGTTTAGGAGAAGAAACTAAATAGGTGTAGGGGCCTTGCTGAAGAACATGAAGATACATAAAATAGAAGAATTCATATAGAGGATGAACGTAATGAGAGGATCTAAAATCGCGAAGTTGGCAGAGCATAGCAAAGGTTTTGTCGTTTGGGCAGCGTCAGCTGACCCAGCAGGCTCGATGCCTGCGTTTTAATAAAAGGAAAGCTGAAGCTTTCCTACCATGCGTAACGCCAGCGAATTGCTGGTGTTACGCCCCCTTTCAGGAGCATTTAGAAAACTTTTGATCTCCCCAGGCAATGTAGGTTTTTCCGTCCTTGTCTTGCTCTTTGGTCAAGAGCATGTCGAGAATGTCACCATCAAGCCCAAAACGCTCATTAATTTCTGAGCTATCAAGATCCTCATTCTTCATGAAACAATTTATCTTTTCTTTGCTCATGACCAACTGCAACATATTTGATTCTATGCTGTTTTCAACGGTCAAAAAGTGAATTTCTTTTTGATCAGTTGACGTATAACGGACAAAGCGTCCGAAAAATTGTTGCATGGCTGAGAAATTCCACTGCATCTCTAGCAATAGAACACGATTGACAAAATCAATGTTCATGCTGCTTGGAAGGGATTGCTGGGTGCAAATTAAAATACCGTTTTCTGTATTCTTTAAATTTTTGACGATCTGTTTTCTTTGTTCAAATGACGCTTTATCTCCTGTGATGACAAACACAGGACGATCAGGAAAATGATCTTTTATATAACTGGCATATCGGTTTACAGCTTCTACATGAGTGCATCCGATGGCAACTTTATCATGCTGCCATTCTTTCAAAAGGTTAATCGTTTCAATAGCTTTAGACGGCATTACGTTTGCGCTATGCTCTTTGAAACTATTAGGAAGGACACAGGCTTTTAAAAGGCTGTTTAATTGGTTGATGATCATTAGCAGTGAATCTTTTCTTGTGTTCCCTGTGCTTTTATAAAGGTTAGTCATTCTATAAAATTCTTTCATGATCGTGCTATACAGATCCTTTTCGCTTGAATTAAACTGACAAAAATTCTGTTTTATTTCATAGATCGCCTTTCCTGCTACTTCTTCAAATGTACGTGTAATCATTGACCGATCAATCAAGCTTTTAAGATGATCGCTATTGTATATCGATTGATCATGTTTACCGATCCCGAAGACTGTTACTTTTTCAGGTGAAAAGCATTGCTTGAACAAGCGATGCCCTTTTTTATATGCCGGAAAAGGCTTGTTGTAATGCTTATTTTCTTTTTGTCCTAGCTGTTTGGTCTTTCGGTCCTCTTCGTATAGAGTTTCACACTTACAAAGAAAATTGACCGAATTGTTATACATCAATTCAAATGCTGTGAAGGCTTCTGAAACATTGTTTCTTGTGCTGGTGGCACTTAATAAGACTTTATATTTAACGCGTCTGAAGCAATTTAAAACGGCTTTTGTGCGTTTTGATGAAGGATTAGAAATGTTGTCGGCTTCATCCAGTACAAGCATGACTTTTTGTGATTGTCTCTTGATGTACCGTTTTATAAATCTTTCGTACTTTGTCAGCATGTTAAATGTCATGATGACGATTTGTCCTTGTTCAATAGTTTCAATGTCTTTCATGCTTTTGATCTGTTTCACATTGAAACCATAACTTATCAAGATATCGTGCCAGTTGTTATTAATCGCGATAGCAGGCGCAACGATAAAAACGTTTTTGATGTTGCTGTATTGTTGCCTGTACATGATTTGCGCTATAGCTGAAATGCTCTTTCCTGATCCTGTTCCCCACTGAAGATATGCATGATCTTTCATGAGTAGTTTTCCAGTATCGGTTTTTTGAATGTCATTCAGCTTAATAACATTTTGATTCTCTGAATCATGAATCTCTAATTGATCCAGAAAGCTTGTTATTTGTTCGGTCGGCTTGATCTCCGTCAATTTCTTTTGTGCTAGTGTGTGCGTTCTCTGTTTCTTCAGGAACAGCTTTAAAAAACGTTTATCCTGAAAAGGATAATAACCATCACGCAGCAAGTCCGAAAAATCCGCGCTTTTTGTTCCTTTCTGCATATTTAACAGCCGTTTTTCTTTATAACTGTATGCTTTCAGTTTCAAACCGTATCTTGTTTTCACAAGTGCGGTTCTTTTATCCTTGGGCTTTCCATGTTGTTCTTTTAAGACTCTTTTCAAGTATGAAAGCACCTTTTTTTCGGTTAGCTTCTTTTTGTTCCATTCCTCCATGTCCATTTCACGCGGTTTTGATTGCGTGAAATAGCGCTCCACATATTGCTCACATTTTGCGGCTTTATGACTAATTGCCGGATGCCTCTTTATATCAAAAAGAAGCTTATTAACCTTGTCTAAAAATCCTTTTTTACTTTCGTGAAGTTCCGCAAGCTCAGAACGGATTTTATGCCGGACTTGTTCTTTTTGCTGAAGCGCAGGATGAACAAATTTTTCATAGATGAATTGTGAATCTAGCCCTTTCATTTCTGTGTAATTAATCTCATATGGGACAGATGGAAGGTGTTCACTTTTGTTTTGAAAGATCATTACTTTTGTTTCGTAATGATCAACCCCCATTTGTTTAAAAGCATTAGTTGGTAAAGCAAACTGACAAATAAAATTAAATGAATCATGTACCTCATTTATCATGCCAGTGTAGAATTCATCATTCAAAAAGCTATTAGGTACAATGAGACCTAATATGCCCCCTGGCTTCAACAATTCGGAAGATTTTTGGACGTAAAATAATTGACTTAAAATCTCATTGCTGTTGACTTTCCACCTTAAATTGAAAGGAGGGTTGCCCACTATGAAATCAAATTTCATGTCTGGACTATAGAAACGTATATCCTCATTTGAAAGATTAGCGTTAGGGTACAAATGGCGCGCCACTTTAAACGCCTTTATATCAAGCTCATTACCGTACACGTTTTCTTGATTAGGGCAATAGTTGAAGAAATTACCCATGCCACATGTTAGATCCGCAATTAAATCTTTTTCAGTCGGTTTTAAACACTCCAACAAGAACCTTGAAAGCTCATGAGGCGTAAAGAATTGACCATTTTCAATTTCCTTTTTTGCTTCTGAATAAAGGTGATAATTTTCGAAGGAAGAAAAGGAAAGACCATGAAGCCCCCCTTCTCCTGTATAAGAGTTGAAAATGTCCTCCTTTGTGATTTGCATATCCTCGCATTTGTTGTTTTCAATAAGATATAAAATCTTCTCGTTGATTGCTTTTCTTTGTTCAAACGGTATGATTTGACTTATTGTTTTGTACATTGCCGGATCTCCTTTCTTACTTTTTTAGATATGTGTTGGCAAACTCATTTGCAAACTCCATTGAATGAAATTCGATAGACACTTTGCCATTTTTGAACGCCTTGAAGCTTTTAATTTTATTGAAATTTTCCATTTCATATTTATCAAAAATAGGAGCCTTTCTTGAACCTTCCCGCATTTCTTTTTCAATCGATACAAATTTATTAATTTTTGTTGGCTCTCCATTTTCAAACAGTGATAGAGCATCAAATAACTTATCTAATTTTTCTTCACTTCTATAATAAATTCTTAAATTTCCGTACCAGTCATCTTCAATGTGTAGATAATTGGGTAAGTGCAAAGTGTGTTTTTTGACTTCAAATTTATATACGGCATCTTTTATTTTGTTCTTTATTTGCTCGTTTGCCATTTCTGCAAAAGAGTAGCCGCCTAATTGTTCAAATAAATGTTCTAGCACCTCTTCAAACGTGATGAATTGTTCAAAAGAGTAACTTTTATAAATAAATGAATAATCAAATTCAACATTGTATTTCTTTGAAAAATATTGTGTAATCGCTTCTGTAAATGCATCATTACATTCTTGTTGAGCTTTTTCTATTTCATTAACCACGCCATATTTCCGAATATATTTTTCCTTAATCGAATCGACTAACAGTAATGTATTTACACTCTTATAAGCTTGTTCCAAGGCTTTCCTTGCTACTTTATAAGACTCTTCCTCTTTTAAACAAAATTGTTCATCTTCTTGTGAAATGCGGCTAGTGTTATCAATTGTGACTTCTTCAAAACGTTGTAATAGGTTTAGGTTCATTTTTGTTTTGCTCCTTTAGTTTTTTTATTTTTGACCTCCGAAGGGCTTTGCCCTTCAGGGTGAATTTTTCCCTTTTGACAGGTAGAACGGACAACTGAGGATAGACGCATGACAAGAGGGCCGCAGGCATCGCGTTAGCGACAAGTGCTGATTTGCCTTTAGGTAGCGTAACCGTTGCTTCAGGGATGTTTAGCATAGGCTCTACTGCTAAACATTCCTGGGGCTTACGAGTTACGACTGATCAGCATTTGCTCTTGTCGTGTGGCTCGCCGTCTTATCAAAAAGTGTGGTAAAGAGCCGCAGGCGCAAACTTTGGCACGCTTTTTGATTAGTCGGCCCCGAATGTTGTACGCTTCGGAGGTCAAAAGGGAAATGTCACTTTAACGGCAGCCGTAGGCTGGCTACCGATGGGTTTAGGAAGCTTTAGCTTCCGTCAAGCAGGCTCTAGCCTGCACGCAGTCGGCCGCGCGTGAAGAACGATGGAGGAACAATGCAGCTGTTGTCCTGGTGCAGCCAGGACTTACAGATGTTTGTTATCCCATGGTTTAGCGTGGAGCGAGATACCATGGAATGTTGGCCGGTGTTTTGTACCGGCTTACAGTTCATGAGTAGACCCGGAGGGCAGCCCTAAGTAGTTAGAATGTAATTTTTATAGAAGGAATATAAGATCTCTTTACTAAAACAATGGAATTGCTGTTAGATGGACCTATAAGGCTTTATTACGTTCATAGAGGGCATAATGAGGGTGATGACGTTAAAACTCAGGAGAAGGAACGCTATGCGATGACAACGTAGTTGGCAGAGCATAGCAAAGGTTTTGTCTTTTGGGCAGCGTTAGCTGACCCAGCAGGCTCGATGCCTGCGTTTCTCAATCAGAGGAAAGCTTTAGCTTTCCATCCATGCGAACGCCAGCGAAAAGCTGGTGCTTCGCAACAAAAAAAATAAAAAAGAATGTAGAAAAACATGAGTTTCTCTACATTCTGAGGCTAGGTTCCCCTAGCCTTTCATATTAAAAATGATCTATTAAATCTCCATTTAGATTGAGCAACACATCCAAGATCACTTTAATGATCATATCTTTACAAATAACATTGTCATCATACTTTAACTCAAACTCTATAACCAGTTCGTCATCAACAATTAGACTAAGCTTTTCATATGAGTCCACAAAGAATCCCTCAACCACGCCCCCTTGTGTTTTTTTCCAATAGCCATCACCTGACCCACTTACTATGACTTTCAGTCGATCATTATTTAAAAATTGTTCGTTAAAGTCAATCGCATGATGAAAAGGTTCCTTCATATATTCATCTAAATCACCTTTTGCAATCGACGCTAGAATGAGAAACTGATAATATTCCTCTAGTGTGAATCTCTTCATCTGAACAATTTCCATCATTCTACTTTTATATAGTGGTAAATCTCTAACATCAAAGGTTTTACCGCCACTTTTCTCAAAGGAATAATGATGTGCCATTTTATCAGCAAAAACTTGTTTTTGTCCTTCTTGATCAACATATTCGAGGAACATCTTACGTTCCTTGATTTCTCCCCTATTCAATAGAATATGAGGAAATGCCCTCAATTCATTATCGGATTCAACGGTCATGTGCATGAAGGTTTGTCCATCCACAATCAAATTGAAATGATGGAAGGAATCAGCTTTTACTTGATCAACTTGCCCTCCAAAGGTTAGATTTCCCTTGCCATAAAATTTCGTTTCAATTTTCGCCCTTTCTTTAAATTCTTCAAGTGACCAACCCATAAAATCATATGAATTGTCACATTCTAGCTGATCATTTAAATGCCCATGAGCTATTGAAGCCAAAATTAATAGACGATGATATTCGCTTTCTTTCAGCATCAAAGTTGACGCTAATTCAGGATTATACAAAGGTAATTCCTTAATGTTGAATGTATGTCCTTTCTTGCTAAACAACGCGTATATCCCTTCTCCTGCCTCATATACGCGTTTAAATGATGATCGGTCACCAAACTCTAAAAATTCCGATCTGTGAACATATTCATCGAGTTCCAATTCTTCATGAAAGTTAATGCACTCAACCGCACTAATTTCGTTTAACAAGTCTTCTATAAATTCGTTTTTCAAGTGGGTGATTTCTAGTTTATGATCCCAATACTTTTTTGATAATGGTGATTGCTTGAACAAATAAGTCATACCAAATTCAATCGCCTCCATGATATATCTCTTTCTGTCCGAAAATGGATTGGTATAGATCAATCCATAAGAATTTAGGTGAATATAGAATAAATTCAACTCGTTTTTCCAAGCCTCCGTCATGTTATCAACTTGTTCATCAGTGATATGAATACGTTCTGTCATGTGTGAAGTAAGTTTAGATAACTCTAAATGAGTAGACCAATTGAGTTCTTCATAAAGAATCCTAGTTAGTTCTGCTTTACAGTAATCAGTGAATGTTTTCATTCTTTTGACTCCTTTGTTTTTCATTTTTACCTCCGAAGGGGTTGGTCCCCTTCAGGGGATTATTTTTCCCTTTTGACAGGTAGAACGGACAACTGAGGATAGACGCATGACAAGAGGGCCGCAGGCATCGCGTTAGCGACAAGTGCTGATTTGCCTTTAGGTAGCGTAACCGTTGCCCCAGGGATGTTTAGCATAGGCTCTACTGCTAAACATTCCTGGGGCTTACGAGTGACGACTGATCAGCATTTGCTCTTGTCGTGTGGCTGGCCGTCTTATCAAAAAGTGTGGTAAAGAGCCGCAGGCGCAAACTTTGGCACGCTTTTTGATTAGCCGGCCCCGAATGTTGTACGCTTCGGAGGTCAAAAGGGAAATGTCACTTCAATGGCAGCCGTAGGCTGGCTACCGATGGGTTTAGGAAGCTTCGGCTTCCGTTAAGCAGGCTTTAGCCTGCACGCAGTCGTCCGCGCGTAAAGAACGATGGAGGAACAATGCAGCTGTTGTCCTGGTGGAACCAGGGCTTACAGATGTTTGTTATCCCATGGTTTAGCGTGGAGCGAGATACCATGAAGTGTTGGCCGGTGTTTTTTACCGGCTTACAGTTCATGAGTAGACCCGCAGGGCAGCCCAAATATAATTTCTGATGTTATAATAAGGAAAAAGATTCAAAGGAGATCATGAATACATGTGCGGAAAAGTAATCGGATCAGAAGATCTTTCATACATAAACGGATATAAAGATGAAGGAATAGAGACGTTAAAAAAGGAATTAGAAAAACTAATAGATATAAGGTTTAAAAACAAAAGATTTTACACTGAAGAAAGTACACTTGCACATAGAGTCAGTGAGCTTGAAGACCGACTCAAATAAAAAAGCTATGCGATGACAACGAAGTTGGCAGAGCATAGCAAAGGTTTTGTCTTTTGCAGCGTTAGCTGCCCAAGCAGGCTCGATGCCTGCGTTTCAATAAGAGGAAAGCTTCAGCTTTCCTACCATGCGAACGCCAGCGAAAAGCTGGTGGTCAAAAAAATAAGCCCTTAGAGGCTTATTTTTAATCTCGTGTAGTAAGTAAATTCAATCAATGGTACGATATTGAAAAGATACATAAATATTCAATTCATTAAGATACAGACAAATTGCACTTTAGGAGGAGTTTTATATGATTATTGTGGGAATTGCGATTTTAATCATGTTGTTCGTTTGTTCTTCCATGGTCGAAAGGACATTAAAGAACATGGAGAAGCAAAACGAAACAATTATTAGACTGCTAGAAGAATTGAATCATAAAAACAAATAGCAACAAAAAAAAGGCCGTAAGACAACCATATGGTTAGCTTACGGCCTTTTTAGTTTAGTAGTAATTTAATCTTGCAAACATCTTATCCTTCTGTGCATACAGTGTTAAAGTCCTCGACACTGTATACAATCCCAATTTGTGTGTAAATTGGTTAGTATAATCAGCTCTTGCGGCGTACTTCTTCGTTTCAGTCTTCCGAGTTATTTTGAATTTTTTTTCAGAAACATTATAAAAGACTGCATCAACAGCCTGTTTGTTGATTTTTGTGATACTGTCATATCCGCCGAAGGCGGTACTCACTTTTCCCTCAAAGCGTACATCCCAGATACCATCATGATATCTTGCTTTTACTCGGCAATTTCTATAACCTGACCCAGATGTACAGGATAATTTTGAGACAGTTCCAGTCGCATAATCAAATGCGCTGAATGGAGGTGGCTCTTCTTCGCCTTCTTCCACTGAAAGCATGATGCGTGATCCGTCATCAAATTCAATATATTTCTCTTTGTTATCTGTACTAACTGTTAACTGATCGGCACGCTTTGCTACTTCGCTTTCTTTTTGCGCGTCAACCATTTCCCCCTTAGCAACCTTTTGAGTAAGCTTTTCGGCAGTTTTTTCATCAATGCCGATTTTCATGAAATTCTCTTTTTGCTGCTGCAAATCTTCTTTTGTGATTGTGTTTTCACTCGCCTGAGATATTTCGGTATTTACAAAATAGAGTATACAGCCCAAAATCAAAGTCGCAGCAACTTTTGAAACAACCTTAAAATTTAACATTTCCCACTAACATCCCCCTTTTATGTAAACGCATTCATATTATGGCATATTTAGTCATTACAGTCTAGTGGTGGCAAAATAATGACACAAAAAATTCCTATCCAAACATTCTTAAAAGGTGGAACTTTATTGTGGCAAAAAAAAAAGACCCCTATGGGATCTTTCAACGTAAGGCATTATAATGTGATGTCTTCTTTTCCAACACTTGAAGTGATCACTTTATCAGCTACTTGATGATGTGTTTGCGTTACATTAGATTGAACCATAGGTAGCACAAGTGCAGCAGCTACTAAAATGATGGGAAAAATAATTTTACTCTTCATTTAACAATTCCCCTCTCTGAATGAGCGACCTAGCATGGTCTGCTCTTTCATAAAATACGACAGCATTTTCCAACTGCCCACTTTTATTATAATAGCGAGCTGCTTCAATTGCCAGCTCATATGCATCTTCGTGAAGATTCTGACTTTGAATCACATCAAGCCACTTCTTAAGATCAGATGCGGAATCATTAGAGTGAAAATAAAGATGATATAGAAACTTCATTTCAGTTTCGTATACTATATCTTCAAGATCTTGCGCAGCTGCTACCCCTCTTTCGTATGCTTCCGTTGCTGGGCCGACTTGTCCTAATCTCAAAAGTGTATGCAGCTTGTTGAAATAAGCTTTTGGCGCGTGACGCATTTCATGTTTTTCGAACAACTCAACTGCTGTGTCAAAGTACGTTAAAGCTTCTGTGAATTTGTCTAAATGGAAGTAGCATTTACCCAGGTTGAAAATTGTTGAAGTGATGAGGTATTGCTTGGTAGTAACTTGTGCGTGTGAGTGGGACTTGTTGAAGTAGTTTAAAGCATCATCATACTGCTTCTTGCATAGGTAGTTACCAGCAATAACTGTATAACACCAGGCTATTTTTTCATCCATTAATGGCTGTTCTGCGAAATATCCCAACGCCTTTGATGCATACTTAACCGATATTTGGTACTGATCTATGTGATAGTAGACTTCAGCCAACTTGTAGTAGAATTCACCTTTTTCGTTAGAGTCCTCTACATCTTCAAGAATCTTTTCAGCATTCTTATAGCAGTTTAACGCAATGTCAAACTGATTCTTCCTGAATTCATGTGTACCTTTAAAGAACCAGAAGTAATACTCTAACATCCTGTCTATTTGATTCATTTCCCCTTTTGAATTTTGAACTTTACTTCTCTGATCTTCTATATGTTCCATAAAGTCATGAAGCTCCATAGAAACAAGCTTTGGCCGAAGATCACTCAACATCAATTCGTGTCTAAATTCCAGTAAAGTAAAGTAAAGCAGCACTGTTTGATTCTCTTCCATCTCGTCAAAGAGGCCCTTAACCTCATTTTTCAAAAATTCCGCGTCAGTTACTTCACCCTTTTTGATGGCTGAGTACCATTCATTGAGCTTGATTGCTACTTCATCATACGGCTTGATTCCACCCACACAAACTCCCCCTTACCTTCCTATATATACAATATTTTAACATGTCTAACTATTCTAAATTCGAATAAATGCCCTATGATTGTAAATTTTCGGTATACCGCAAAATGAACACCGAAAGATAACCTCTTGTTACCAGTAGTGACCGGATCCTGTGATCAGTTGCAAAATTAGTTCTGATCCCAAAAAAGGAACCTTTGAAGGATCCTTTTTATAGAATTGAACAGATATTATGTTATTTAGAAAGGGCTAAAATCTCTTCAAGTAATTCCTCGGCTCCTTCTCGACTGAACACAAGACCACTCGGTAGGTGCATATTTTCATTTGATATTTTACCTGTTATTATGCAGGCTTCCTCTCGCTCATATTTTCTAAATATCACTGACTCTCCATCAACAAATATCTCCAATGGATCTGTCTCTTTGATGTTTAGTGTTTTTCTAAGTTCTTTTGGCAGCACAACTCTACCCAACTGGTCTACTTTGCGTACAATACCTGTGTTTTTCATTTGTTTGCTCCTTTGATTGATTTATTTTCACGATACGAGGGTTTATACCCCTTTTTTGTCAATGAAATAGGATCTGTTCACTATTTAAGCCCTCATTCATTCTTTTTAGGCCCCACATTCACAAAGTGTTCTATTTTGGAGTAATTTTTATTAAAATCAACTATATACTCTCCCTTTCCCGAGAACACTATATATTTATCTACTTTTATATCAATATAAAAAGAATCCTTTGGTTCATTTAATTTTTCACTAACAAGCTGATACCTCATTGATTCCTCTTTAATTATTTCAGTTTTTTTCATATCCATTTTTTCATCAATCTTTTCACCAATCATATATAAGGAATACAAGACTGCGCAAACAGCAACTATAAACACGCAAATTTGAACTCCTGTACTCTCTGTTTCTTTTGCTCCCTTCACACTAAACACCTTACTTTCTTAATTTTAGGAACCACTATCATAACTACTGCTATGATCATAATTTGATGAATGATTATAACTAGAACTTGTGGTGCAGTGATTTGCTGTGTTTTCATTACTAGATGTTGATGTGGCTTCAGGATGTTTCGTCAACAGAGATAAGCTTTCAGAAGTTATGGACTGTACTAGCTTAGATGCTCTGTCAATTTCAATTAATTCTTTAAATTCAGGATCACGTTTTTCAGATAGGTCAGTTAGTTCTGGAAGTTGTTCTTGGCCAGTTAGATAACTTTTTTCAAATTTAATGTTTTTAGATGCTCTATCAAGATCGACATTTATCAATTCATTAGTCAACCTCTTTTCTTGCTCGAATTCAGGTGAAATTCTTCTCTCAAAATTATTTAAACAATCTATAATATCTTGCAACAAATTTATTACTTTCTTTATGTGAGTGTTCTCTAATTCTAACTTCTTAACAGTTTGATATTCTCTGGTGAATTCATCAATTGAAGGGTTAAATGAAAAAAATTCACCTGAGATTCTATTGAACACATCTGGATATTTACCCAGTGAAAATCCTTCTTCTTTTTCACCGGATAAATAAGTGGTTATTTTTTTGATTGTTAGACCTAATTGATCTTTTTGTGAAATAACCCTCTTATCTTGAAATATATGACTAGCACATGATTTGGTATCAGAGTTTGTTTCGTCTAATAACTTTAACTTTTCTAAAAGAGCCTCGTATTCCTTCAGTGTATAGTTCGTTGTGTTGAAAAGGGTCAATTGGTCCTTTCGTTTTCTTTTTTCAAGGAATCTTTTATGGAAATTCTTAAACACCTTAATAAAAACAAAAAATGTTACAGCTGCAAAGATCGATATAAAAGTAGCTGTGACAAAAAACTCAGTTAAGTTTTGAAAAAGCGACCCTAATTCTTTAACTCCTGGATCTGAAAGGTTTGTTTCTTCAACTTTTTTGCTGGGTTTGCTCATCCTTTCAGAGAAGAACAAAAATAACCCAAAGGGAAACAAACTTATAGGTACTGCGTAAATAAGCCAGCTACCAAAAAATCTATCAGCATTTGATTCAAACATTTTTCACTCTCCCATACAGTTGGTTAATTTTTATATAACTGTTTCTATTATACCATTATTATGTATTATAGGCACTCCTTTAAGATAATAATTACCTTTTTTCAAAAAAAAAAAGACTGATCAGTTATCTTCAGTCAATGAACGTATTAATTTTTGAACTATGAATTTTCCTTTCCCCCTCATGAATTCCGCAACAAATTCATTAAGTGATATTTCTATGATTTCTCCAATAGATATCTCCACATCCTCGCCAGCAACATCCCATAAAAAAACTTCACCTCTTAACACATCATCCCTTTTCATTTTAATTCTGTATGTGACCAAACCCTCATTTCTTAATTCTACACATTCACCATCATAAGTAGACAGCTTTAAGTAATTGTTTTTTCTTACTTCTATTCGTCTATAAAGTTCTCTAAGAGAAACAATATCGCTTGTCCTTTTTATTTGTTTTAGAAAATCTTTATATAGCAATCCAAGAAGATCCTCTAACTCAAATTCCTCTTCAGCCAAGTCTTCAATGTCTTCACATATCGTTTTTGCTCTCAAAAGTATGAAAGGTTCCAGCTGTAATTCTAAAGTAATGTCCTGCATAATGGCTTTGTATGCTTTCCTTATGAGGTTAGACCACTTGGATGAAGTCACACTCATCATTTCCAATTCTTCATGGATCACCTTATAACAAGTCATATTCTTTATCTCTCATCAGCATGTTTATCAGAACATGATGAGCAGCCTGTCTCTGCGATCTATAATCAAATTCCAATTGCAATACAAATAATTGCTCGTACTCATGCTTATTTAATTTTGCACGTACAGTGTTTTCATTCCCCTTATAACTTCTTTCTGGCATCGGAAGGTACTTGGCCAAAGAACCTTTTACCCCTTTTTGAAGCAAGTAAGAAGTAAATTCAGTAAGAGTCATACGCTTGTCAAATGCTCTTTTTTTCATTTCTTTAATCAATTCTTTGTCTAGTGGTATTTTAATATCATGTTTTTTATCCACTCTCTGCTGTTTTTTTTGCTGGACACCGGATCTTTGAATTGTTTTACTTTCATCCTTATTTAACTTATTCAAAATTGGATTTAGATGATCGCGTTTCGTCATTCCTTCCTCCCCCTTCTCTTTTACGGTCCTTCGCTCTTTTATATCAGGGTCATCGGGCCAAACGGCCATACTTAATCATATTGTCCACGATAGGGGGTTAGAACCAAGAAAATCTGGCGATGATGAATAAAAAGAAACTCCTGAAGAGAGGATGAAGACAATGGCTAATCAAACAGAAAAGTCGATAACAAAAAAACAGGCAGCAGCACTTGCAGCACTTTCTAAAAAAAATAAAATTATAAAGAAGACAAAATAAAAAAGAGCTTATCTAAGCTCTTTTTTGTTGTCTTCATATTCTATAATCTGGTTCACAACGTCCCTCATTACTACAGACTTGCTCACCTCATATGTATTAGCGATCTCATTTAATATATCGTGGGCCAATGAATCAAGTTCAATTTTAGTGGTTTTAAGGGTAGCCCCTTTATGTATGCCAACCTCAAATGATTCACGATGATAGTGATTTTTAATGAAAAGTTCAATGTTTATTGATCTTTGCTTGAACGGGTAAAGTTGATTTAGTTGTTCAAGCAATTCGTTTCGTATTTTGTATTGTGATTTTATTATCGTGGTGCTTCTTCTGTAGTATTCTGGACATTCGCACAAAAATGCTAATAACTGTTCGAATGCATCTCTAAAGAGCTTCGACCTATTCCAGTGCGCGTTGTTCATCTGATTAATTTTATGTAGATATTTCTCATCAGCATTAAATCTAAATTTATACTGATTCTGTGCATCCATGGATTTATTTCTCTTTAAATTTAAGTTTTCGGAAGGTGCGTAATGATTTAGTATGAAATCCCTCAAAACAATACTTAAATGAGTATTTAGAGCTTCAACTTTCTTTCTTACATTTTTAAACACTTCTAAATCAATATTTACAGTAAGCTGCTTCTTAGTCACCCTTGCATCCCACTCCTGTTTATCAATAAAATAGACCTCTTGTCGTAAGAGGTCCATGTAATGCTGCATAAACAAGCAGGAGCTTATTTATTCCCTTTATATTATAACGTTGGCTTACTTATTTAATCAAGGTGAGTTTAATTAGTTAAAAGCACCTCTATCTGGACAATCCTAATTAGAATATACCCTTTATAGATAAGTATGTATTTTATCCAAACACTCCGTAATAATTGTCTCAGGTGCAGTGTCTTTGAATTGAAAGCTCCTGGCTTTCCAATCTAAACTTTTTATTTGATCTGTAAGGATAACCCCTTGAATGGCCAAACCATCAGGCAAGGCCACTTCAAAAGGATAACCTTTCTTTTTGCTGGTAATAGGACAGACTACTGCAAAACCAGTTATTTCATTAAAATTCTTTGGTGATAATACAATTGCGGGTCTTCTACCGGCTTGTTCATGGCCTGCTTGTGGAGTAAATTGAACATACACGAGATCTCCTTTATCAAACGACATTAGAACATTTCATTCCCTTCAGGCCCACCAAAGTTAATTTCAGTGTGTTTGTTTTCTGCTGTTACTTTACTTAAAAGATCATCTAGGTTAGGTTTTTGATTTTTGAGTTTAATCATTATACCAGCGTCTTCAGCAATTAATTCAACCTCTGATCCATTTTCTAGCTCGGCAACCTTTGCTATATTCATTGGAATTCTAACACCAAGACTGTTTCCCCATTTTGTTATAACTGTTGTCACTTTGATCACCTCATTGTGTCTTTTCTCCATTATAACACCTCTTATCACATTTGTATATACATTGTATATACATAATTATGTGATTATATACTATATGGTGATGAATTTGCTCAAAAAAAACCCTCTATCCAAAGAGGGTTTAAAAATCATTATTATAATCTTCATTAATTTCACCAGTGATTTTATCGGTGATAAGTAGACCTTCTTCAATGTCGCTTGTTTTAGTCTCTCCATATGATAATGCTGTTGTGTAGGTTCTTTTATCAATCTTGTTTTCTAATTTATTGAAGCCGCGGTTCATCTGTTCTTGAAGTTCTAATAAGATATCATGTACATGCATATCCTTTTCTTTGTTTGCTTGTTCTGTTTGTTTTTGCTGCATATCTAATCGTATTAATTTAAACGCATAATCTTTAAACGTCTTACCAGGTGTTTCATTGATTTGCTGCATAACAAAATTGTACATTTCATTTGACATTTGTGCTGTGCGTACACCAAAGAGTTCCACTCTGTTTTCTTTTTTCATGTTTAATCACCTAAACGGTTTCAGTTGCTTTTTTTTCTCTTTTTACTTGTTCATCCCTGCTTAACACTTCAAGTCCATATAAATTAAGCATCCTAGCATCTTCAGCAACAATATGATTTGCTTCTGAAATTTCAGCATTGTATTTCTCTCTCGTAACCTCACTTATTGCCTCTTTTAGAATTTCAGCAACTCCGCCAAAGTATAAGTATTTATACACCTTGTCTTTAGGAGGCGTGAATGCATTTTCAACCTGTGTAATTTTGATTTCTGCATATTCAATTAAAGAGTTTTTAATAATATCTGTAAGGTCATATGTTTTTCCTGTATTTCCATCTGTACGGATCATTTTTGTTTTTTGGATGTTAGTATAAATGAATTTTTCAAGCTCTCTAACACTTTCGAAATGTTCAAGAAGCTTATCTTTTCGGAGTCTTTCAAGATGGACAAGAAATGGTGCCTCAGTATTAGAAATAAAGGAATCGCGATCCTTTGGTGCCTTCAACCCAGCTGGAAGTAAAGCGAGGTCATCTGTTCCTCCCCCTAAATCACAAGCTACAACATCGTAGTCTTTGAACTGCTTTGCCTCTTCGTTATCATTTAATTCGAAATCCTTTTTTATAGCCCAACGTGCAACTTCTGATTCAATTCTACATGCTGCATCTTTCACCGTGATTTCAATTTCATTTTCCATGCCGAGAGTTAATATTTTAACTGTGTGTACACCTAAAAACCTTTTGACCATTTTTTCCTGCATTTCGCTAAACTTATTTAATTTTTTAAGAAGCCAGATCGGTAACATGGTCTGAAAATACTCAATTTCAACATGGTTATCCATGTTTTGATCATTTGATTTAACACCCGATTTTTTAATTGCGTCATAATTTGAGTAATAATAAGCTGTGGCAGCAAGGAAGGTTACATATGGTATGTGCGATTCAACTTTATTATGTAACTTATTGATGTGATTATTCCCCAGGACCTCCTTTTCAGCTATTTCACCTACTAAGAAGTATCTTTCTACTTCATCAATTTCAGTGGAAATGAGTAATCTGTCTTTTAAATCTGCTGGATTGTCGATTTGGGTTGTGAACTTTCCTTCTGCCACTTCTTTCTTTATTTCAACTACATTCGTAGGCAGTTCAAAGAAATACCCATCGATCAGATTCATGTACATACTGTTACCAAAATCTACGTTAAAACGAGAAATATTCAAAATTAGCTCCCCTTTTTTGTTAACATTTTTTATAACAATACCATTTATCCGTGAATAAGTCAATCATCTGATAACGTTTAAAATCCCTATATAATAAAGGTTTATTTTAAGTAAATTTGTTAATCGTTAACGGTGTTAACATCTTTTTTCGTTGTTAACGCCTGAACTCTTTACGATGCGGATGAAATCATGTATATTAAAAGCGTGAAGTTATTTTCATGAATTTTTGTTTGTTTTCCTTGACAAAAATATCCTCAAAAAAACAAAAAAAATAACCTTGCTCGATTTGAACAAGGTTAAGAATTTCAGCTTTTGTATTGTACATAAAAAACTAAATATAAACGAAAACGAAAAAGTGTTCGATGCGCCAACATCAAACACTGGTAGTGATTGAAAGATAGCGCCTTTCAACCGTTTACTTAATGGATGATTTTATTGTACTAATTTTCCTTGTTTTAGTCAAGGTTTTTTAGTGCTTTTTAAACGACAGTAAGCGATTGTTATTGCTATTTTTGACAATCATTTACTGTCGTTTTTTGTTTGTCACCCAGCTGCCGTTAAGGGGTGTAAAAAAAACACGTCAGGCGTTGCTCCGTGCACTGCAAAAACGGAGATATACCACAATAAGCGTTCCTTGCTACGCTTGTGGCGAATGGCGAGGACGGCCATAAACGGTCCGGAGAATGTGGAGAAACCACTAGGTTGCTTGGCGCACTACGGTGCGGGTAACCACAATCAAGCTTTTATTTTGCAGGTTGTAACTAAACGATTTGCGTGAGAGAACACAAGACAAACTCATAAAAGTAAGCATGTAGGACAAGCATTGCATGTAAAAAGGTTGTGGTGAGTGAAAACTCGTCGATAAGCAAGGCTGTACTGGAAACCTCAGCTGTCTCTATGACGCTAGTTTACGCTATCAGATCGATTACTTATGTTGTCTGTATTTTTTTATGCAGACAACATAGGTAATCGAATTTCGCGCCTGTTTCCTAGACTATCAGCTATTCTGCTAGTTCGCTTGTTGTAAAAGTCAAGTAAAATATGAAAATACTGCGAAATTCTTTAAAAACCGAATGGTTTTTAAATACCTTTTTGAAACGGTTTTTGAGCATAATTCGTAATAATTGTCAAGAGAACATAAATTGAAAAAATGTAAAGTGATTGTATATTTACTCGATGATATGTATACTTCGGTATATAATCATGTGTCCACACTGTGGGCTATATTAGGTGGTGTAGAGTTGAAGAAAAAAGGAGAATCCCCGATTATTAAGTTTAGAGCACCTACTTTAGAGCAAAGAATGCTTATTGACATAGTTAAACACTATAATGATGTGAAAGATCCATTAAATTCGTATGATAAGTCTAAAATTTTGAGAATGTTAATTCGGAAAGAACATAGAGAAATATTTGAGTAGTTAAGTATTCCTGTTTTGTTAAAAAGTTCTTTTAAAATTATGGCATATTTGGGATAATCAGATCATCATAAATAGATTTTTAGGAGTCATTGGAAGGGGAAAAGGTATGTTCTCTGCACAAAACAAAGCGTCTTCTGCCTATGTAGCCGAAATTATTAATGAATGGAACAATGCAATATCATTAGGATCGCGTGATGAATCACTAAAATATCAAAATAAAGTTGAAAATTTGTTAGACATTATGGAGGATAGTATTGAAGTTGTTTCCTTCTTCATGTTAACTGATTATTATCATGGAACGGTCTTTAATGTGAAGGTGAATACTTCTGCGAACAGTTTGAAAAACATCTTCTCCGATGGTAATTTTGATTTATGGAGAGAATACTATAGTGTTTACTTTAAAGGGCTTATTGAATTTGAAAAAAAGCAATTTACTGAGGCAATTAATTATTATGATTTAGCAGAACAAAAGTTAAGTGTAATACCTGGAGCTGATGAATTAAAGTTTGCTGATTTCCATTATAAAATTGCTGAAGCTTATTATCAAATCGATCAATATTTATTTTCAATTAGTCATGTAGAAGAAGCCAGGAAAATATTTTTAAAACATAAAGAATTTCAATATGAGGCAACTGAATGTGGAATATTAATTGGAGCGAACATGTATGATATGAAACGTTTTGAAGCAGCCCACAAAAATTATCAAGAAGCCTTGACCGAAGCAAAACGTTTTAGATATGATAAACTTATCTCTAAAATTTACCACAATCTTGGGTTGATTCATTGGCAACAAGAAGAAATGGATAAGGCAATCGCGTATTTTAAAAAGGCCCTAGAGGACGAAATTTTTGAGAAGAAATATGGTGTTCAACCAGTTTATATGATGTCTTGGATATTGTATGGATTGGGTGACAGAAAAGAAGCGTTTAAGCTGTATGAGGTTGGTAAAAAGAAAGCAGAGGAAACTAATAATACGGAATTTATGGCAAAACTAAATATTCTGTACCATACTTATGAACAAACAGATGTCAGCAAAATATTGACTGAACTATCTGTATTAGAAGATTTAAACACATGGCCGGATTATTCAGAAATCACTGTGCGTACAGCTAGTTATTTCGAGGAAAATTCGGATATTCTAATGAGCCATAAGTTCCTTAAACTCCACGCTTTTGCCAATACTCAAATAAAAAAAATTACGGAGGCGTTAGCATGAAGAATTTGAAAAATGTTCTTTTAGCGGTAAGTGCTGCAGCTGTCATTACTGTACTCACGAATGCGTATTTATATCAAGAACAGATTCAAGTTGCAGTGAAGGCAATTACTTGAATTTGTTCTTGACTCTCTTTATGAATTAATTATAATGGGTAGTGAAGACTATTACAATAGTCCCTGTTGTATATTTAAAACTTGGCTAACTGTCTTTGTGATAGTTAGTCCTTTTTATTTGATCCATTCAGATAGTGATAAGCGTTCTTAATTCTTAATAACTCAATATATTTTATAACATCTTTAATATCACTCTCACTTAAACCTGTGACATTGAATTCTCTTATACGAGTTGATCCATTATCCAATTCAATAGCGTCTTGTGCAGGAGAATCATCAAATCTAAAAATGTTTAACAAGTCTCTATTTGGTATCTCTAATGCAGTTCCTATTTTCTTAATAGTTTTATATGCAGGTTTTTTTTGTCCAGATTCTAACATTGAGATATAAGAAACTGACAATCCTGTTTCTGAAGCTAGTTGCGTTTTTGTCCACTTTTTCTCTTTTCTTTTTTCCTCAACTATTTTTGCAAAATCAAATTCTTCATCCAATTTCGGTACACCTCATTCACCTTTGATTGAGTTAATAATTCCAGCAAAATTTCACTAGTGGTGAAAAAATTCACTTTTAGTGAAAAAAGTTCTTTACTAAAGTGAAAAATAGTGCTAATATACAATCAAAGCTAATCTTGGTAATCTTTATAGTAGTTGGGTATAATTATCTATTGGCGTAGATAGTTTTAATAATACTGACACGGGATTACTACATAATAATATACTTTTTTGAGAAATTTTACAATTTTTCTGTATTAATTAGGAAAACATAACAAAAAAAGGGCGATCAATAAAAAGGCTGGTAACCAATTTATTGATATAGCTCACAAAAACAGTGGCATCTGTTGAGTGAACTTGCCCCATTGTTGTATTAGACATACAACACTACCCACTATAATTATTTTTAATTACTTTGTCTAGTGTGTAGTTATATGTTTGTCTTTACAATTTTTGGAGCTGTCAGTCATTATGCCTGGCAGCTTTTTTATTTAAGGAGGATCTTTTGTGAAAAAGAAAAATGCAAAAATGATGGATCTTGAAATGACAACTAAAGATATAACTACAATTGGAAAGTCTATCAAAACATTTGATGGTAACGTCTATGAGGTCTGTGGAACAAGTGTTGTTAATAGTATAACAAAAACCATTAGACCGATAAGTGAAATTTTTAGGTATGTTAGAAATGTGAAGAATGAAGATGGGATTATAATTGCAAAAAGAAAGAACAAACATAGTAAGCTTTGCTTCACTACCGAAATTATTAGAAAACCTCAAAATCGTCGGGGGCATTCTGGATCTCGTGATTTAATGTTCATAGCAACATCGTCCAGTATACGTAAGGCACCAAAACCTAATCGTAACTGTCGCGCTAAAGAAGTTGGAATCCTGCTAGAAGAAACTGTTTTTGATAGCAAATCGAAACTTCAACAAGAATTAAATAAAGCTGGTGCAAAAAAAGTGTCATTCTATGAAACATCAGTTGGTACTGTAGTTGTAGCTGATCCGTATAGTTTGCTAGCTGAGTATAAGAAAAAGTAATCTTTAGATCTTTAAGAACACCAGGGTTTGCACGTTTGTTAATGAACTCTATGTTTATTAACGATTAATTGAATATTAGGATTTGCCCTCCTCCAATGGTATAACAGCCATGCAATACTGTTGGGTTAATATTCTTCTTGCTACGAGTTTATAGATAGCAAGTTTGGCGGACATTGTCAGATTTACTTTTTAGTAAATACTTTGCTGGCATAGAGTTGGTGAGTTACAACTGCTATAAACTCACAAAAATCGGGCTTACAATCATTAATAAACGTGTGTACCTTGCTTTTTTATAGTAAAATAAAGGTAAAAAATAGCAAAGGGGATTGTTACTGTGCGTTCTAAAACAAAAAAATGGATTGTGATTTCATCGTTATGCGTGCTGACAATTGGCAGTGTTGGTGCTGCTATTAGTTTCAAGGCAGCGGAAGCTAGGACGAAAGCTGCTGAAGCAAAAGTACAAGAACAAGCTGCTACAAATTTATCGCGTAAAGCTCATGAGGTTGTAGGGAGTCTTTTTAATTCAAAAACAAACACTCTAGCAAAAAATGTTACATTGAAAGATATTACAAGTGCAAGAAATAAAGTAGAAAAACTATCAGATCAGAATGAAAAGAAGAATCTGTTAGAAAGGTTAGATTATGCGTCACATCTTTTTAATGCAGAAACATCAATTGATAAAATCATTAAGAAGGGTGTCATAGTCACCGGCATTAATTCAGAAAAAATAAATAGTGCAGAAAAAGCAGTGCAAAAAATTGACGCATTTGACCATAAGGTATTCAAAGAGCTTTTCTCAAAAATTAAAGAAGCGATCAAACAAGTAAACTTCATTGAAAAGACCGAAACTCAATTAAAAAAGGTGAAAACAAAAAAAGAATATGATCAAGTAAAACAACGAATCTCTAAAGTGAAAAACAAGGAGGTTCAAGATAAATTAAAATCTGATTTGAAAAAGGTTGAAAAATCAGTAGCTAACCCAAAAACTCGTCAAGATGGGTCTTCTCCTAGCAAAGCTCATTCTAATGATAATAAGCAAGAAGAATCAGTTTCAAATAATGACGTTTATAAAGAACCTAATTATGGTGCAAGCAATAAAAAGAGTTACACACCATCATCTGGAACTTCTAGAGGGTCAGATGGTTCGAGTTCATATAGAAATAATTCAAATTCAAGTAATTCTAAAAAACCTATTCAAAAATCAAAACCAATCCAAAAATCAAATCCTAGTCAGAATAATGCTAATAGGAATGTAAGCAAGCCAAAGACTGATTCACACTCAAACAATAATAAACAAGATTCTATTAACAATTTCGTCAATGATTTTAATTCAGGCAACTATGAGAAGACTGGATCAGGTAATAATGGTACAGGTAATAATTATGATGTATATGAGAAAAAGTAGTTTAGTTGGGATGACAATGAGGGATCATTCTGAAAAGATTCAATCAAATAATTAATTTCATCCTAAAATTTAGACAAACATCAATAAACGCCTTAAAAATATTTCTTTGGTCATTGGTCATATTGTCAATAGGTGCAATCTTCATCATTCCAACTTTAGGGTACGGAGAAAGCATGATGGAAAGCTACAATCAATGGTACGTGGTAATAACATTAATTACTCCAATTTGGTTTGGTCTAATAGTTTTTAAAATATATATGGATAGATTAGAAGGACAGAAATTGACGTTTAAAAAGGTTATGTATCTAATTGGTTCTCTTTTATTAACTTATAATGTGATTTTTCAATTAGCTACTTGGGAATCAATAACCGGTAAATTCACGGTCGCTGTTTACGTTGTTTTGATAACGTTGCTGCTGTATTTAATAATTTGTTTGTGTGATTTAATTCTCTATGCTTGGAAATTTTGGAAGGCAACGCTTAATTAATATGTGAGGCAAAAAGAGTCTAATTTTAGGCTCTTTTTTCTTTTTTAAAAACGTATGAAGAAAGGTGGTGAGAACAAATGATGGGAATGTTGGCTCTCTCTCAATTGCTCTTGTTAAAACAACAGGCAGAAAAAAAGGGATCATCAATTATTGTAATCGATCCAGCAGGAGAATTAGAAGGTATAAAGCAAGATTTAAGTTTAACTGAACAGCAAAGAGAAATTCTGGTCAAAGCCATTAACTTATTTGAAAAGAAACGAAAGGATGTTTAGAAACAATGGGAAGACAAAACATCGGCTATTCCTTTGCCATTACAACATTTTCAATCGTTTTAACAGTCTTATTTTTGTTTAGTAATGCAGATAGTGCAGCAGCAGCTAGAGCAGAAGCAAAAGGGCCATATTCATGGACTGATCCAGGTGGCATCACTCACAGTACCGCATTAATCAAAATAGGCGATAATATCGTTTTCTGTATTGATCCTGATATACCAGCACCATATGGAGGACACAATTATAAATCAGGCGAACGACAGTATGATGATGCTGTGAAAGCTATTCTATATTATGGTTATGGAGGTGACGGGAACGAGCTTGGAAACACAATGACAGATATGGTTAAGACTTATGTGGCTTTGAATAACTGGAAAAGTGGTAAAAGAACTCAAAGCACATACAGTAACCAAGATAAAGAAGTTTGGTCGTTGATTCAACACGCAAAGCGCGGTGATGCACCTAGTTACCAGGTTAGTTTTCAGAAGAAAAATCTAAAGACTACTTTGAATGGAGAGAATCAAAAATCAGAAGTGAACAAGCTCCAAGGTAAAGGATCTGTAACATTAGAATTACCCAAAGAAGTGACCATAAACATAAATGGTAATAAGAAAACCGGCGGTAAGGTTACCATTAAGGATGGACAGAGTTTTTATTTTACTGCTCCTTTAAATTATGGATCAACCTTTAAAACGGGCAATGTCAATGGGAAATATAATGAATTAGCTTCGCTATTATACATGCCTAACTCAACGAATTACCAGCGTTTAATGGGTAGTGTATTGGTAGTGGATCCTATAGTTTCTGCTGGATTTAGTGTTGAGTTTGAGAAACGCCAATCAACAATAACCATAGAACACCGTGACATTTATGATAACACTCTTCTTGAAAGCAAAAATGAATTGAAGACGATCGGTACCAAGTATAAATATCAAAGCCATAAAGAGATTAAGAAAAATAATAATGTATATGTACCTGTCAAAAAAGAGATTAAAGAAGGAACTGTTGGGGTTAATAATAAAAAAATAGTCTTTTATTATAACTTAAAAAGGGATGTAACTGTTTTACACAAGGATAACAGAGATAAGAGGTTATTAAAGAAAGAGGTATTTAGTAAGCTGCGAGGTGAAAAATATTCTTATGGGCCAAAAACAAATTTGAAAAAGGGCGAATATACTTATCGGCCAATTAAATCCGATAAGGTAGAAGGTCAAGTTGGTAGCAAGAATATAACAATCACTTTTTTTTATGACGTTCCTCTAATTAAATTAGAACTGAAAAAGCTTCAAATCTATACAGCAAAAGCAAATACTGGTTTACCTGTTAAAGTACATTTAGGAAAGGTAAACATATACCCAAATGATACTCCAGGCATGAATGACGCAAATATGAACTTGAATCTATATCAAGGTGAACAAAAGTTAGCAAGTAAAGAATTCACAGCAAAAGACATACCGAAGTTAGTGGAATTCAAGATTGAATCAAAAAACTTGAAAATCAACTCAAATAAGCCTTACACGGTGAAATTAGAAGGTTTTAACCAAAATGATATAGATGTACTAACCAACGCATCAAGCTTAACTACACATGGTTTTACGAGTTCTGAGAGGGTAATTACTGCAACCCCTGAAGAAAATACTAGAGTGAGTGAAAAAGCTGTTGTAATGACTGAAATCACTCCTACCACTAAAGAAAAGAGATATTACGAAATTTTCAGGTTTGTTCTATCTGATATACCTACCATGAAGACTGGATATGGGTTTGAAAAAGAATTTGAGTACACTTATCAAAATGAAATAGGACAAAAATTTAGGGATGGAGATTTTCATTTCAATGTACCTTCTAAACTTATAGATAGTTACTTGAAATATGATAAGAGTAGGGTGCCATTTGAAAAAATCAAGGAAACCTCAGAGAACGAAGGTGATGTTATAACAACGACATCTTTATATGCTTTACCGAAAGTGTATGTCGAAAGAATGACTGGAAATTTATTTTCAAGCAAGGACAATGATCCAAGATTGAAACATGAATTAATCGATGGCGGCAGAAAATTTTATCTCCCTATCTGGTTGGAACTGGGCGATTATAAAGTTATTACTGAATCAAACAAACTAGGTGTAAACCAAGTAATGTTTGAGATTTATGACAATATAAACGTCAAAGCTTCTATGTATGCAACAAAAGATTCTGAAACTATTGATGAAGATGAAATTCTTTTGCATCCTGTAAACGGAGACAATCCATTTCCTTCAGGTTTACCTGATGGTTGGACAATCGATGATATTAAATGGATTACAAAATAAAGTAACTAAGCCTCATTTCCAGTGAGGCTTTTTAAAATTTCAAAAGGTGGTTTTTAAAAATGTATGAAGTATTTGCCAATCTGATTATTGATCACAACCTAATTGTTCAAATTGTCGCAGCAGTGGTTTTATTATATTCCATTGTAATGCTGGTTACTGCGCCTAAAAAAAAGGAAAAGCAGCGAGTTTCTTATAGAGTGCTATTTGGTTTGTACACAATTATGCTCGTTCTATTGAATGTCTTTATCTATTGGGTTGGTCATAGATGAAACAAATTGTAATAATTATTTTAATTGTTGTTGGTGCTGCAGGCTTGATCTTTTCCTTTACTTATGGGAAAGAGCATTTGCGATACAATTCAATGATGTCAGCAATTGACGAATCCATGCGGATCGCATCGATAAAAAGCTTGGATAACAGCGCAAGGGTTAAAAGTGGAGAAGCGCGTATCTCTGAAGAGATTTTTGAAAAAACGTTTAAAAAACAAATGAAAATTAGCTCAAATTATAAAATTGATAATAAAAAATATCTGTTTGAGTATTTGAAAACTGATGATGGTGCTATAAAGGCTATTAAAGTAGCTGTCTATGATGATAAAGGTACGATGTACCCTAGAACTTATGTGGCGAATATCAGTAGCAAAAAGTAGGGAGGAAGAAATGAATAAAGAACTAGTTGCAAAAGACGTAATCAATGGCCTCAAAGCAGATTTAAGAAAGAATGATGCTGGATTATTTATTAAATCTTTTGAAGATGAAAGCAAAAAAAGTGAATTAATTGATAAACTGCATGAACTGGCACCTGAAATTATGTCAGATCCTGCAATGAAAGAGTACGTCATTCAGGAATTAATGGGGTTGGGTTTAATTGAAAGAATTAAAAAGGATAAAAGCGTTACAGACATTGGATTCAATGGAACAGACTTAATTGTAGAGGCCAATAATAAGCCTAAAGAGAGATATGATATTGCTGACATCCCAACAGATTATTTTGATAGGTTAATTCAATCATTTGCGACTGATGAGGATAAGGAGTTTAATTCAAATCATCCTATTTTAAGTGCTGCAGTCGATGATATAAGGTTGAGTGCAGTTCATCCTCATAACGCGCATTACGGGCCTACACTTTCAATGAGGGTATTAAGTAAAAGATTAGTCATTGATGATAATGCATTTGTGGAGATTGCTTCAGAAGAAGTTTCCAATCTTTTAAAAAGCTTAATCAAAGTTGGGTGTAGCACTTTAATAGCTGGCCCAACGGGTACAGGGAAAACTGAATTGCAAAAATATCTAACAAGTCCTATCCCATTTGAGGAACGTATTATAAGTATTGAAGAAGAAATGGAAACTTTCATGAAGGAACTATATCCAGAGAAGGATATTTATTCTTGGAGAACAAGAGAGAATTTAACGCAATCTGATTTGATTAAGGCAGCTATGCGTAATCACGCGGTTTGGATTATGCCAACTGAATTGCTTGGATCGGAGGCATATGAGGCTGTAGAAGCTACAATTACGGGGCACCATGTAATAAGTAGTTTACATTCTAGTTCTACTAAGACAATTCCAAGAAGAATGTTCTATATGGCTGGACAAGGCAGAAATATAAATGAATCAACATTTCTTCAAGATTTCTTTGACGGTTTTCAAATTGGTATTCATGTGACAAAAATTTATATTAATGGCATTCCATTTAGATATATTGATGAAATTGCAGAGTATACTCCAAAGCAGGAAATTAACATTTTATTCAAGAAAAATGTCTTGCATGATGGAAGGGAAAGAATTGAGTATGGCCGCATATCTTCAGATCTAGAATTAAAACTTTCTGACGCAGGTGTTCAAATTCCTTCTTGCTTTGTAGACCCAATAGAGGAGAAGGTTTTATGAAGCAGAGAGGGCGCTTATTTAATTTAGAAGAGTTAAATGCCTATAAGATTGCCTATGGTGAACCGATTAAAGGTAAGGATATTTATCGAGAGATATTTATTCCATTTTTAGTGGCTGCTGGTCTTGTTTTTTCACTCTATTACTACTGGTGGTTATCGTTACTAGCTGGATTTGCAGCTGTTTTTTATTCTTTTAAAGTTGGTTTGCCGCGAAATATAAAAAAGGCATACTATTTGGATTCGTTTGAAGAAAGGAATAGATTTGTTAATGAAATGACTCAATTCTTATCTAATGAAAATCTTACGGTCCAAAGTGCATTGAAATTATACACTTACCGAGCAACTGGAGAATTCCAAAAGGACCTGTTGTACTTGGAAGGAGGATTACGTGATGCGACTAATCAAGAGAAAATTAGTCTATTCAACGACCTTCGGAAAAAGTATTCAATGGATATTCCCTTTGATATGTTTGTTGAACAGTTGTTAACGTCAATGCTGGAAGGTAGAAGAAGCAGCGAATCAATGATGGAGATTACCAAATATCATAATGAAGTTAAAGAGATGCAAAAGAAATACATTCGAAGAAAAGATAGACATGAAAGAGAATTTAGACTTTCGGCAATGTATGGTGTAGCAGTAATAGTCGTACTCACAGGATTTCTAGGGTGGGACAAGTTTATTGATGCGTATGCTCATACACCTTTTAGTTGGGTTTTCAGTACAATTTATCTTATTTATATGGCAAAACTTTATACGCGAAAAGAAAGCCAAATGGCAGATGATAATGTGATGGAGGTAACACTTTGAGCAAAAAATCAATATGGCATACATTTGCTGAACCCGACCTATATGAGATGGTACTTAAAATGGGTTATACCGAGAAGCATTTTTTGTCCTTTCAACGAAGACGATTCTTTAAATCTTGTTTAATTACATTAGCTGCAGTTCCCCCTGGTTTACTAATTAATAAGCTATGGTTTTTGTTTATGATTGTTTTGTTTTTTTATGTTTGGTTTACCGATTACAAGAAAGCAAGGAAAGAGTATCAATTCTTTTTGTTTAAAAAACAATTGGTTTTTGCTAAGTTTATGCGAATTGTTCTCCCATATCTTAAAGACAGGACTAACAATGTCTATTCAATATTAAAGAATATTGTAAGAAGAATCGATGATGTAGTCGATAATAAGCCAGATGAGTTAGAATTGAAAAAATCCTTAGAAAAATTACTTTTTGATATAAGGATGTATCCAGGATCAATTGAACCTTATAAAAGATTTGCAATTGAATCAGGTGGAACTGATAGTGCTGTATCATTTATGACAATTCTGTATGATTATGAACAACAAGCTACGGATGAACAGGTTATAAATGAGCTTGGGAAAAAGGCAAGTAATGAGTTGTTCGATGGGATTGATGAGATTGTAAGAATTAAACTCAATAGATTTGCATTCTTCCCAACGAAAATCACACTAGCGCAATTTATAATCTTTATTGGAGTGATGAGTGCTGCAATTTATGATTTATTAACTAATTTGAATTTTGAATAGGGGGTGTGTTCATGGATGAACAAAATGTTACATTAACGAATATGATCATAGCATTCTCTCTTTTGTTTTTCGGCATCTTATCAGCTGCAACAATTGCCCTGCCCTTTACTCAGGCAATTGATATGAAAAGATATGTAAATGATCAAATAGAAAGGTATGGTGGGCTAACTAATGATGCCCAAAACCAGATAAAGTTGTACAGTGAAAAAAATTTTGGAGGAAAGTTTACTGTGGTTAGTCTATCAGGAAATCAAAAGGCGCAGTTTGGAGAAGAGATTAATTACAAACTAAAGGGAGAAGCTGAAATTAACTTTTTTGATCTTCCATCAATACCTTTTGCATTGAATGGTAGCGCGTCATCAAATGTAAGAAACGTGAGGTGATCATAATTTTTGTAGGCAATATAAAACGTTCATTAATTTTTATTGCATTGTTATCATTTTTAGCTGGTACGGTTTATATTGTGGGCGAATTTTTAGACGAAATGCCAGAATTGGTTGAAAAATATTATACTTTGTTGATACCTCGATAATACTTAAAGTTTAGGCGTAACAATGCAAAGCATTGTTTTTTTTTATGCCATTAAAGGGGGTGAGAGATTGTTTGAAGCCAACGCAGATCGTTCGATTCACGGAATTGGTTCAATCATTGTGGGATCATTGGTTATCTCAATAATGAGTGTCGCAATGCCGGAAGTTGTACAGCTAGGAGTGACATTCCTGAAGAATAAATTAAACACAGCAGTGGCGTAACAATGCAAAGCATTGTTTTTTTTATGCCATTAAAGGGGGTGAGAGGTTGTTTGAAGCCAACGCAGATCGTTCGATTCACGGAATTGGTTCAATCATTGTGGGATCATTGGTTATCTCAATAATGAGTGTCGCAATGCCGGAAGTTGTACAGCTAGGAGTGACATTCCTGAAGAATAAATTAAACACAGCAGTGGCGTAACAATGCAAAGCATTGTTTTTTTTATGCCATAAAGGGGGTGAGAGGTTTGTTTGATACAGAACAAATCCATTCCGCGCTGCAGCTACTAATATAAAAATGACCGGGGGAAGGTAAAGGTGAAGAAGAAAGTATGCAATCTGTAAAAATTACTGCGAGTTTGAAGGAAGTAAGGGACAAAAAGGTTCGGGTGCCGGTTGGCACTGATGTTCAAAAAAAGAAAAGGGTGGATGTTTATTGTAAAGATAACAATACTCTTCACCAATTTATAGTCAAAAACTTTGTTATTCAAAAGACATGCATTTTAATAAATTTAGCTTGAAGGAGGCAGTTCTATTGTTAAAAAAGCCGACTTCGAAGGAAGCACATAAAAAATCTAAAGACTATGCAACAATTACTTTAGAAAGCCAAGGACTAGACTTTGAAAACATCGTTGAAATTGAAGTAGCAAGTGAATTGAAAAAAAAACAGGATCTCAAAAGATTACACAATAAACAAATAGCCAGACGGAAGTTACATGCATTATTAAAATTTGATTATGCGCGAGTTTTAATTTTTCTCTTGAAAGTTGCTCTGTTGATTTCTATAACCCTTTTCTTTTGTAAATTGTTTTCAAGTTTACCTGTGAAAGAGGGTGTAGAGTTGCCTGGTTGGATCCAAACGACGCAAGAATACTTTAATAGAATTTATGGCTTTTTTAAAGGAGCAAAATGAGTAATTCAGATCGAATCTTAAAGCAAAAAAAAGTCTGGCTGTTGCTTGTAATTCTTTTAATCATGAGCTTATTCGTGATGATAACAAAAACGCATGAAACAAAGGTTGAAAAATACGGTGTTCAAGAAATTATTTCAGAAAATATGAAAAGTTACTCGCAAAAAAATGAGCATTATTTTGTCTTAGTTACTTGGAATAACTCACAACGAGTAAGATTATTAGACAAAATCAACGAAGCTGCGAATCAAGAAAAAGTGATTATTATGGATTTAAATCTAAATTCTTCTTCAATTCCAGTTAATTCATCTCAAACCGATTTTGGAGTTGATATAAATCAAAAATTAGACAGCCTAGCTTTCTACTCGAATGGAAAAATGAAAGACGAAATATCACTTGTCAATATTAAAGATAGTGAAGACTTTCAATCGGTCATTAACTTTATAAAAGCAAACAAAAAATAAAAAGGAGTAGATCATGAGTATTTCGCCTAAAGATAAAAAATTGACAAGGGAATTGGCAATGCGAATCTTACAAGTAAAAGGTGAAGACCATTCAATATGGCTTCACGAACAATATAAAAGCGTTGTAGAAGAAAATCAAGAGGTTATTTTACAGGGACTTAGTTCACTTTCTTCAAATACAGATAAAGGAAAAGAGGAATTTTAGAATGTTAGATCTAATGTTAAACTCACTTAATAATATGTTACTAGGTGATGCTATGAGTGATCTTGTAAGTTCAGGAAAGAGCTTTTTAAAATGGCTGCAGATCGGTGCTATTGTTGCTTCAGGTATTGCCTTTTGTTTTGGTGGTTATTTGTTAATATTAGGTGGGGCAGGAGGTAGGCAAAAATGTATTCCCTGGTTCATAGGTGGAGCTGTCGGATTAGTTATTGTTATGGGTGCATTAAAGCTAGCACAAGCTGTTGATTCTAATATTAAATTTTAAGCTATACCTACGGGTATAGCTTTTTTTAAAATTAAAGGAGAGAATATAAGATGTTATTTGTTCTGCACAGGAACCCTCTAGATAATGAAAGTGGTAATGTTATATCATTTGCTGACGCGGTTTCTGTCACTTCCAGGTATGAAAAAAAATCAAGGGAACAGAAAGAAGAAATAGCTTATGACTTTACGTTACTTAATGAAAATCAAGACGAGTTATATGATGGAACTATGCAGTTGGGGTCCGGTAAAGCAAATGATCTGTATGACCATATTGTGAAAAAGCTTAATGAATTTCCTGTTAAGGATGATGAACAAAGGAAAGAAAAGCAAATACTTTTAGAAAAAATGAAGCAGTGTCTCCCAAATGATTATGAATACGACGCCAATAAGGGAAAGAATTTGGATCTACAAGAAGATAATCAAAGGAAAAAAGTTTTAGGCATATCCTTGATGGTCATTCAAAAGGTAACACTAATAATGTGTTGTGTTTTGATTGTTTCGCTTATTGGCTTTGCAGTTTATAGCCAGTTTTCATTAATCACCAAGGATAAAATCATAACAGACTTAAAAACAGAATTAAGACATGAAAAGAAAAAAGATGATCAACAAAAAAGTCAAAGCGAAAAACTTAACGATTTACAGAATAGACTATCAAATCTCGAAAAAAACATTCAAAAAAAACAAAATGATTAGGTGAGTGCCTTGGTTAAAAAGGAAATATTAGCACAAAAAAAAGTGCTCATCCCTTTGTGTGTCTCAGTAAGCTTACTTATCATAATGATTTCGAACTTCCTATTACACATGGTTCTCCAGTTAATTTCTTCTTTAGGGAATATAACCGGGCCTTTAGAGTTTAATTTATCAGCTGCTTTTTTAATTCAAACACCTGTTTTAAAATATCCGTTTTATTATTTGATCGTAGGCGTGTTTATTTTGATAGTAAACATTAAAGTGGTATACGACATGAAAACAAATTTTGCAGCAATTGCAACGGATGAAAAAGGGTCACAAAGATTTAGCACTGAAAAAGAACTTAGAGATCAATACAAGAGAGTTCCATTAAAGAAGGAAAAATATAAAGGTAAAGGTGGAATTGTAATATCGAGAAGTTCAGATGAGCTTCTAATAGATGATGGATCTGTGAATAACTGTATAATAGGGACGACAAGAAGTGGTAAAGGTGAATTAGTTGTATTCCCAACAATTGATGTTTATTCAAGGGCTGAACATCAACCGAGTTTAATAATAAATGATCCAAAAGGCGAGTTATTCACTGCTTCAAAGAAGACATTGGAAAGTAGAGGGTATCATATTGAAGTCTTGAATCTTTTAGATCAAGATGAATCTATGAGTTATAACTTATTACAACTAATCAAAGATGCTTATTTAGCCAGAGATTTTTCAACGGCTCAAATGTTGTGTAAATCTCTTTCTTACTCACTTTATTTTGACCCAAAGGATCCGAAAAATTTCTGGGCAAGTTCTTCTATGAGTTTATGTAATGCCATAATATTGGCAGTTATAGATAAATGTATTAAAGAATCAACACCTGAAAAAATAACAATGTACACAGTAGCAAACATGTTGTCATCATTAGGATCTAAAGAATTACCGCCACTACGTAAAGGTGGGGAAACAAGAAACGCTTTGGATGTTTATTTTCAAAACCTACCAGATGGCCATGTAGCAAAAAATATGTACGCCACAAGTAACTTTGCAAAAGGTAACACAAGGGGAAGCATATTTACAACTGCAATGGATGGTCTATCATTCTTTACTTTTGATTCAACGGCCAGAATGACCTCTAAGAATTCCATTGATTTAAAAAAAGTTGGATTTGGTAAGATGCTGGAGGGTGTTGCAGAACCAAGGACTAAAATAAAAGTAACATTTCCTGATGGATCTAAACTAAACGTAAAGGCGAATGTTAGTGGCCGGTGGATATGTAATTTCACGCAAAATATTCAGGAAGGCGATATTTTATTAGTCAATGAAAAGAGGTATTTAATAAAAGAGATTAATAAAGACACAGGTGAGACTTCCTATGAAATTCAATCTGGTCAAGATAATACTTCAACAAACTTACTTCAGGTAACTTACTTCAATAAGCCGATTGCTATTTTCATGATAACACCTGATTACGATGCTTCTAATCATGTAATTGCTTCTATTTTTATAAGGCAGTTATATTTTGTGTTATCTAAAAATGCTTCTTTATCTCGTAGTGGAGAATGCCATAGGGAAGTAGTTTTTCTCTTAGATGAGTTTGGGAATATGCCGGCAATCGATAACATGGGAAGCATTATAACAGTATGTTTAGGAAGGAATATTCGCTTTAATCTTATAATTCAAGGATATGCTCAAGTAAAAAAATTATATGGGGAAGACGCTGACAATATTTTAGGTAACTGTGGTAACCACATCTATATTTTATCAACTGATCAATCAACTGTTAATAAGTTTTCAGAAATGTTAGGTGAAAAAACATATGTATTATCGTCAAGAAGTGGTCCTGCATTTTCTCTTGATAAATCTATCACACATAGCATAGATGGAAGGAGACTACTAACTCCTAGTGAATTGTTAGAACTGAAAATGGGGGAAACTGTCGTTATAAGATCTTTAAAAAGGAATGATCAAAAATTTAATCGAGTACGACCGAGACCTATATACAATACTGATAAAACAACCATGCCTTACAGATATGAATATTTAGCTGATGATTTTGATACAAATCAATCTATTTTAGATGTAGATATAAATTCAATTCATTACAATGTTAATCCAATGGATTTACTCATAGATTTCACCGGTGATCTGTATTCAGAAAATTCAGACGAATTCACAGAATTATTCAATGCGATTGAGCAAGGTGTTGCTGAACATTTGGCAAGTAAGGATGAAAAAAGGAACATAGCCGATGAACAAACTGAGTCCATAAAGGAAGTTGTACAACTAAATAAAGAGCCACATGAAGAACAGGAGAATAAGAATTTATCCCTTTCATTGACTATTGATAATTGGCAAGACTACAATGTTGAACAGTTTTTTGTGGATGATATTGTAACACTCCAATTAATTGAAAGGATATCTGATCAAAATAATATTGACTTAGTTTCAAGGTCAATGACTGATTTCCAAAACTTGTTGAAGTTATTGGCTCACTCAGATCGAGTTCAAGGAAACGTTTATAAAGTAATTCGTGGAAAAATTAAAGAAAAGATCGAAAACTTGAAGTAGCAGGGGAGGTATAAATGTTAAATGAAAGATGAAGAAATTCTTAAAATTCTAAAAAGATTTTCGGATATTTTAGAGGTTAGTAATATCCTAATGGATGTTCTCCGTTGGATAGGTTGGGCCCTTGTTAGGGGACTATCATGGCTAGTCGATAGTTTAGAAGGTATTACAGACAGTGTGCTTACTCTATCGGGTTTTTTCAAATATAAAGAAATAACAGATTTTTTAACCACAATTAAACCTGGTCTGTATATTCTTTTTGCGTTGTCTATTTGTTTTATTGGTTATCAGCTTATGTTCAACAGAAAAGGAAATAGAGATCAAATTGTGCCGGCTATTGTCATTGGTTTAATAACGGCAGCTTTACTCGGAACGGCCATGAGTAAAACAAATTCTTTTATACAGAAAGGTGTTGAAGTTGCCAAGTATGAAGAAACAGGATCCACTGCAAATAAAGTCATAAAAAAGAATTTAACCGATGTCTCTCTTTACGATAATAATGGTTGGAAAAGTACAGAATTAAAGAAAGAAAACAACATTCCTAACAAATATGCAAAAGATATAGACATCAATGAAAGGCTTGATGGGGACTTTCAAATGAATGGTGATGAAAAAATATCAAAGAAAGGCATAAAGGTTCTCGAAAAGAAGATGGCGTTTGACAGCCAAGGTAATCAAAGAATTCAACCATTAGATAGTGGTGTTATGGGATTCTTTAGTGAAAAGTATTATAGATGGAAGTGGGATTTTCTAAATACTGCAATAACCTTACTTGTTACTGCTGCCACACTTTTATTTGTATCAATAAAATTAGCTCGACTAGCATTCGAATTGGCATTTAATCATATTTTAGCTTCTATACTAGCACATGCTGATATTGCTTCAGGTGGACAGAAGTTAAAAGAAGTCCTAAAACATATATTTAACACATTTGCTGTAATTGTCTTCATCTTTATAAGTTTAAGGCTATACCTTAATTACTCTGATTACATATCGAGTAGATTAGATGGTGTAGCCTTTTTAATTGCGCTAATTGCAGGGAGTTTAGCCGTAATTGATGGACCTGTTATGTGTGAGAGAGTGTTAGGGATTGATGCTGGATTGAAAAGTGGATGGGGTACATTAGTTGGCGGTCTTGCAATGGCTAAAGGAGCTTCCAACTTAACCAAAAAAGGAGCTTCTATTTCTAAGAAAGGTGCAAGTATGCTTGCAACAGGTAGCCTTCAAACAGCAGCAGTCACAGGAGGTGCAATAGCAGGATTAAAAGGACAGAAAAATGGTCCTTCATTAGACGAAGAGATGAAAAAGAATAATAAGGGTAAACACCCCGCAAAAGATAATCTAAGTAATTCTGTAGACACCCAGCCAAGTCTTCAGTCACAAATGCCGTCAGGAAAACACCAGGAAGGCAATGAAGCAGCTGGAACGAATGTAGATGCGTCTCCAAGCCTTCAGTCACAGATGCCGTCAGGAAAAGATAAGGAAGGCGATAAAGCAGCTGGAACAAATGTAGACAAGAAGCCAAGCCTTCAGTCACAGATGCCGTCAGGAAAAGATAAGGAAGGCGATAAAGCAGCTGGAACAAATGTAGATGCGTCTCCAAGTCTTCAGTCACAAATGCCGTCAGGAAAACACCAGGAAGGCAATGAAGCAGCTGGAACGAATGTAGATGCGTCTCCAAGTCTTCAGTCACAAATGCCGTCAGGAAAACACCAGGAAGGCAATGAAGCAGCTGGAACGAATGTAGATGCGTCTCCAAGCCTTCAGTCACAAATGCCGCCAGCATACAGTGGGGAAAATCAAATTCATTCTAACAGCTATAGCCAACCTCCAACAATTCAGTCTGATGGTGGTACTATTTCTGCTGGAACTACCCCAAAAACAAACAGTCCTGTAACTAATCATCAAGTCAATTCAATATCTACTGCGGATATACCATTGACCAACCAAAATAGAACCGAGACTCGTACATTGGGGCAATATTTCAAAGAAAGTATTAAAAATAAGGCAGATAAAAATCCAAAGATACAGAATGCTAAACGAACATATCAACTTACTAAGAACACTGTTCAGAGTTTGCGAAATAAAAACAAATAGAGGGATTATTTCTCCCTCCCTCTATTAGTAAGGAGTAAAGATGAGATATAGAATACCAAATGAAATTAATTCAGAATTAAAATTAACAAGTGCTTTATTTTTATTCGATTTGTTCTTTTTGATTGGTGTACTTGGTTTTACAAGCTTATGTTCAAATTTTGTGCATGCAAAATTATCAATACCCTTTTATGTCTTTATGTTAATCGTTGGTGTGATATCGATAATTAGAACACCTCTTAACCCTAAAAAAAGAATGTATGAAGCTCTATTTTTAGCTTTGATCAGGGATCGAAATAAATATACGTCAATTGATAGAGAGAATTGAGGTGATATTCATTGGCTGTATTTAATGAAAGAGAAATGGAGAAAAAGAAGAGTTCTAAAATTAAGCTTCCTAAGCTAAAGAAAAAAACAAAAAAATCTCTTGAAAAAAAAGCTGTAACTTCTAAGCAAAAGGTTTTAAAAGAAAAGAAGAAAAGAAACCAAAAGCTTAGTTATTCAATTGTTGAACTAATGAACGAAAGAGATATTACGGATGAAGGTTATGTTGTTTTAAGTGACGGCAATTATGCTGAAATATTACAAATAGAAGGTAAGGACGTTCATTCGCGCAATGAAGAAGAAACTGCGATTGATATAAGCGCGCTGGCCCAATTTTATCGATCTCATCATCAAGGTGTCAAAATTATTTCTATGAATTTTCCAGTCAACACAACAATTCAAAAAAATCATGTGAATAAACTGATTGAAAAGTGTGATAACGAAAAATTCTTAAAGCAGCTGCATAGAAAAAAATCTGAGCTAGAAACAATAGAGTCAAAGAGAAATAATAGAGAGTATTTTTTGGAGTTGTTCTCTAATTCAAAAGAGACTCTTGAAAGCAAAGTTATAAACGCAAAAAGGATCCTTTCGAGATCATTGATGATACATGAAATTAATATTAATAAAAAGATTGACTTGTTATATAAGTTAAATAATTTAAACTCAAAAGTTGAAAATCGGGGTGATGAAAATTAAAGTCCTTGAACGATATATACGTCCGAAAAATGATGGAAGTAAACAAGGTTATAACAGCCAATTTATTTCAAAAATTCAACCACAAGGAGGCATTAAATTCAAGGAAGCTTTCATTAGAAAAGGAGATGGCTTTGAAACCACTATTCATATTTATGAATACCCAAAACTGGTTAATCGTTTTTGGCTAGAACCGATTATGAATTTTGAAGGAGCAACTACAACCCTGGATATAATAACTGAAGAGAGAAAATCAGTTATTAAAGACATTAATAAAAGTTTATCAGAGCAAGAAAATAGATATGAAAATGAAAAGCATCGCGTTTCACAGATGGAAGCAAGACATTCTTATGAAGAGTTAAGTGAGCTTGTAGAAGACATTTCATTGCATGGAGAAGTTATGAAAAGGGTCCATCTTCGGAGTTTTCTTTCCGCAAAAACAATTGCAGAATTAGAAGACAAAGTTAAAACGATACTGGAATATCTTGAAGAATATAAATTCAGGGGCAGCATATTCCTTAATGAACAAGAGTATGAATGGAAGTCAAAAAGTGCTCCTTATGAAACTCAAAATAAATACGCGAATAAAAGAAAAGGGAAGCCAATACCAGCCAATGCTTTAGCTGGAGGCTTCCCCTTTCATTTTAGCCAATTATCAGATCCCTATGGATTCTTCTACGGAACAACTCAGACTTTTGGTAACGTCTTGTTTGATTTGTTTCACAAGGATAAAAAGAGGAAGTCTTATAATGCAATATTGGTTGGTAAAATGGGCGCAGGGAAATCAACTGTTCTAAAAAAGTTAAGTGTTGATCGTTCTATTCGTAGTGATAAAATAAGAGGATTTGATATCACTGGGGAATATAGAGATGTTGTAAAAGAGCTTAATGGCCGTATGATTGCACTAGATGGTTCTGATGGTATTATTAATCCACTACAGGTATTTAAGACATCAGAATACGAAAGTGTTACTTTTGCTCAACATTTATCTAAGATGACAATCTATTATCGTAATATTGCTCCCGAAGCAAATGGTGATGAGATTAAAGAATTCGAAAATTTGTTAAGAAGGTTATATGTTATTAGAGGGTTATGGCTTGAAGGAAACAAGGATAATAGAATAAGTTCCTTACCTAAAGAAGAGTACCCAATATTTTCAGATTTTCTAGATCTGGTTCGCCAAGAATTATATGAAGACTTCGAATCGAAAAAGATGTGGGACAATTTAAGCGTCCCTAGAAAAGAAAGGCTAGAAAGAATAGAGTTAACGATAACAAATTTAATTGAGAGCTATGGGGGGCTTTGTAATGGAATCACTAGCATTGAAAACTTTGATGACGAACAAATCGTTTTTTTCTCCATTAGGAACTTATTGCAATTAAAACCTGAAATAAGACAAGCTCAACTTTTCAGTGTAATTAATTTAATTTGGGATTCTATGCTGAAACATGGGTATCCACAATTTGAAGCGTTTAACAAAGGAGAATTGAGTTTTGAGGACGCTATTCGATTCCTCTTTATAATGGACGAAGCGCATCATGTTGTAAATGCGAGAAAGGGTAATCTGGAACTTCTCAATTATTTATGTATATTTGCTAGAGAAGCGCGAAAGTATTTTGGTGGAATGATTTTTGGTAGTCATATGATTAGAGATTTTGTTCCAGAAGGTAGTGGTTCAGAAGAAGTAGAAGCAATTAAAACGTTATTCGAATTAGCACAGTACAAGCTAATCATGCAACAAGACAGTAATAACTTAGAACAGCTACAAACCATCTTTAATGGGCAATTAAGTAACAGTGAGTTAAATGAAATTCCATTCTTGGAAACAGGAGATATGATCCTTGTTATCCAGGGTGTGCAGAATATTCGTTTCTCTGTTGAGTGTTCAAGTGAGGAACTTGAACTATTTGGTGGAGGTGCATAAGAGAATATGAAAATCATTCCGAAAAAATGGCTCCTGTTTGGTATAGGGGCCTTTATTTTTTTCCTGATAATTTTGTTTGTTGGAATGTTTTCAGTGCTGTCAGGTGGATTATCAAATAAACAAAACGATTTTTCCTATTCTGAAAGTGAAGGAAAGGCCAATGTGTCTCCAGAGGTTGAACGTTATAGATCACTTGTTGCTAACTATGCTAAAGAGTATGGGATACATGAACATGTGGATTTGATGCTCGCGTTAATGATGCAAGAATCAGGAGGGCGTGGGCTGGATCCAATGCAAGCAAGTGAATCGAAATGTGGAAGAATTGGTTGTATAACTAATCCTACTGAGTCTATAAAATATGGAGTCAAACATTTCAAAAGTGTATTAGAAAAAGCGAAAGGTGATATCAAATTAACACTTCAATCTTATAACTTTGGTGGTGGTTTTATAAATTATGTTATGAAGCATGGGGGTAATTATACGAAAGAACTTGCTATAGAATTTTCAAGAATGATGTATCAAAAAGTTAAACACACAGGCAATTATTCATGTGTAAGACCAGAGTCAGCAGCTACAGGTGCATGCTACGGAGACATAGGATATGTAGACGCTGTACTTAAATATTTTGTTGGGAATTCTACTCAAGTTGGAGAATTTAAAAATTCAACGTTAAAACTGATTATGGAAGAAGGATTGAAATATAAAGGACGGCCATATGTATTCGGTGGGTCCAATCCTATTACTGGTTTTGATTGTTCAGGATTAATGCAATGGATGTTTAATAAAGGTGGCATTTCATTACCGAGAACTGCACAACAACAATACAATGCCAGCAAAAAAATTAGTAGCAGCGAAGCGAAGCCTGGTGATTTAGTTTTCTTTGAGAAAACCTATAACGCTGGCGTACCAGTAACCCATGTAGGTATTTACTTAGGTGATAATAAATTTTACAACTCGAATGGTTCAGGTATACAATACTCAACCCTTTCGGGTTATTGGAAAGAACATTTTTATGGATTTGGAAGGATTGCTTCATTTAACTAAAAGAGGTGAACAATGACTTGAAAGGGAAAAAAATTCTGTTTTTCTTGCTGGTTGCCATAAGTGTTATTTTTGTTATTAGCAACATATATTTTGGTGCAAAAAGTGACGGAATTAATTTAAATAGACAACTCAGTGAAGAAATTAAAGCGAAAGACAATGAGATTAGTCAATTGAAGAAAGAGATTAAAAATGCCAAACCAAGTGAACAAGAAAGAGAAAGAAGGAGTATCCTAGCAATTACACAACGCTTCATTGAACTCTCATATGTCCAAAGCAAAGATGGATATGAAGAAAGAAAAAAAGAAGCTGAGAAGATTATGGCGAGTGACCTATTAGAAAGGTTTTATCCATCTGATCGGTTCTATCAAGATCACGTTAGCAGCAATGTGAAAAACATAAACACGTATCTTAAAACAAAACAAAACACAGAGAATAGTATAGATGCAATCGCTGAATTTGATCATATACTTTCTGAAGAGCAAAATGGCACTACTGTAAATACGAAAATCTACGTCAATGTATCAATTAAGAAAACAAAACAGGGGTGGGTAGTTAATAATTTGAGGGATATTTACTCTCTAGAGGAATAGATCAAAATTGGAGGGAAAAAGTTGTTTAAGAAATTGAAATCAAGTGATTCATTTAAATTAAACACAAAAAAATCAAATGTTTACTACTCTATTATGCTATTCATTTTCGTGGGTCTAGCATTTTTTTTTGTCTCAAAACCACTTCTGGGTGAGGATGATCCAATTTTAAATACTACACTAAAAACTGATATCTCAATGAGATCTATGGACACCGTTTCGATTGAAAATTGGGAGTATGATTCAAAACAAAATTCGATGCGTGTTCAATTAAATTTTAAGCAGGTGAATAACACTTTAATGGATGATATTACTTTTGAAGCTGTTGAAAAAATTAATCCAGCAAAGTTATTACCCGTTAAAGTAGTGTATAAAGAAACTGAAAACTATATTATTGAAATCAACCATGTTAGTCCAGATTTTAAAGTTGTAGCATTAGATGTTGTTAACAATTCAGTTGAAGATAGCGATTATGAGATAGACATTAATCAATTTGAAAACAGAGAAGAAACTGATCAAGAAAATGCAAAAGAGTCCTCTAAATCAATTGAAGTAACATTGTATGCTGATCAAAGAAAAGTGAAGAAGAGCGCCATCAAAAATAAAAATAAGACCGAATTTGCTCTAGAAATAATTGATGCAGAACAAGAAAAAATAACAGGGAAAATCAAAGAGATAGATGCAGCATACTTAGCTCTAAAAGATGAAGAAAAAATGTTACAGCGAAAAATAAGAGACATTTCAAATGAGATGAAATATCTCGTTGATCAAGAAAAAGAAGAAGCACAATCGAACATTTCGTCAATGAAAGATGAAATTAAAAATATAAGCGATAAAGAATTTTTGTTAGAGTCAGACAAGAAAATATTGATCGAAAAAATCGAGAAATTAGAATTGAAAAAAACCGATATTAACAAATAAAAGAGCAGTGATTGAGAAGTGGTGTGGGTTTTTGATTAAAAATATATAAGTGATTAGTAAGTGGTGAGGGTAGTGATTAGTAACTGATTAAGCAAATAATTGAAGAAAAACGGTAGTGATCTACAAGTGGTGACGACCTTCTTCATGGGTACTTCGTTTTGCTAGGCACTGCCTAGCTCCACACCTCCGGTGGGGACAAAAACCTCTTATGCTCTTACTCACTAGCCCTTTCTATGAAAGAGGAGATGGTAAAAAATGAAAGGTGAAATAAAAATTAGAGGATTGGAACCGATTCTTGTAAAACAAATTGACCTTATAGCAAAAGAAAAAAGGCTATCAAGAAATGAATTTTTAAGGCGACATATAGAGAGTTTTCTTTTATTTAGGCATGAAAGTAAACAGCTGGAGGAAACAAAGGAAATTGTGAGGAAAAACATAATTGCTATGGAAAAAATGACTGATGTAACTGATGAGTTACGAAACCTCTTAAAGGTATTAATAGGTGAGGATGATGACTGATACATCTCCAGGAGTCGTTATAGTTTCTAAGTTTGTAACCTCCTCAAAAGACGCGTTCAAAAACTATGTGAATTACATCGATAGAGACGAGGCAAAGAGTAATAATAAACAAGTGAACGAAAAAATGTTTTCTATGTATCAAGACTATATGGGTGATGCTGAAAAAACATCGGCACTGTTTACAAATCACATTGATTCCCTTTCAAAAAATGAATCTAAACAGATAAAAAAACTATTTGAAGAAGCTCAAAAAAATAAGAGTATTATGTGGCAAGATGTAATTTCATTTGATTCAAATTGGTTAGAAAAACAAGGCATTATTAATCAAAACAGTAACATGATTGATGAGCGAAAAATAAAGGAGGCTACTAGAAAAGCAGTAAACGCAATGCTGAAAAAAGAAGGTTTAGATAAGAGTGCGATATGGTCAGCTGCAATTCATTATAATACTGATAATATCCATGTACATGTTGCAACTGTTGAGCCAACGCCAACACGCGAAAGAGGTAAAAGAAAACCACTTAGTATTGCAGCCATGAAGTCTAGTGTCATTAATGAACTGTTAGACAGAGATAGCCAAAGGAAATTATTGAACGATTTGGTTCGAAAACAAATTGTGAATGGAAAAAAGAAAAATAATACTTTGGCATGGCGAAACAAAGAGATGAAACCATTATTCATGTTTATTTATAATCATTTGCCTGAAGACAAAAGACATTGGCAATACAACTATAATACTCTAAAACCATTAAGGCCTTATATAGATGAACTGAGTAAAAAGTATATTGAGAAACACCACAAAGAAGAATTTGACCTGTTCAACAAAAAATTAAACGAAGAAGTTGATCAATTAAAAGCAGCTTATGGTACTGGCAAAAATGCCAAATATGAAGAATATAAAGAAAACAAAATAAATGATCTTTATACAAGAATGGGTAACTCCTTTTTAAAGGAAATGAAAGAGTATGACAAACAACAAGAAAGAATCAAAAAAAATGTCATGCCGAATAAAAACAAAAATCTACGTTCGGAATATAGGATGCAATTTGCTTTGAAAAAAGTCGAACGTGCTTTTCGTAATGAATATGAAGACTGGAAAAATCAAAGGCACTATGAAAAACTTCAACAACAAATTGAGTACGGTATGGAGAGATGATATGGATGTTTGTTCGTAGACAATTGGTAATGAAAGAGAATGTTGATGAATACATTCGTGAGGTTATGGATGAGAACAAGATTAAAAGTTATCGAGATGCTATTGGTCTGATTTGTGCCGAGCATGAGAAATTAAAAGGAACCGAATGGTCTATTTCATATGTAACAAAAGAAGTAATACAGGCCCTATCTGTTACTCTGAACAGTGAGTTAAATAAAATCAAATTGGGCGTGAATAGTGCAGATAAGAATACTCAAATTCTTCTAGAAATTATGAATGGGATCATGTACGCCCAAGAGATACCAGACATTGTAACAACGGATGATATTGAAACCGATGGATTTAAAACTGCTTCACAAATTGTAACTAAAAGAATTACAAATATGCGTCAGAATAAACTGAATAAACAATGAAGGGGGGTGAAAATGAAGTATGGAATCGAGAAATGAAAATCAAAAGATATTATGCCTATTCTCAGCTGATGTAGAATTGGGATTGATTAAAGAAGTGGGCGATAATGATTTGATAGTTGAAATTGATAATCGTACGTATGTGATTAATTTAACTCCTGAAGAACATATGCAAGTTTTAACTCACATATCAAATCAAGAAAATTTATTAGCTCCAGTCAATACAAGAACCGGTGAATTAGTGCTACTGAACACACTGGAGGATGATTATGGTTTAGATAAACTAATACTGAAGAAAGACGAGGTGAAAACAAATATATAACGAGGCAGAGTTGAAAATATTTAGTGACCAGTTCAATCAGTTAATAATTGATTATTTCTCTTCAAGTGAATCCTTTAAGAAATACCTAGACTTTAAAGCTAAAATGTTTAGGTTTACGCCATTCAACACAGAATTAATTAAATCACAATTAAGAGATGCTACAAATGTGGGTAGCATTAATCATTGGAAAAAGCTAGGGTTTGATATTAAGAAAGAGAGAGTGAAGGATGGTGCAACCATAATTGTGCCTCAATTGGAAGATGATCAATATGAATATAAGAAAGACAGCTGGCGAGCATTAAGCAACGCAACAGAAAAAGAATTAAGATTGATAAAAGACGGCCTTTTAAAAACAAAAAAAGGCCGTCTTTCATTTATTCCTGGTGTTGTTTATGACATCGAACAAACAAATGCATCTACAAAGGAAATAAAAAAGTTTAGAGAAGCGTCTTCTCCTTCCTTGAAAAAAAATATTGATATAACCCTAAAAAAATCTGTTGAAAAAATTGCTGAACTCAATGGAATTCAGGGACCTTTTGATGAGTCAAAACAATATGACTTAATCAATAAAATAGCGAGTAAATCTATCGAAAATAGTAAGGAATATAAACTATACAACAATGAAGAAAAAACATTTATTTCTGATGTTGTTTCTTATTCGACCTGTCAGGCTCTTGGATTAGAAATGGGTAAAGAAGGTTTTCAGCAGCTTGATCAGTTTAGAAAGAACAAAAATCCTGAAGATGTTAAAAATGTTCTTAGTCATATTCATGAGACATCTTTGAAGTTAATTAATTCTATAAACAGTTATCAAAAGCAACTGAACAATTCCAAAACTAGAGATAATGGAGATGTGAGAATGAAAAAGACAGTAGCAGAAAACAAAAAAGAAGCAAAAAAGAATAAAGATTTTGTTTTTATTGAATACAGGGACGATAAACTTGTAGTTGAAGAAGCTACCTTATCCGCGGTGAAGAAGGATCTTGATTATAATAAAAGTAAGAGCCTTTCACCCAAATTAATTAAAGATTATAACGAAAAATTTTCCGGCAAAAAGCTGCTTTTATCTACCAAAGAATTAAAGGTACCTCATCTATTAATTGCAAGCTCTGAAAATGATTCATTAAAACCATTAGAATTCTTACCTTTTGAGCAAGGGAATGAAGTCATTTCAGAATTAATTGAACAAAGAAAAGGTAGCGCAGGTTATGATCGAACGAAATATCATCTAGTTTATCAAAAGAATGGTGAACTAAACATCGAGCATGGAAATACAATTGACATTGGTGATGGTCTTTATGACTCCATTTATGAACAATTGAAAGAGGAAAAAAAGCTGCCAAAGGAAATAGAAAAGGCGTTAGTCAATTCGAATACGCAAGGAAAAGAAAGTGAACATTTCAAACAGAACTTCAAAAAAGAAATAGAAGCTGAAATTCTATCAAGTGAAGATATTGAAATCAGTGATCCGAAGGTTTTAAAACGACAAAATGGTGGTTATTTTATTGGAACTGAAAAAACATATCCGAATGGAAAAACAGAAATTCAAGAGAGGATTACCGGTTACTTTAGCAGAAAAGAAGACGCAGAAAATTTGTTGGAATCCCTTAATAATCAAGATAAAGAAAATCATGCTGCAATTGAGAAAGAAGATCCAGTAATTGAACAGGAAGAAAAAAAGTCTGGTTTATTCAAAGGAATGATGAAAAACTTGATAGCGCGGGATTCTGGATCTTCTCGCTCAAATATCAATAAAAACCAAGCTGAGTTCAAAAAAGTGTACAAAGAAGAAGTTAAAACGGTTATTTATTCTGAAAGTAGGGACCAACATGTTAAAGACGAAGAAAGAGACAAGAGACGAGCTGAAATACGTAAATTTGAACAGAAACATCCTTATGAAGAAGTCTATAAGCTGAAGAAGGCAGTCATAAATGAATTGAAACAAGAAGATATGCCCGAGTTTGCAAAAGAAAGATTGAAACTGTTAGAAGCTGCATTAGATAAGGAAAAAAATGAATACGTTAAGGAGCAATCCAAAGGTAAAGACAAAAATTTAAAGCCTGCTGCTAATGAAGTAGAAAGGTAAAAAGGGAAGCGTAATAAGGGAAGCGTAATACGCTTTCCTTTTTTATGTTTTAAAGGAGGATGAAATCATGACATCTAAAATTGTAATTCTAGCAGAAAAGCCATCACAAGCAGAAGATTTTGCGAAGGTATTTACTTCATATCAAAAAAAACAAGGATATATTGAAGTAACTGATAACGATTTTTTTGGTGGTGAAGTATTGATCACATGGGCAGTGGGCCATCTTCTAGAATTAAAAGATCCTGCTCATTACAGGAGTGACTGGGGAAAAGCATGGACACTCGAAAGCCTCCCTATCATGCCAAAAAATATTGAGTTTGAAGTTCAGCCTGAAAGAAGAAAACAGTTCAATATTGTAAAGCGATTACTAAGAAGCGCAACTGAAATAATTATTGGCACTGATACCGGACGTGAGGGAGAGAATATAGCATGGTCCATTATTCATCATGCCGGGGTTTCAGGAAAATCAATTAAACGACTATGGTTCAATTCTTTACAAAAAAAAGAGTTGGTCAGAGCGTTTAAAGCCTTAGATCCTGGAGAAAGGAGGTATCCACTTTATAAAGAGGCTCAAACAAGGCAAATTGCTGATTGGCTAGTTGGGCTAAATGCTACAAGATTATATACATTGATTTTGAAACAAAAGGGTATACACGGTGTTTATTCAGTTGGGAGGGTTCAAACACCGACATTATTTTTAGTTTATCAGAGGGAACAAGATATTAAAAACTTCAAAGAGAAGCCTTATTTCGAGTTATGTGGTACAGCAATTAAAGGTAAAGATGTATTTACCATAAAAGTGAAAGAAAGATTTGAAGACAAAGCCATGATCCAATCAGTCTGTTCAAAATATAATCTGAAGAAAGAAAATGAAGGTGTAGTTACTTTGTGTGAGACTGAAGAAAAGAATACTACTGCACCTAGTTTATTCTCATTGAGTGGCATACAAGAGTATGCCAATAAAAAGTGGAAGTACAGCCCGATAGAAGTAAAAGACATTGTGCAAGTATTGTATGAGAAACACAAAATTTTGAGTTATCCAAGAACTGATTGCTCATTTATAACAGAGCACGAATTTCAATATTTAAAAGATAATATTGCTGCTTATCAAAAAATTATAGGTGACAGTCAAACATTAACTAATTTACAACCCAGAAATAAATATGTAAATCCAAAAAAAGTTAAAGATCATTATGCGATTGTGCCAACTGAAAACATACCTGATCAAGAAATGATGGGCATGTTAAATCAAAAAGAAAAGAATATATACGATGCTGTATTAAGGAGAACAATTGGCATGTTTGCAGCTGATCATCATTATGATGAAACACAAGTCGTTGTAGATGTTAATGGACTAAATTCGTTTGAAACTTCAGGTAAGGTTGTGAAGTTAGAAGGATGGAAAGCCTTATACGATGATGCTGAATCTGACCCCAAAAAAGAATATCAAACTTTACCAAGCTTGAATGTTGGGGATATTTTGAAAGTTAGTGTCTTTGTTAAGGAAGGATTGACAAAGCCGCCGAAATTGTTAACCCAGGGCCAGCTTATAAATAGAATGACCAATATTGGACGGTATGTTGAAGATGAAAACCATAAAAAGATTCTAAATTCAGTAGAAGGAATAGGAACTGAAGCAACCCGTGCCAACATTTTAGCCGATCTTGTAAATAAAAAGAAATTAAAGATAGAGAAAAACAGAGTGACTTTGACACCCCAAGGGTTGATTCTCTGTGAAGCTATCCAGAATAGTCTTGAATTACTTTCTAAACCTGAAATGACTGCTAAATGGGAAAAGTATTTGCTTACAATAGGGCAGGGTAAAGGAAAACAAAGTGTATTTATAAACAATGTTGAAAAGTTCATAGAACACATGCTGGAAGTAGTGCCAGCTAAACTGATGAACCAAGATTTTTCGATTCCTACGAATGAAGTTAATTATGTAAATCAAAAAGGTGAAAAAATCGTTAAATGTCCATTATGCAAATCGGGAGATATAAGAGACGTTGGAAAATTGTACGGTTGTTCTAATTATCAAAACGGTTGCAAATGCTCATTTCCAAAAGAATTTGCAGGGAAAAAGTTAACTCAAAACATGGTGAAATCTTTAGCGACAAAAGGAGAAACGAGTAAGTTGAAAGGTTTTGTATCAAAGAAAAAGAAAAACAAATTTGATGCCAGGCTAATCTTTAAAGCAAACAAGATTCAATTTAGTTTTGATTAACAATAAGAACCTATTTTTTTAGGAGGAGTATCGATGGAAGAAACAATCGATGAACAGCAAAGTGGCCAGAAGAAGATTGTTTTGTATGAAAGACGAAATGGAGGAGGGAAAAAAAGAGTGAGTCCTGAAGAAATCGAAAAGGCGAGAAATATTGACCTGATAGATTATCTTGAAAAAAAGGGCGAAAAATTAATAAGAAAAGGGAAAAATTATATCCATTCAGACCATGACAGCCTTGTTATAAAGGAAAATGGTCTTTTTTATTGGAATTCAAGGCAAAAGGGTGGTACTAATGCTATAGATTTTTGCAGGATTTATTATGGCCTTAGTTTTGTTGATGCTGTTAATGAGTTGAATAGCAGTGATTACTCTGCGATTAGTGAAATCAAAAGGGAAACAAAAAAGACTCCACCTTTTTCCTATGAAAAGCAAAGGAAATTAGAAGTCCAAGATACAAGTAGGATTAGACATTATCTTATCAATGAAAGAAAAATTGAACCTAAGGTAGTTGATTGGTTAATCAAAAAAGGGCTGATAGCCCAAGATAAAAGAAACAATGTCATCTTTAAATGGATTAAAGATGGAGAAATCGTAGGTTTCGACCTTCAGGGAACGACACCCATGAAAGGACAGAAAAGAGCATTCAAATACATTTGTCCCAATGATAAGCCACATAATGGTTTCACAGTTGATATTGGGAAACCAAAGAGTATCGCGTTTTTTGAATCGCCAATAGATCTTTTGTCTTTTTGGAGCATAAAGAAAGGCAGTCTGAAAGACGTTAGACTTAAATCTATGAACGGTCTAAAAAAACAAACTGTCAGCACCGCGATCATCGAGGCTTTAAGAGATGACAAGTTGCCATTAACTCATATTAGTATTAACACTGACAATGATGCAGGATCTCTTGTCTTTATAAACGAAATGAAAAGACTGATTAATCGGGATGTAGTGAAAGTCAACATTCCGGAAAAAGAAGGATTTGATTGGAATGATGTACTAAAGGACCTTAGAAAGAAATTGGATAAACGTAAAGAACAAGAATTGATTGAGAATATCAAGCATGATCGCTTTAATAAACCATCGCAAAGACAAGTTCAATTTAGAGAATAGCAAACAATTAACGAATCGAAAAAGAAGGGTTGATGAATTATGAAAAAGAAAAATTATAAAAAATTGATTGTTACAATGGCGACTTTGGTTACTTTATTTGTTGGCAATACAGTATTAGCAGCTGAAGGATCAGATGATGGAAAATCATCGGCTACTACTAAGGGTAGCATTGAAATCCAAGGAGGATCGTTTAATGTAGCTTTTTTAAGCAATAAAGAAAAAATCTTTGATTTTGTTAATTTAAACAACTCATTTACATCAAATGTACCATTAGGGGGTTTGTTGGTAACGGATTTCAGTGGGACTGGAAACGGATATGAAGTTACTTTAAAAGCCACTCAATTTAAGAATGTGTCCTCTGATAAAAAAATTCCTACAGGGTCTTTGAAATTAAATAGTGTACCTATAGGTCAACCGGAAGGATCTTACATGAATCCGAACGCGACTGCACCAAAAAATATTGGCGAGAATATTATTTTAGATGGTTCAGAATCAGGAACTGGAGGCGTTATTATTTCAGCTGATAAAGGTGAAGGTATGGGGCAATTCAAGTATGTTTTTAAAAAGGACGATTTAACTTTCTCTGCTAATAGAGATGGTATCTACAAAGGAACGTATGAAACAGTGATTACGGCCGATATGCATGTTCCGGTAAAGTAGACTGTTGAACATGCAAAAGCCTACAGAAGAATAGTTATTGAAGAGCCTATTATAAAATAGGCTCTTTTAAATTCAGGGTGAAATCCCCTTCTATTGAAAGGAGAAAGTATGAAGAAGTATATAAGTATCTTTGTATTGTTTTTCATTATGTTTAGTATTTCATCAGCAGTAGGTTCTCAAAGTAATATTGCTTCAGCAGCAGTTAATGAGGATCTGCAACTAATACCATTGTTTCCTCAAAGTCAACTAAATAATAATGATTCTTATATTGATTTTAATATGAAGAACCATAGTTCTGAGAAAATTTCAGTCAAAATAAAAAACAATTCTTCTGTTGTAAAGCACGTTTTGATAAAACCTGTGAATGCTACCTCAACCGTAACAGGAATTGTTTATCAAAATGGAAATAGTGATCGAGTACAAGAGAAAGCAAAATTAACAAATATTGCTACTGTCAACACGCCTTCAATTACAATTGGTCCAAAAACAACCAAAACAATTTATGCTCTTATCAAGACTGATAATCATTCAGGTCATATTCTGGGCGGCTTACAAGTGAGTGAAATTAGAGATCACAAGAGTAATAACAAGAAACCTATTGAATCTACCGCAATACGACTTGAAACAACAAAAACACTGCCTGTTCATATTCGTATAAGTAATCCTAATAAGAAAGGAGTTACATTCCAGAATGCTTTCTTTGAGGGATCTGCAAACGGTGCATTTGTTGTAGTGAATATGAAAAATGAAAAGAATGCAATCATGAATGATATTGCTTTGACTTATGATTTGATTAATAAGGATAAAGAAGAAAAAGTGTTTTCAGGCAAAATAGAAGAGTTTCAAATGGCACCACAAAGTGCGTTTCCATTATATATTAAATGGAATTCTTCAAAGCTCGAACCTGGTTCATACGTTCTTCATGTAAAAGCAGAAGGGCAGAAAAGACAGCTTATAAATTTTGAGATTAAAAATAACGAAATTGCTGAGTACGGAAAAAAGGCGGATCTCACGCCTTCAATTTCAATCGTAATTCCTCTATGGACTTTTATTTGTGTAGGTACCTTGATTTTTATTCTTGTGTTTTTATTCTTGAAAAGAAAAAAGAAAAGGGAAGAAAAAAGATAGAAAGGTGAATTCATGGGGCAAACAAATAAAAACATTCTATTAATAATCATACTTTTATTAACAACTTTTATTTTGGGACAAGAGGTTGTAACAGCTGCAGCTAATCCAGTTTTATCTGCAAAACCACATTCTTCAGGTGAATATATTGAACTGAGTTGGACAAAACCCGACTCCAGCCAACCATATAGTTATAGAGTATTTTCAAAGAACAAAAATGAATCCCAATTTCAGAGCATACCGACAAAAGAAAAGGTGAAAGTTTTAAATGTATATCCAGATGCCAGAAACATACCAGAAGCCGGGCTTGAATCTTTTAAGAATTGGAAAGGTGAAACACATAAATTCTTAAAGTCTGCCTCAGTTAAAAAATGGATGGAAGAACCTAATTCAGAGAACCCCAAAGGCTATGGCAAGGGGTTGATTGAGGTTGATATAGTATCAATTACTGATTTCAATAACGCACCTATGAAGTACCTTATGGCAAATAACCAATATAAATATGATGTTATTTTTGCGGGTACATGGGATACAAATGCTAGGCAGGACCTTTCTGATGCTGCAGAAAAAGCAATTGAGGATTTCATTCAAACTGGAAGGGGATTTCTTGCAGGACATGATACGATCACAGAATACCATAACCTAAAAAACTTTGTGAAATTATCGAAGTTTTTGAATGTAAAGACATACTCTTTTACCAACAATATATATAAAGCAAATAGCACATATATACAAATGCCCTGGATTGGATCTGAGATGATTACGATTAGAAAGAAGGGTCTTTTAACAAGTTATCCATGGGATATTGGTGAAGTAGGGAATAATCTAAAAACACCTTATAGTCATACAAATTCGCAAGTTGCACTAGGCGATGTATGGATGTCATATAAAAATTGGAGAAGTGACTTTTCGGATACCACAGTTGGTGTTGGTCCAGAAAAGGGAGATGGATCGGGACAAGGCACCAATAACGTATATTTAACAACATGGAATAATACTGCAATGATTCAGACCGGCCACTCTAATGGGGCTGCCACTCCAGATGAACAGAAGGTACTAGCCAATACTTTGTTTTATCTTGCCCAGGTATCTGAAAATACAAGTTGGAATGACAGGAAAGCCCAGGATAATGAGGCGCCGGATAAGCCACAAATTGAATCAATAAAGCTTCAGCAAGATAACCTTGATTTAATGCTAGAGTCAAAAGATAATGCAGCAGTGTATAACTATTATGTTGAAGCTACGGGAGCTAGAAGTGGGAGATACGTATCAAAAACGATAGCAGCTGATATTGAATCCGGTTTAAAGGGGTTTGCGGTTACTGTTGATCATATTGGTGATACTGATCCGGGATTTAAAGTCAATTATAAAGAGAAAAACGCGAGAGTCAGCTTACCTAATTTGAAGACGGGATTTTATTTGCATGTCAGAGCTATCGATAATGCTGGAAATGGATCGGAAGTTGAACATATAAGACTTGAGCCACCAGAAATTAAGGTGAAAGGTTTGCAATCTAATAAGTGGACGCAATTTGTTGATTTAGAGGTAGCACCAGTTTCGATGAATCCACATTCAAATATAGTTGAAATCGAGATTAATGGAGAAAAAAGAGAAGTTAAAAATTTAAAGAAAAGAATCGAAAAAAACGGACAGTATAAAATATTGGTTAAAGATTCATTGGGATTTATTACTGAAAAGACTATTTCGATAAGCAATATCGATAAAGAGATACCTAAAATAGATATTGAAATGGATCCTAAAACAGCCAGATCAGAGATGTATAAAGGTAGGGTTATTACTGCAGCTGCAAGTGGAATAGAAGACATAAGGATAGCAAAAGGAAAGAAGAGTCTGGAAAATATGAGGAATGAAAAAAGTATATCCACTGAGGGAACATTTGAAGTGAATGATAACGGACTGTACACATTCTATGTTAAAAGTGGAAGTGGGATAGAAAACATTAAAACAATAAATATTGAAGGAATGATAGGTCAACTGGATATTGTAGACGTACCTGAAAACTTATCTCTCATAACCATACTAGGTTCTAACAAAAACATGGTAACAGTTGATGCTGCTAAAGAAGATATAGTTATTCAAGATACTTTAAGGAATCAAAATGATTCCTGGGTACTAAAAGCCAGATTGATCGAAAAACCAATCTTCTTTTCTTTTTTTGTTAGTCCAATCATTAACAAGAATAATATAGATGCGCTAATACGCCATGATGAATTCGATGAAAATTGGAAAGTGTTATACCAATCCTCTCCTGGTAATCCAAAAGGTTTTTGTAAGATACCTATAGAGGACCTAAATATCCAATTAAATTATCCAAATGATATTGTTGCGGAAAACTACAATTTTCAAATTGATTGGAAATTGGAGATTGTAAAATAAAAGAAAACACTTGCACACGATGTAAGCAAGTGGTAAAATAAAAGTATAAAAATAACATTTATGGAGTGATTCAAATGATTAATAGAACAGTTTTAATTGGTAGACTTACAAAAGATCCCGAGCTTCGTTATACACCAAATGGTGCAGCTGTAGCGACTTTTACTTTAGCTGTGAATCGTACATTTACAAATCAATCTGGAGAGCGTGAAGCAGATTTTATTAATTGTGTTACTTGGAAAAAACAAGCCGAGAACGTAGCTAACTACTTGAAAAAAGGAAGCCTTGCCGGTGTGGACGGTCGTTTGCAGACAAGAAACTATGAAAATCAACAAGGTCAACGTGTATTTGTGACCGAGGTTGTGGCTGAAAGTGTTCAATTTCTAGAGCCTAAAGAAAAGAGAGAAAATGCAGGATATGGTGGTAATCAATATCCAAATAGCCAGCAACGTAATAATAACTATAACAACAACCAACCTGATCAGAACAGTAACTTTAGAAATGATCCTTTTGCAAACGATGGAAAGCCAGTTGATATTTCTGATGACGATCTTCCTTTTTAAATTCTAATAGGGAAGATGCTCACTTGCTTAAATGGTAAGCGTGTGGTAGAGTCATCATGAAAAAACAAGTGAGGTCGATAACATGGCTAATTCAGATGTATCCAATACTGGAATTAGAGTAAACATAAAAACACATGAATTTTTGAGAGAATTTGCGTATCAGAATAGAACTAGCATTAAAGAAGCAATTACATTCATTATTACAAAGCTGAAGAGTGAAATTGAAGAAGGGAAAATTCATTTTCCGAAATATAAGAAAGTCGTTGGAGAAGAAACGAAGAATGTCAGGATCTCTGAAACTGACCGGTTGTTTCTTGAAAGTTTAGCTTTTCACAAGCACACAAAAATAAAAAACGCTCTTGAAATCATAGCAAGTGAGTATGAAAAAAGAAATAACTAATAAGAGACTTGTGTAATTCAAAAAGTAGGAGGGAATCATATTGAAGGTTAAAACATTAATACATTTGATATTGTTTATACTTTTCGTACTTATGTTAATTAAGTATAAGGCCATTCTTTTTGGATTATTGCAAGTCTTATTATTAGTCGTTATTTTATTTATTGGGTTAGTTATTGTAGGAAGGTTTGCTTTGGGATTGATAGCCTTTATTGCAACAGTGTTCGGTATATTCGCAGTATTCGGTATATTTGTCACTTACTTCGTATAAAAATATTTCTTGGTGTTCAATTTGGGTATACCTCAAATTAACAACTGTAATCACAGATTCAATAAGGGTTCAATATGTTCATTTTGGGTTGTTCATTAAATGGGAGGTAATTTATGATTTTTGGCTATGCGCGTGTGAGTAGCTCGGATCAAAATTTAGATCGGCAGGTACAAGATCTTAAAAAAAAGAATTGTGACAAGATTTACGTTGAAAAAATTTCAGGAAAAAATTTCAATCGTCCTCAATTTACAGAAATGAGAAATAAAATGAGATTTGGTGATTTATTAATAGTTCATGATCTTTCTCGTTTTGGAAGGAACAAAGAAGAGATTATGAATGAATGGAAGAAACTAATTGATGATGAAATTGATATTGAAGTTCTTGATATGCCTATTTTAAATACTAGGCAATATAAAGACTTACCTGGTGTCGGCAAACTGGTGTCAGATTTAGTTTTGACGTTATTGGCTTGGGCCGTTGAGGATGAAAGGAAAAGAAATCGAAAAGCGCAAAGAGAAGGAATTGAGATTGCAAAGGAAAAGGGTAAATACAAGGGGCAGGAGAGAAAGTATCATGCAAATGCAACAGGGAGAAATAAGCTAATATATGACGAAGTGGTTAGAGGATTGAATGCTCATGAATCTGTTATGGATATACATAGAAAAACTGGATTATCAAGAAATACAATATATAAAATTAAATACGAGATCAATAATAACGTAGAGATGTAAAGCTTCAGTAGAAGCTTTTTTTATTTGGAAAAAATAACATGTTAACTTGCACACGTTGTGAGCAAGTGGTATAATAAAGAAGAACAAAGAAATTAGGAGGTAATTGTGGTATGGAATTAAGTCTAAGAGATTATTTTTGCATTAGAAAAAAACATTTTGATTTTGAAAGATTACAAAAGGTTTTGTGTTTTGAAAAAACAACCACTGTAGATCATTTGGTTAAAAGTCATGATTTTGATCAGGATTTTGTCTATAGTCAATTAAAAGAGTTGTCAAGATTAGGGGAGATTCGTGTAGAAAGAGGAATAATAAAAAAGGTGAATAAGAACGAAAAGCAAAGAAGGGATCGAATTAAAGTAAATATTATTACTGCATTTGGTGCCTGCGGATTCTTCTTTTTCATTGCAATTTTCCCAGCTTTAGTTGAGGTGTTTTTTTAATGAGGTCAATTCAAGCAATAAGTGATCGTTTGAAAATGAAGGGGATCAAGATGGATGTTGTTAATAAAAAAAATATAATGACTGAGAGGGATTCATTTGAATGTGTTATTTACAGCTTCGAAGTTAATGAAGGCGAAAGATGTGAAACACTGGTGCCAGAAGAACAAAAATAGCTTGGCGTTTAACTTGGTTATTGAATTTGAATCAAAAGAAAAACTAATGCGTATGAAGCATTCATTGACTTTGGACGGATCTAAACAAGAAAAAAGCCAAGTCCGTGGAGCGAACTTGGTTTCTCTAAGAAAAAGTTGTTGTTAGGTTTAACAATATCAATATACCATTATTCATTCAGCATAGCAAATTTTGCGTGCTGAATGACCTATTAATTTGGAGGAATGATTTCATGAGAAGTAACAAGACCTGCCCATACTGTGCTACTAAAGTAAGTGAAGTGAAAGAGAAATTTCATTGTGGCTTTTGTGATATTTATTTAAAAATTGACCAGGTATCAAGTGATGGCGTAAGAGTTCAGGTACCTGGTCATAGATCAACAGTAGATCCAGAAGAGCTAAAGAAAACCACGTCAGAACTAATGTTGTATTCCACATGGGAATTAATTTTGTTACTTAAAGAGGCAAGGAAAAACAGAACGTATTTTTATAAAAAGCTTTATGACGTAAGGAAATCAAATCGCGGCTTAGCTGATAAGCAAAGAGGTGATGAGATCTTAGCTGCGTATAAAGATGCAACAAAAAGAATGTATGTCGTGGAAAATTTGATAAAAGTGCGTATTGGTTATATTCCAGATAACTTAAATGACAGTTATATGAAAGACTATGAAAAGAGAATGAACAACAAAAAAACTAATTCTGTAATGGAAATGTGGGATGAAAGTGATGAATCTGGTTCAAGAAGACAAGTTGATTTTCGCGAATAGCATTAGATTCGGAAATCGCAAGCAAATTAAAGCTATGCTTTTTGTATTTGAAGGTCAATTCGTTGTTGCTACTTTGGGTGTAAGATCTGAGGTCCAAATATGAAACTGTTATGCAAAATTTTAATTTTATTCTTTGTTTTTTTCATATCGGGATGTAATTCATATAACCTGAAACAAACACCAGCTAGAGAGGAAGCCACATTATTAAATGTGATAGATGGAGATACGATTAAAGTTCTTTATAAGGGAAAGAAAACATCTGTCAGATTGCTTCTAATAGATACACCTGAAACTAAAAGTCCCAAAACTTGTGTGCAGCCGTATGGACTTGAAGCATCTAAAAGGCTTCAGGAATTATTAAAAGATGATTTAGTTGAATTAGAGTTTGAGCCTGAAGAGGATGACAAGAAAGATAAATATGGTCGTTTACTTGCTTATGTCTATAGTGATGGAAAACTAATTCAGAAGCAGTTGTTAGAAGAGGGATATGCTAGACTTGCTTATATTTTCAAAAGTAACTATCTACATTTAGAGCAGTTGAAAAAATCGGAAAGCATAGCCAAAAACAAACAGATAAACATTTGGAGTACACCAGATTACGTGACATCGAGGGGTTTCAGCTATTGTGAACTTTAGAAAATGTTGATTCTGGAGGTAGCAAAAATGGAATATTTGAATTTGAATTTATTTCGTGAAATTGTTGTTGATAACTTTGCAGGAGGCGGCGGAGCAAGCACTGGAATCGAGCTTGCGACAGGTTTATCAGTAGATATAGCTATCAATCATGATCCTGCAGCTATTGCAATGCATGCAGCCAACCATCCAGACACAGAACATTATTGTGAATCTGTGTGGGATGTCGATCCAAAACAAGCAGTTAAGGGAAGGAAAGTCGGTTTAGCGTGGTTTTCCCCTGATTGTACACACCATTCCAAGGCAAAAGGCGGCAAGCCTGTAAAACAGAGCATCAGAGGACTTGCATGGATTGCTGTCAGATGGGCGATTGCTGTAAAGCCAAGAGTCATTATGCTGGAGAATGTTGAGGAATTTAAAGACTGGGGGCCTGTTTCTGAAGAAGGAAAACTGATTAAAGAGCAAAAGGGGCGGACATTCCAATCCTTCGTTAAAACGCTTGAATCACTTGGATATGAAGTGCAATTTAGGGAATTAGCGGCTTGTGACTTTGGAGCGCCAACCATACGAAAAAGATTCTTTATGGTGGCTCGATGTGATGGTAAAGAAATCGTGTGGCCAAAGCCAACACATGCGGATCCTAAAAGTCTTCTTGTTCAAACGGGAAAGCTAAAACCGTGGCGAACATCTTACGAGATTATAGATTGGTCCATAGGGGTCCCTAGTATATTCAACAGAAAGCGTCCGTTAGTCGAAAATACGATAAAACGAATCAAACGAGGCATTGATAAATTCATAGTAAACAATCCAAATCCTGTAATGATGCCGGATATAACTGATAATAAAGTAGATTTAATGCTTCTTCCAACCATGAATCTTGGTCGCGGCTCAATAGGTTTGGCTTTAACACCAGTACCACGTACTACTAAAGAAAGAACAGAGTTTACACTTCGAGTATATGCAGAGGAAAAGACCTCGACAATCGTTGTTAATGAAAAAACTTATCATACCTATATGAAAGGCGATAAAGTGTCGATACGAATGAAAAACAACAAATTTGAACTTGAAGGGGAATAATGGGGGAATAGTGAATGAAATTATTTGAGATATCCTATCCATATTATTCATTGATTCTTGAAAGTAATTTAGTTGAAAGTGATCATGACAATGTAATTAGAGAAATCTCAAAAAAGCAGGCAGTACGTTCTTTTCTTTCTATAGTGGGTTTCGAGAAAGGATGCCACTTGAAAGATGTGATTCTAGAAGGCAAAAAAGAAGGAGTAATTGTTTTGGATCATAATAGGCAATCAAGGCAATACATAGGATCCAGAAGATCCAGAATTGCTTTAGAAAGAGTAAATTCTTTAATCCTTCTTTATGCAATAATTACATGCCTTTTACTTGCGAAAATCATTGGAGATTTTTTGTTGGTGTATCTTAAATAGCTATTAAGACTATTGAATTCAATAAGGACATGGAGTGGATAGGTGGTTTTATCTATGTTGAAAACGTTTTATTTTGTTGTTATTGCGATTGTTTCTTGTATTTTTATTAACGTTCTCTTGTTTTTTTTGTTGGGTGTGACTTCAACATTTAAAATGCTGACGCAACTTTTGCAAATAACGGCTTTGTCTGCTGGCATAACTATTATTCTTATGCGACATGGCCAAGAAGATTGATTTTCATGGAGCAATTAAAGATGCTTTTTTCTAGTTCATTTATTGATCATGAATACAAGAGAAGAAAAGCAAACAATGAGTAGATTATTGATTAGTAAAAAGGAATTTGATTTGAAATTTCGATAATCAATCAAATAAAGGAGGTCATCTAGTGGATAGGGTGACAAAAACAACAACACTTATTTCAGAGCATATGACAACTCAGGATTTGAAAGAAAAAGGTTACAAAACAATAAACCTAAATCAAGCTGAAGTAACAACATACAATCCCTTTAATACAGACTTGATTAAAAATACAAAAGTTAAGGCCATCATTCATAATTTTTTAAAAGAAAGTATGCAGTACACAGCAGCTGAATTATTAGCAGCTGACAGTGATTATACTGTTAGATTAATTATGACGGATTTGTTAAAGAAATTAGTCAAGAAAGATGATAATGAAGAGTTAAATGGGGCTGAAACCGCCTTGTTCTTTATCCTTATAAATGATAGATCAAAGGGAGAAGTGGAACATGCGTACTCAGATGAATTAGTAAACTCATTTAAAAATGTGCTGAAAGATATAAGAATAGGTTGAGGGTTGCAAAATGAAAGAACACGAATTATTCAATCCGATAAAATCATTCCTCATAGAAGACATGGGATGCGAGGAAGTATTTGGTGAAGTGCTAGATTGTGATGTTTTGGGGCTTAATGGCTCTGTTAACATTATTGTAGAACTTAAAACAAACTTAACTTTTAAGTTGATAGATCAAGCTATTGAACGTTTGAGACATGGACACTACGTTTATATAGCAGTTCCAAAAAGAAAGACCCATATCCCTAGACTAGTTACAAAAATACTTAAACAGCATAAAATTGGTTTACTCTACGTCAATAATGGATTCGTTGAAATTTCATCAAAAGCGAAGTTTAACCGTTTGCCAGTTGAAAGGGTAAAAAGGGACGGACAGAATGATATAAGACAATACATCAAGCCTTATCACAGAGAACAAATGGGAGGGAAAAAGAGTGGTGAAGTTATCACTGATTATTCACTCATGGTAGATGACATAAAGCGTTATTTGAAAATGGAAAGGATGTACACCACGAATAACGATGGATGGGTAACAATAGATGATATTTTGACACATTGTGAAAAACGTATTATGTATAATAATCCAAAGCCTGCTTTATCTGCAACCCTGCGGAAAGAGTGGAATCATTCGTGGTGTGAAGTCAAAAAGGTTGGAAGAACCCCTTATTTTAGATATAAAGATGATAATCTTGAACATAAGGTGGGAAATGTTCAATAATTACATGCCTTTCACTTGTGTACAAGGAAGGTAATGTAGATCTATTGAAGAAATGAAAATAGGATAAAAATATAAAGGAAGTGGATAGAATGACAACGCTTTATACACTGCCAAAACATTTTAATACTAAAGACTTTTATGTTCAGCCGGTAACCAAAGTATTAGAAAATGCTGTTCAAGTAACAACATGGAAGTATGACAATGATCAAAGTCTATTCAATTTCGAAGTGAAATTCTCTCTAGAATTTGTGGCTAAAAACGGTATACATTATGAAGAAAAGAGTTTTTTTCTTAATAATTACCAGGACCAGATTTCAGAAATATCAGATGTTGTTGTAAGGGACGGATATCTAATCATCGGGGGTTTAAAAGATAAAGGAAATGAACATGATTTATGGACAGTGTTTCAATAAAGGTGTACTTGGAAGCCAACTTAGATTCTTTAGAAGTGTTTGATTACGGGGTTTATTGTAAGAATGGATCTACATTTACTTCGCTGGTGTAACAAGACTTCAAAAAGGGTCCTTTAATTTGTTGATACAGCAACCGGTTTTATAATAATGAACTCTTGTTCACTTCCTGCGAATAAGACAGGAAAAAGGGGTCAATGTGGACACTGGACAAAAAGAAGGGATCATTCCATTGTAAGTGCAATTATGGCCGGGTTAGTGGATAAGATTCTCTCAAAACTTCCAACATACGAAATATGAGAATATCCAATAAAAAACATTCTTCAAGAGGGGGATAATAATGAAAATATCAAAAACTATGACTAATGCAGAATTAGATGCAGAATTAGCAGAAATGGAAAAAAGGGCTAGTGCACTTTTATACAGTAAGATAAGAGCTTGGGAAAGAATAAGGGAAAAAATTATTGAAGAAATAAACCACAAATTAAATAAAACTGAAAATAGAATTTCACGCAACATAGACTTGTTGAAAGAAGAAGCAAATGATTTAGAAAAATCACTGAAAAAACAAAATATAGATGTCGAATACGTTGCAACCACATACAACGTTAATTTAACAAGGTCACTTCGTTTGTTTGGGTGTTTGATATATGAATCCAGAAAGATACACGGAGGATACGAATACAATGTGAAGGATTGCGAAACCTTGAAAACGTTATGCACACTTGAAACCATTGATGAAGCAATAGAAGAGGTGTTAACTAAAACCAAGTCGAGTTATACAGTGGATGAAATTAAAAAAAAATATTGGGATTATGAAACGGAGTGATTCACATTTGAAAGCTTTTAATCCTAGAAAGCACGACTCATTTATGTCCGATTATTTATATAACAAGCGTAAATTTTACTTAGATATTTCAAAAAAATTCTTTCATTATTTCTTTTTCTTTAGTTTTCGGTTGATACTTATAATTACAATGACAATATTAACACTCAGTGCGGCCAGTCTTCTTCTGTCATTTGTGTTAGGGATTTTGGTTAAACCATAATTCATGCCTTTGTAGAATCTTTTATACACGTCATAAATGGATCAGTATGCAGCCACTCAAAAATTTATGTATGTGTTAGAACAATGGATCCACATTTACCTTCTTGTACAATATTTGGTCTGATTTTTATAGCGTATCTTTTTTTCATCGAATTGAAGGAACGGCTTTGAAGGGTAACAAATGAAAAGGAGAGAGTAAGAGTGATGAGTTTTAAGGCTAAAATAACCCTATTGAAATGTTTGGAAAGTTTTTTCGGAAATGTTATACCTATTATCATCGCTATTTTAGGTATGAACAACATCATATTTCACCTTGCTTTCGGTGTTAAACTTTATGTTTGGTTTTTTTTAATTTCAATAACAGTTACGTTTTTAATCGCTTTATTTATTTCGAATATTATAGATGGAATAAAAAAAAGAAATTTTTTCGACTATTGCAAAGAGAATGAACTTAACCCTACTCTAGGAAATTGGAATGAATGGAAATTCAAGATGAAAATTTATGAGTGATGTAACAAGACTTGAAAAAGGGCACTTTTATAAGGAGGGGAATAAACATGAAAATGTCAGCAGATGAAGTGAACGTTGATTTATTCAATGAAGTGAAAAGGTTAAAAGAAAAATGTGAAATAGCTTCTCTGGAACTGGAAATTGCAAAGAATGAAAGAGATTTTGCAAGGAATGAAAGAGAAATTGCTAATTTGGAAATTGCTATTTTAAAGAACGATATGATATTAGTAGAATCTTTGTTAGGTAAGTTGATTCATGATAAAAAAAAGGTTGGGAAAGCCCATTTAATAAATGTATATAAAGAAGTTTTTAACTCTGAAAGGTTAAAAGATTTACAAAAACATGCTAAAGGATGGTCAATTCCAGAAGTGACAGATGTTGTTATAAAAGACGGCTTTCTTATTATCGAAGGTGTAAATGATGACGACTAAGTGGATTATAAATAACTGTGCGCGGAAGTAATGTAGATCTATTCTGGACGGAGTGATTTAATGAATCTGGTTGAAAAAATGAGAGTAGTTGAAACTGCATGTGATAAGTTGAATATAGAAATTGAAGGGAAAGTAGTAGCAAGAATTGACACTTTTCACAGGGGGAAAATTAAAAGTTTATGGGTAAAGGATAAACACGTTTGCGACATTAATGATCAAAAAGAAGCATGTGAAAAACTATTAAAGTTTTTCATTAATACCAGAAAAAGAATTGAACTGATCCATAAACACAATGACGAACTAGAGTTTGGTTGTGGAGTTTTTAGAAGCTCTTCATACGTTTGTTTTTCAGTCCTAAGAGAAAGACAGAGAGAGCTTGAAAACATAATGAGGGATATTAAAAAATATGACTATCTAGGAGAGAGAAACATGACGTTAAACGACCTTGATTTAGCTGTAACAGTTACTTTAAATGATGGCAGCATCATTGATTATTCACAGAATGAAGAGAATCAATGGATTTGGACACTTACTGATCCAAAGGGGAATAAAGAAGAAGGAGAGGCTTTTCCGACAATAGAAGACTGCTACTTGGACGTACGTGATCGTTTTAGTAATAGGTAGTGTTTTAAATGATGATTTTCTTCTGGAGCCTTGTTCATGTCCCTGCACAATTTGATACTTAATTTGTGTTATGTTTCTTTTTCTTTGTGGTCAAGGGGAAGGAAAATAAATCGGAAGATAAAGGGAGAATAAGGGCCATGAGTTTTAGAGCTGAAATAACCATATTGTTTAGATAAGAAGGTGAAGTTATGGAATTTCGTGAAGCGTTTTTGCAGTCGATTCGTGATATCGGGAAAACAATATTCGGTACTATAGTATTATTGGCATACTTTATAATACCCCCTGCAATTGGTGTAATAATTTTTGGTGTGGGATTTTTACTTTATAAAGAGGTATCTCTTTGGGTTGCAATTGTTTATTTTATTTTTCTTATTGTTATGGAACGTACTTTTTCCTTATGGTTAACCTGCGGTATCGATATAGAAGAATATATCAAGATCAAAAGGATGATGGACGAGGATAGATAAAGGGACAGTGCAATAATTGAAAGGGGAGATTTGTACAAGGCAGTAAACATAGATCCATTAGAAGTGTTTATTTACGGGGTTTATTATAAGAATGGATCCACATTTACTTCCGTTTATCGGGAGGTAAATCAAGATCCATTGTAGGCGAACAGCACGAATCTAGATCCATAATGTTCAAATAACATCAATTTTCTTCTCGCGAATCATAAAAATTAAAGATGGACCTAGATATTTCATTTATAAGTTCTACTTCCGATAGGGAACGAGTAGAGAGCATGTTAAGATGTGCGGCTATTGAAGGTTCTTCTTCTCTAACGGCAAAAAACACAAAAGGGGTAACCCCTAGAGCATTTATTAATCTGTCAAATGATTTAAGTGTAATATTTCTTTCACCTCGTTCAACATCGGCGATATAGGAGGGGTTAATACCCGATTCTTGTGACAATCTTTCTTGTGTCCAGCCCTGAGTTTTTCTTAATTCTTTAAGGCGGCCGCCAACAAATTTAATTAGTTGATCCATATTCAACACCTCTTGTTTTAGAAACAGCCCTGATTTTTAGTATTAGTATTAACAATTGAGCAGAAAAAATCTCAAAATTTATGGGTAGGTTAAAACAATGGATCCACATTTACCTTCCGAATGGATCTACATTTATCTTCTAGTACAAAATACAACCAAAAGTTGGACTTGGGCTCTTCTGGTTTACATAATCTTTATTCTCGGAAGTTATGTGTCAAGGCCCAAACTGATGTTCAAGAAGGATGAAAAATGATCTGGTGTATTAGTTTTTTCTTTGCGCTGTATTGGTTTATTGATCTGTGTACTTACAATATTGTTGAGGCTGGTAGCAGCATGATAGTACGAACAGTAGCAGAAAAAGAAGATAAATTTAACTAATGAGAGTGGAAATTACGAGGAGCGAGATTTCATGGATTGTTGCCCGGTTTTTGCAGGCCTTACAATCCATGTGCAACCCAGGTGATTTCCCTTCCCTGTATATATATAAATGCTATAATTAGGTAATTCATTTAAAGGAGAATAAGAATGCAGTCTAATACGTCATACAATAATATTGCCTACAAATGTGGTTATCAAGATGGAGAAATAGCTACATTAAAAAAGGAATTAGAAACACTCGCTGACATAAAAGCTGAACATATAACAATATATAACGCAGATAGTTTAATTAGCAGAAGAATTAAAGAGTTGAAAACCATAATTATGGAATTCAAACGTGGTTATCAAGATGGAGAAATAGCTACATTAAAAAAGGAATTAGAAACACTCATTAACATAAAAGCTGAACATATAACAATATATAACGCAGATAGTTTAATTAGCCGGAGAATTAAAGAGTTGGAAACCATAATTATGGAATACAAATGTGGTTATCAAGATGGAGAAATGGACACATTATCAAAGGAATTACAAAAATTCGTTGATATAAGATTTGAGAATAAAGATTTATATAATGAACAGAATACAATCGTTCTAAGAATTAGAAAGTTAGAGAGTATATTAAAGCTATATTGATAAGGAGAATCAAAATGAGAAACGCAATGAGAACCCCCTCTTTCTGGATCACATTCTTTATATACTGCGCCCTTTACTTTGCTTTTCTTACTGCCGGTGCTAATGGTCTTGTAGCTTTCATTGGTGCATTTACTTCGGTAATCGTCGGAGCTTACGTGAGGCTCTTTCTGTCAAGAAAACAAAAAGAAGCAAAAAGAAGCTAAAGGCAATAAAGTTGGATAGATACGGTGAAACGTTAGCATTTAAAGAAAATTATAAAATACAATCATTAGAGAAAATCCAGGATATCGATAAGAAGCTTAGAAGTTTTAAATTTAGCGAAGATGGAACATATGACTCTGTAATTAGGGTTAATCTAGAAGTGGCAATGCAATCATTATATGATGGTTTTGATTTAAAGAGTATTTTTGCAATGCCCAAGCGTTTGTATTATCGTAAATGGGCATTAGCTAAGTTGGAATTTAATTGGCTGGAATCACAAGTAGATTGATTAAATAACTTAAAACCCCCTTCTATCGCAGATGAAGGGGGTTTTACCCCATATGACCACCAACCAAATTAGATCGATGAATCATGGTTCCGGCATTGGTATATGAAGCCGCACGCATGATTGCGGTATGACCAAATTTGTTGTTGATTTCATCCATTACATGGCCCAACCGACTAACCTTTTCCTGATCAGGTTTAAAGAGATCCAGCTGCATGTAATTGGCCGGGTCTACTTTTGAAAGAGAAATGGCAATTGATCTTACTGTCCCATTAGAGTGAAATTGATCAAAGAGGGCTTCGCACACCCTGAAGATATCCATAGTGACATTAGTCGGCTGGTCAATCGTTTTAGCGCGACTAAATCCTCCCCCACCCTCTTTTACGCTGTAACCTATAGAAAGTGACACAGTTCTTCCTGCTTTATGTGCTTTTCTTGCTCTGCTGGCAACGGCTTCAGCAATTTCTAAGATAACGGTTTTTATGGCAGCTATGTCACGATCTGTTTCACCAGGATAGTCTCTCAACAAGATCTGGCTTTTTCCGAAAGAAATGTTTTCAGGAAGATCCTGATGATTGATCTCACTTGTATCGATGCCATTAGCATGATAGTGTAGCTGCAATCCCATTACACCAAACTTTCTCTGCAACAATTCTTTTGGGTAGTTAGCCAGCTGGCCGACTGTAGAAATGCCCATGCCATTCAAATTACGTTCCATACGTCTTCCTATGCCCCACATTTTAGACAAGGGTCTAACAGGCCATAACTTCTCTTTTAAATCAGCTGTGGTCCACTCAGCGATTCCAGAAGGGCTTTTTTTGCTTTCGAGGTCCATAGCAAGCTTTGACAGGAGCATATTTTCACCAATTCCAATGGTCACCGTCAAACCAAATTGCCTTAGAATAGATTCTTTTATTTTTACGGCCATGTCCTTTGGGCTGCCCCACAGACGCGGTGAACGCCATCTTATAAACGATTCATCGATGCTATAGACATAAACATCTTCAGGCGGCGCAAAACTGTAAAATAGCTCTGTTAATGCAGTTGATATGTCAATAAACTTTCTCATCTGCGGATTCACAATGTGAATTCTAGGGTCTGAAGGGATTTCATATAACCGAGATCCGGTCTTGATATGGTAGTCGCGTTTTAAAGCCGGTGAGGCAGCTAAAACTACGCTTCCAGAACGATCCTTGTTACCGACTACAGCAAGGTAGCAAGTTAACGGATCAAGATCCATCATTATGGCAGCAGCACTCGCATAGAAACTTTTCACGTCAACGGCCAGAAACTTCTTATCTCGATGATTCATTGGCCTACACTGTTTGCATCAACAATATCGTTAAAGTTAATTGTCATCTGGTCTTCGTCATTTCTTAACGTTACCTGATGGCTTTGAGCAGATATTGCAGTTAGATAACCTATTTGCTTTTCGTGAAAACCATTATGATGTGTGGTTATTTCAATCAAAGTGTTGTTATATAAGGCTTCATACAAGTTTAAGGAAATGTACTCCTGGTGTTGCTCATCGAGTATCGGTTTATCTGTTTTCTCTAGTGACAATCTTAGTTTGTTAAGTGATTCTCTATGCTCCGGCATCATAAGAGAAGTTCCCCACTTCTTACTAAACCCTCGATCCATGCTGTATTCCTCCTTAAAAATCATTACACTTATTTTAACCGAACTTACGTTCTTGTCCAACAAGAAGTTTTTTCCGGTAAATTGAAACACTCTATTAATGATTAAGGTTATTGTTTGAAAGTATTAGAAGGACATATTTTCATTTTCCCTTTAAAATATGATAATCTTTTCTTAATTACTTTATTTATGAAGGAGAAGTCTTTTCATGGGAAAAAGGATTGATTTGAAAAGAAAAGTCTTTGGAGAACTGAAAGTCATAAAGTTAAGTGATAAAACCACTAAAAACAATACACGTTTGTGGGAATGTGAGTGTGTTTGCGGAAATCTAGTCTATGTGTTGGGGGTAAGTTTACGGGCAGGATATTACAAAAGCTGTGGTTGTAAACGCTCCGAAAAACGTGATCAAGGATTAGAGGAGTATTTACATCGAGATGCTATTGATGGTACAAGAAAAAGTGCTCTTACATCAAAACTACATAAAAACAATAAAAGTGGACATAAAGGTGTGCGCTGGAACGAATCTCGCAACAAATGGACGGTAACTATAGGATTTCAACGGAAGCAAATTTTTTTAGGGAACTATGATATTTTAGATGACGCAATAAGTGCTAGAAAAATAGCAGAAGAAAAATACCATCTGCCATATTTAGGAGGACACAATGAATAAAGAAGAAATTAAAAAATGGATGGAAGAAAACTTGGTTGGAACAGATGAAGCAAGGGAGATTACAGGTCAATCAAGATCGGCCTTTAACCAAGCACTAGAAACAAAAAGGATCATCCCCTTCTTTTCTACTGGTGAAGGCACTGGAAAAAGAAATCTATATTTGAAAAGGGACCTCGAAGAATATTATAAAAACAAGAAAAAAATCAAATGAGCTATTTACTAAACTCTGTTTTAATAACAGAGTTTTTTTGTTACGAAAAACTTTTTAAAATCTTTTTGTATGTATATCTTTACATGGTAAGATATACATTATATAATGTGTTTAACAACAAAAGAAAACAGGAAAGCCATAGATCGCTGCAGACACAATAAGGTGTCGAGCATACGGAGAAGATCAAATGAAATTTAAAGAATTGAATGACAAGAACTCAACCATTGTATTCTTTGAAGAAAAAGAGTACAGAACAACCCAAAATCCATTTGTTAATAACGATGGCACTCTTTACATAGCTCATGCTGTAGATGAGTTAAATGAAGAATACTTCATTGAGTGGGAGATTACTCATCCGGATTCAGAAGACGAATCAGAAACATGTGACTGGAAAAACCCTGTTAATGTTATCAGTCTATAAGTTTCTAGGCAACTTTAAACCGCATTAAGCCTAGAGCGTACCCCTCAATGGGAAGGTTGCAACTAGTTAAACACTTACATAAAAAATGTCGCAGGTGCAATAAGGCATCGGACAATAAGGGGAGAAACGAATATGAGAGATTCATGGGAAGAGACTATGTCTCGAATGGACGATGAGATCGAAGAAATGAGAGCCCTAAAAACAAAAGAAGGGAGAAAAGCATACGCGCAGGCGTGCGGAATTGCGTCAAGAAAATATAAGATGCCGTTTGAGCTTTGCCTTGCAGTAGGAGCAAAAAACGTCGAGGTGCTAGCCAAACACAAAAGACGAATGCCAACAAAAGCACAATACTGGGCTCTTGATTATTGCGGAATCGACCGCAGAAAGAGCGCAATACTTGAATTAATAGGTGAGGAGCTATTCCTCAAGTTGGATGTGAAATGGATGAATCAAACAAATTCAAAACGGTTGGGGGATTGGCTTAAAGAACCAGCCGATGGAAAATACGTATATAACTATTGACAAATTATGTTTATCTTAGTATATTAATATCAAGGTCGCACCTCATACGTGGGTGCGTGGATTGAAATGTCTTAATAGACAAATAAAAAAGCCTTGTCCTACTAAATGGACAAGGCTTTTTTCTATTTTCTTTAATGGTTGGGTCATTCAGTGTTTCAACCTATATAACATTGAGTAAGAACCGAGGTAGCGCTAGTTTACTTTCGTCAGTAAACAAGTATTATCGCGTTTCTGTAATCCCTTTGAGTGTATTTATTTTAACTTTCTTTGCGTGTTAATATTAATGATCTTAATAGCAGTTTAAATTTCATGTAGTACGCATCCATATTTACTTATAAATGGTATTATAGATATATTGGGTTGGAGGTGAATTCTTGTACACAATGGCCAATGCTTATGGATCATCTTAGACTCACATACCTGTTCAAATTATTTAAGGAGTGAGTAATGAAATGAAAAGAATTGCTTTCTTAATGATTTTGGCTTGTTTTGTTGGATCTCAAATGTTCTCCCCTAATGTTTTTGCAGCTGCAGCAGATCCGGCAAAGATATCAACGATTAAAGAATATCAGGAAAAGCTTATTTCAGAACTTTCCTTGATCAATCCGCAAACTGATAGTGAATTGGACCAAGTGATCGATGGTTTAAAGGAAACAGTAGATGAATCGCTCATACCGAATTACTACACCTCAACTCAAAGTACAACGTTGCTGCCTAACACAAGCAATTCATCAAATGATGAGTTAGACATGAATAAATATCTTGATGACAACCTTGCTTTAGGCCAGTTCGAAAGCCACTCAATCAATGATAACCTTACAATTATCACTACAAATAGTCCTGTCTTTTACATCCACCAAACCACAGCTGAAGAAACTCCTAAAGATCCTGAAGAGAATGGAGACTTCAAAGCTGCTGCTGCTAAATACAAAAACACTAAAACCTTCACTAGCTGGTATACAGCAAAAAACTTTCTCAATATGAAGCTTTTCACCGTCAAGACAAAGGGTTACTTCCAATATAATGGTAGTAACGTTAAGGCAAAATTAAATGATGCCTGGTATACAAAAGCATTCCTTTCCATCTGGCAAGTATCAAATTGGAAGAAAGGGACCTATAAAAAGGGCAAGAATTATGCTGAAGTGTACGGAAGAGGAAATTTTCACTTTGGCCTTGAAATAAAAGGATATGGCTTGGTCGTACAAGACCAATACATCAAGGTTTATTTGACGGCCAACAAAAAAGGAACCGTATGGAAGAAATGGAGCGTTAAATAAACTGTAAGCATCAGGTTCATTTGAAAGGTGGTGAGAATTTGAAAAGATTCTTCATATCAAAATCCTTTATGATCTCATTCTTTGTAACACTTCTCTTCTTTGGCATTCAAATTAACAAAGAAGGAGCCAACTTCACAGTCTTTGCTAACCTCCTGATCACAAGCTTTATAGTGGGTGTTTTGGTTGCTGCTATCGTCAGATTGTTCACAAGACGAAAAGCTTCAACAAGCTCTTAACATTTACCTTTGACATGTTTTAAGCAGGCTTCAGCCTGCACGCAGTCGGCCGCGCGTAAAGAACCATGGAGGAACAATGCAGCTGTTGCGGCTGGTGACAACCAGGTGCTTACAGATGTTTGTTATCCCATGGTTTAGCGTGGAGCGAGATACCACGAAATGTTGGCCGGTGTTCTGTACCGGCTTACAGTTCGTGAGTAGACCCGGAGGGCAGCCCGCATTTTCTTTTCATTAAATATCAGTTATAATCTTTACAATCCATCAATCCATTAAGGATGCATACGCATTCTAACAATGTACAATATGGCTGATCAATTACATGATCAATCATTGTATAGTATTAAAGAGAGACTTGCCCCAGCACAAGGGAAGTCTCTTTTTTTATGTTTAGGTGCTGCGATGTGAACGAAGTGAACATGCAGCACAGTCTTTTTTCTTTTGCAGCGTTAGCTGCCCAAGCAGGCTCGATGCCTGCGATTCAATAAAAGGAAAGCATCAGCTTTCCTTCCAAGCGTAAGCGCGATTAATTATGATTTACTCTTTAACAAACAAAAAAACCGCGTTTATGCGGTTTTATGTTCCCCCTCTTCACACTTGCACCAAGTGTGGGTGCTTATTAAAGCTGTTTATAGCTTTTTTGATTACTTTAGCAATCGCTTTTCCGATCTCTACTGGAACAGCGTTTGCTATTTGCTGTTGCATTGAAGACAGGGAACCCTTGAATATGAAAGAATCTTTTAAACCAAACAGTCTCGCGCATTCCCGTACACTTAAAATGCGATTTTTGGTCGGATGAGTGATTAGATTTTTTCTTGGGTTTGCTATCGTGATTGATGGCTCATCCAGTTTAAGTCTTCGATACACTAGACTATGGGTCTTACCAGATAACATCCTAGCATTTTTCAATTTATTTGGTATTGCAGTCCAGTTCTCCCCCTGCTTCACATAGCGCATTCTTTTAATCGTATCTTCCCTGCTTTTTGATATATCCGTCTGATTCGGTATAGAATCATCAAGATTAGCAAAAGCTTCCCCCACTGTTTTATATTTTGCAACTGTGGTTTTTGGAAGATCGATCCGACCGATTTTCGAACCGATGAAAATGGCTCTTTTTCTCTTTTGTGCGGAACCCATATCAACGGCATTAATTACTCCATATGAAATGGTAAATTCGGACAACTCTTTTATAATCTCATCTCTAAATTGTCCATCTCCTGCCGTTAGGATTTCCGGCACGTTCTCTAGAACAAACACCTTGCAATGCGTGTTTGCTTTCACTGCTTCTATATATTTTTTTACTAATAAGTTATTTGGATTTTCAAGGAATGATGTTTTTCTGTTCGAGCTTGAAAACCCTTGACAGGGGCTACCTCCAATCATGATAGGAGCCTTAATGTCGTTTAACTTTGTGAAGTCGTAGTTAGTTAGATCGGCTTGCTGAATATGATCACCTAGATTAGCTCTATACGTCTTGCTTGCCTCTGCATCCTTTTCTAACGCTAGTTTTACAGTGAACCCTTCTTCAACAAAGCCTTGGTCGAAGATACCTGCCCCACTAAAAAGACTAATAATCTGTAGTGGTATTTTAAGATGATCGACTAATTTTGTAGTAGTAGCATTGTTTTCAACGCGAGTTGTACTGGCATCTAAGTAGTCGAATATAGAAAATTGCTGGTAGCTGTCTCCGACTACTTGATCCAGTTGCTTTCTTGAAAGCAACACTTCTAGTCTGTTTTGCTTTAAGACCTTTTTCTCTTTCTTTTTGAAGGAGAAAAAATCTTTTATAGCACCTAACTTATTGTTTATTGAATTTTTTTTTTGAATTCCTCGAATGAGGATTTGATCATCAAAAATCTCGATCTCTAGATGATCAACACCTGCGAATGCTTCCAATGCATCTTTTTTCCGAATATCAATCACAGGTTTATAACTGCCGTTATAGGCTCTCTTTGAAACAGTATTTCTAGTTTGTTCCGCAGGGACAATCGTCAATGTATGATTTTCAGGATCAATGATATAGTCAAAATTTCGACCCACTTCAAATTTTGTTTGAAGTAGCTGGGCATCCTGGATGTAAATGCCTCTTTTGCTGGGTTTCGCTGTTCTTTTTTTAATCAACATTTTGCATTGCTCCTTTTTCCTTTTTACCTCCGAAGGGGTTGGTCCCCATAGGGGATGAATTTTCCCTTTTGACAGGTAGAACGGACAACTGAGGATAGACGCATGACAAGAGGGCCGCAGGCATCGCGTTAGCGACAAGTGCTGATTTGCCTTTAGGTAGCGTAACCGTTGCTTCAGGGATGTTTAGCATAGGCTCTACTGCTAAACATTCCTGGGGCTTACGAGTTACGACTGATCAGCATTTGCTCTTGTCATGTGGCTGGCCGTCTTATCAAAAAGTGTGGTAAAGAGCCGGAGGCGCAAACTTTGGCACGCTTTTTGATTAGCCGGCCCCGAATGTTGTACGCTTCGGAGGTCAAAAGGGAAATGTCACTTTAACGGCAGCCGGAGGCTGGCTACCGATGGTTTTAGGAAGC
>NZ_PVRA01000010.1:0-105660 GCF_002998555.1 Bacillus sp. NMCC4 | reverse complement strand
AAACACCTTCATGAAAGGCTTTTTGCTTATCAATGAAGCTGATAAACATGTCTACATTTCCAGCCAGCTCTTTATAAAAGCTTTTAATGTTGTCGGCGCCTTTTCCAGTGAAATCATCACCGAGATTTGCCACACCTTGTAGTGCCTTTTTTAAATCTACCATTTGTTCACGGAGTTCCTGATAGTGTTTTGCCCTTGTGTCCGTGGCACTTGTTAGTGCTTTTGTATCAAGTATCTTGCCCAGAAGAAGTCACTCCCTCCATTATTGATCATAAAGTCTATTTTACCGTGTCCACCAAAACGGAAAAATAGGCTAATTGACATAAAAAATGGAATAGACTCACTATTTAACGGGCTAAAAAATAAGCTAAACAATGTCTAGCCATACATTCGTTTTATTTATAATCATTGACAGGTCCTTTATCCATCAAAACCTCAATTTCATTAGAAGACTTCAATTTTAATTTAGGTCTGCGCTCAGAGTTTGGTTTGCTGTAAAGCTCAAGTGGGCGGATGATCACACCATCATTTGTATTTTGAAGTATACCTGGCACACAAGAATAAATACGATCATTGTCATTGGCATGTTTGGCATGAATCGTCACAGACGTTCCTTGGTGATTATCGATACTCATAGATACTCTATATCTATAAAAGGAACCTGTTCCGTTTGATTGGGCAGAATAAACAACCGGAACGACAGCAAGGATATCGTCATTTAACCGTAGTTTAATAACTTCTGTTTTCATTGATTCATGGTCTCTACCGACATCTCCCATATGCTCAACAGCTCCGCTGCCGTAACTTTTGAGAGCAGGAATTCCTTTCGCACCAAACATAGCCACATCTACTTGCTTTCCTGACTTTGTGTAGACCAATGCATAAATATCATAATCGGTGCCGGACTCCCAAGATACTGTAGCTGTGATCTCAGGCGTTTTCTCGATTATGATCGGTTTATGACCTTTGTCTAGACTAATTTTACCCTGAACTTTCTCTAAACTGATAGGTGCAGCGACTTTCTCTTTAGCAGTTGTCTTCGTTTGAGCAGGGTCTTTAATTGGTTGTTTTTCAAGAGCCATTTGATGTGTAGAAATATCCTGTTCATCAGGTTCAACCTCTACACCATAAAGCTTGCATAGACCTTCCAGTCCAGAATCGAAACCACGCCAAATTGAGCGTGCTTTCGTGTCACCATTTCTTATATATAGCTCTACTACGACAATGCCCTTTTCATTTGTAAAGTTTACTGGTGTTAGATAAAACACCTCGTCACCTGTTCGAATTTCTGCTTGCAAATTCTTCACTTGAGAAAAGCCCGTTTCTTGATCTTCTGTTAATGTAATAGCCATCTTTGTGATTCCAGCAGGCACTTTGCTCATATCAAAATTCAATTGATGCCTTTTCAACTGACCTGATACCTCTGCTGGTAAAAGTGACGCTGCACCCGAAGCACTCTCTGGTTGATTGTAAAAAATAATGCCATGATCTCCTTCAACCTGATCTGAATCTGTTAAAAGAAACGCCGTTAAAGAAATATCAATTGCAGATGACACTCCATAGCTGATGGATACATGCCCCTTTGGAGAACTTAGTACGGTATTGGCTCCCATTTGCAGTGTTTGATTCATTTCAACAACTCCTATACTTTATCTACCATTTATCGTTTTTATAGATCAATTATACCAAATCATGTAATAGAACCTATTAATATCTTTATCTCTTTTCAACCTCTGCAATGATATGAGACAATGCTAACTAAAAACAAACCACTCCCGAAAGGAAAATCAATGTGTATAAAAGAATCATTCCTGCAGTTATGGTGATATTCGGCCTTTGGATTCTTCTTCAAATATCCTTGAACATCAAGATCTTTCACAATCCAATGAACTATTTTGTCGCCATTACTCTCTTTTTTCTTTGTATTCAGGCCCTATTAAAACATAAACGATGAAAAACCCGAACAAGCACATACTTCGCTCATCCGGGCTTCTCTTTTCCTTTGTTACACTTCTTCACCGTTCGTGGCAATGACGTTTTGGTACCAAGTAAAAGAATCTTTTTTGAGTCTCTTCATCGAGCCGTTGCCTTCATTGTCGCGGTCAACGTAGATCATGCCGTAGCGTTTTTTCATTTCACCTGTTGTGAATGACACGATATCAATGATGCCCCAAGGTGTGTAGCCAATAAGGTCAACACCGTCGTATTCAATGGCTTTTTTCAGTGCTTCGATATGAGAAGCGAGATATTGAATACGTTCTGGATCGTGAATAGAACCGTCATCTTCCACTTGATCTATGGCACCAAATCCATTTTCTACAATGAATAGCGGGATTTGATAGCGATCATAAAAACGATTCAAAGTATATCTTAGGCCTGTCGGGTCAATGGACCAGCCCCAGTCGCTTGATTTGATATAAGGATTGTCTACACCATGCGGCAGGGCTCCGTTGACAATATCTCCGTTGTTATCAGACACTGCATCACTTTTAACCGTTGTCGACATGTAGTAGCTAAAGCCAAGATAATCTACTTTCCCTTTTCTTAAGCTTTCTTCATCGCCTTCTTCAAACGGAATATGATAGCCTTCGCGTTCGAATTCTTTAAGTGCATAGTTCGGATAGTAGCCCCGAACTTGTACATCTGGGAAGAAATAGCGTTGTCTCATATACTCTTCAGCAAGCATGACATCCTCTGGATTTGAGGAATATGGATAGATTGGTACGTGAGAAACCATTGCTCCAATTTGAAAAGCAGGATTGATTTCTTTGCCTTTTGCTACTGCCCACGCACTTGCAAGTAATTCATGATGTCCTGCTTGATACATGATTTCTTTGGCATTTTCGCCTTCTTTGACTGATACCCCTGAATTTGTCCAAAGGAACAGTGGGTTGTTGACATCCATTTTGTTATTGATTTCATTAAATGTCATCCAGTATGTGACTTTGTCCTTGTATCGATTGAAGCACACTTCTGCGAATTTCGCGAAATACTCAGCGACTTTTCGGCTTCGGAACCCGCCGTATTCTCTTGCCAAATGAAGCGGCATCTCAAAGTGAGACAGTGTAATCACAGGCTCGATGCCATGCTTGAGCAGTTCATCAAATACATCATCATAGAATTGTAAACCAGCTTCATTCGGTTCAGCTTCATCTCCCTTTGGGAAAATTCGGCTCCAGCCGATGGATGTACGCAGGCATTTCAAACCCATTTCGGCAAACATCGCGATATCTTCCTTGTAACGATGGTAGAAATCGATCGCTTCATGGTTCGGATAAAATTTGTTGTCTTCTATCGTCTCAGTAATTTGTCTCGGTACTCCGTGAGCACCAGCTGTCATTACATCCACAACACTTGGGCCTTTTCCTCCTTCATTCCATCCACCTTCGAATTGATGTGCAGCTAATGCTCCGCCCCATAGAAAATCTTTTGGTAATGTCATTATTTATTCCTCCTATTTTACAATTGTAATCATGACGTCCGTTGGCTGACATGTCGATTGTGCTTCTACCATCACATCTTCATACGCTTGTGTATTGGTGATGATAACCGGTGTGACTGTTTTTAATCCTTTGCTTTCAATGGCTTCTTGATCAAATGTCATCAACAAGTCACCCTTCTTCACCTTGTCACCTTCTTTGATGTTAAGTGTAAATGCTGAACCATCTAAGGAAACCGTATCAATTCCTACGTGAACAAGTAACTCCACACCAAATTCTGAACGAAGTCCAATGGCATGCTTTGTTGGTGCAAGCATGACAACACTGCCGTCAAACGGTGCATACAGCTTATTGTCTGTCGGTTCAATGGCAAAGCCTTTGCCCATCGCCCCGGAGCTAAATACGGCATCCGGTACTTCAGATAATGTGAGCACTTTTCCTGCAAGTGGTGCAGTGATTGTTTCTTCATTGTTCATCGAAGCATTCTTTTTTTCTTTATCTTGATCTTTGACAGTTGTTGTTCCGGCTGTCTGCTCCACTGTATCTTCCCCATAACCAAACATTTGAATGAGCACAACTGGTAAGATCAGCGCAATTGTGACACCAATTAAGATACCGATGATCGATGTTGGATAATCTGCACTAATTCCGTTCACAATTGTCAGCGGACCAGGCAAACCTGCATACGCAAAGTAATAAGGCGTGAAGAAGCTGGCAACGATGGCACCGGCTGCTCCAGAAATACATCCGAAAATAAACGGCTTTTTAAAACGTAAGGTAACACCGTAAATCGCAGGCTCCGTAATTCCGAAGAGTCCCGTGATTCCGGCTGAGACTCCGACTTTCCGAGTTTCGCGGTTTCTTGCTTTTAAAATAACTCCTAACACTGCGCCGACCTGAGCGATAACAGCGATGGTTTGATATGCCTGGAAGGAGTCACGTCCATATTGTTCAAAGTTGGCGAGCACCATTGGCGTAATGCCCCAGTGAACGCCGAATATGACAAGCACTTGCCAGAACCCACCGATAATAGCGCCTGCTAAAGCTGGTACATTTTCTGCTAAGATGTTGTATCCGTTTGCAATCCCATTTGCACCCGCTGTTGAAAGTGGACCAATTAATAGAATGGTTAACGGAACCATGACGACCATACAGAGAAATGGTACAAATAACGGTTTGACCACCTCGTGAATCCGTTTGTTTAAAAATCTCTCTACATATGAAAGAATCCACACGAGGAACAGCGGAGGCAAAACGGATGACGTATAAACAGTTTCAGATAACGCAATGCCTAAAAAGGTAACGCCTTCACCTGAAGCCACACGCCCAGCAATTTCTGTCCAAGCTGGACTGACAAGCGCTGCTGTACACGCTACTGCGATATACATATTCGTTTTAAAATGCTTAGCTGCTGTGATGGCAATAAAGATTGGCAAAAACGTAAACGGTGCCCATGAAATGAAACTAAAGACTTCATATGTTCCCGTTTTCGAAAAGCTTGGAAATAACAAATTAATGAGGATAAGTGCACCTTGTAAAATACCAGCTGCAGCCAAAATATACACAAAAGGCGCAAACACAGCGGACATGGTCGCAATGACACGGTTCAGTACCGTTCCCTTGTTTTCATTAGGCTGGTCATCATCCGACGATTGGAGCTGAACAAGGTTGGAAAAATGCTCGTATACTTCACCAACATGCTGGCCGATGACGACCTGAAATTGACCGCCGTTTTCCACCACGGTAATAACACCAGGCATGGCGTTGACTGCTTCCTTGGCCTTTGGATTCGAACGTTTCAGTACCAAACGCAGACGCGTGGCGCATCTTGCGGCACTCACCACATTTTCTTCTCCGCCAACTGCCTCTAAGATGTCTTCTGCAAGCTTTTGATAATCCCTCACTTTTGACATATAACCCCCCCTTTATCACTACTAGTATATGTATATTATAATTATACCGGTACAATATATCAATACATATATAATTTTGATTAGCATATCAAAGGAAAATCGGTATGTGCTATAATACAAAGACAATAAATCGTGAAAACAAAGAGGAATGGCTATGTTAAAGTATCAACAAATTGCGAGCGATATTGAAAAATATATTGTCACCCATGAGCTGCAGCAAGGGGACAAGCTTCCTGTACTCGAAACCCTCATGAGCCAATTTGCTGTGAGCAAAAGCACCATTATCAAATCATTAGACTTACTCGAAAGAAAAGGAATTATCTATCAAGTGAGGGGCAGCGGCATCTTTGTTCGAAGACACAGGCGCAAAGGCTACATCAGCCTTTTATCCAACCAAGGGTTTAAAAAAGATTTAGAGGAATTTCAACTGACTTCAGAGGTTTTAATGCTAGACACCATCAAACCGTCCGAAGAAGCTGCGCTTAATTTGAATATTGAAGAAGATGAGGATGTTTTTTACCTCAAACGCATCCGTTACATCAATGGACAAACCTTATGTCTAGAAGAATCCTATTACCGAAAAACCATCATTCCCTATCTCAACAAAGAAATTGCTGCCGATTCTGTTTTTAAATTTATCAGTGAAGGCCTTGGACTCAAGGTCGGCTTTTCCGATATGTACTTACAAGTAGGAAAACTGAATGAAACCGAAGCAAAGCACCTCGGCCTTAAACAAGATGATCCCGCTCTCCGCGTCGAGACCGTCTTTCATCTCACAAACGGCCAGCCTTTCGACTTCTCGAAAATCACTTATAACTACATGCAGTCCCAATTTTTTATTCAAGCGAATAATTATTATGGGTGATGGATGGAAAAATCTTCCTGAGACAATCAGGAAGCTTTTTTGTCGTATGAAGAAATGTCGCATGATGAATGTTTTGCCGAATATGAGGCATCACCCGCTCACCTCATCAATTAATGAAAGACCGTTTCGATTCCGCCGCAGCAATACAATCCCTAATTCGGATACGAGCTTCACAATGTTATGACTCACGCCAGACTGTGTCAGCCCAAGTTTCTCCTCGGCTTTTAAAACTGCCGGATTCGACGACTGTTAGAAATATTTTGTATTGGAATGTGATCAGTTTGCTTATCTCATATGTTAATCTCACATTAAATCTTGGCAAAACCTACTGCTCGATATATCTTTGATCTTTCGATTTAAATGGCTTTCTACCAACTGAAAACATTTTTCCTGAATCAATGACCGTTTATGCGTGTCTAGTTGTTCTTTTTCATCACCATGCACATCTTCATCTTCCTCTAACTGAAAATCAGTTAAGTCCATTTTGTCATGAACATGAGTTTTAATAAAAACATGAGCATTGTGAAAATCGTGCATATGCTCTACTAAAGAAGAGATCGTGGTGATAAAATCATCGAATGTTTCTTCTTCAAACGTTTTTTTGAGATCGAGATTACTATGGACATCAATTGAAATGTAATTATATCTTTCATCCAGTTCTTCTTGGGTAGCTAGAGGATTATCGTGAGTCGTTGCTTTTCGATTTAAATCTGTAATGGAGAAATAAATGGTGATTTCTTTTTTATCGAGAAATTCATCTCCCATATTTCTGCGTCTCTTAATCTTAATATGCGGGTTAGGTTGTCCAACTTTTTAAACCCTCCATTGTTATTCATCTATTTCTAAAAAATGATGATCTTAATTCGTCGGTGTCGACGAAGAAGACCTAGACGCTGCCTCATCAGCCTTCACACAATCAATCGCAACAACCAGTGCAATCATTACAGGCTCCATCTCTTCTTTCAAAATATCAACCTTATAGCTGTCACCCCAAGTAAACCATTCCTTCTTCACCTGACCAATCACTTCGCCGTTCTGCAGCACTTGGAAATTCATATCCCACCAGTTGCCTTGTACTTCTACACCAGCAGCATCAATTGAATATTTTGCTTTAAAGAACGTAAACTCTTTTTTGATCGTCAATACCTCTTGCCCACCAACTTCTACTAAAAACTTTGGTAAAAAGCTAAACATTTTCTTCGTAATCACGGCGATTTCTTCTCGTTCTGTATTCAGAATGGTGAACGTCTTCGGCATCTTCATAAAGCTGCCCTCGACCACATACACATCGTTCTCCTGCTGATCCTTTACCGTAAACCTGCCGCTCAGACTAAATACTTTCTGCTTCATGTAAAGCTGTTTCATATGTACCTCCCTCTACTAAATGACAACTTCATTAAAGTTTATCATACAGAAAAAGGCCCAGATAACCCAGCTGTAAATTTCTTCACCAAAAACTGTATCAAACTAAGCGTTTTCCCCATTCATTTTCTTTTTAAAAGCAAAAATGGCGATAGCTACAATAACACCTGTATATCCAATTACCCACCAAAGATGCAGTAAAATTGATGCATAGTCTCCAGAAAGTGCGGCTCTGCTAGCGTCTACTGCGTGAGCAAATGGAAGTGCGTACGCAATATCTTTGAACCAGCCTCCAACTAAATTCAAATCGAACCATGTACCACTTAACCATGCGCTCATATTCGTTAGTAGCGCTCCACAAATACCACCAACCTGCTTGTCGTTAAATATACTCCCCACTAAGAGCCCTATGCCGATAAATAGTAAAGATGTTGGCAAAAGGACAAGAATGGATAACAAAAAATTGGAATTAAAAGGTAATCTTAAGAAAAGTGCTGCGATAAAGCTAATGATAACTTGAACAATTGCTATCGGTATGAGTGGGACAATATATCCTACAATGTAGTCTGAGGCAGAAAGAGGTGTAGTAAACAATCGCATCAAAAATGATGTACTTCGATCTTTAGCTATTAACATTCCAGAGAATAGTGAGATAAAAGAAAGCCCGAAGACGGCTATGCCAGGAATTAGTTTATCAATGACAAATAAATCAGTTGGAACATTCGCTTGAATAGCATGAAGCAAAAATAAGATAACTAACGGGAAGCCTATACCAAATGCTAAGTTTAAAGGATCTCTCAAAATCTCTTTACGATTACGTGCAGCAAAGGCTAGTGACTTCATCTGGTGACCTCCTCATTGGTAGCTAACGAAATAAAGGCATCCTCAAGTGATTTGGTGTTGGTACTTTCCATCAATTCAGCTGCTGTTCCAACTGCCTTTAATTTTCCTTTCGCCATCGTCCCTATTCGATCCGAAAGGGCTGCTGCTTCCTCCATATAATGTGTCGTGAGAATGATGGTCATGCTCCCCTTTAATTTCTCAATAGTACTCCATAGCTCACGCCTTGCGATGACATCGAGACCGAGAGTAGGTTCATCAAGAAAAAGGATTTTGGGGTCTGTAATGAGTGCCATTGCAATACTAAGTCTTCTTTGCATTCCTCCAGATAAGGTTTTAGCCTTCATTTTAGATACCTCCGTCAGACTAAACGTACCAAGCATTTCCTCGACTTTTATATCAACCGTTTTCTTGTGGAATCCGTATATTTGAGCGATTAATTCAAGATTTTCTTTAACGGATAAATTAGGAGCTATTGCCGTTTCCTGTGGTGAAACATTAATCTGTTCTTTTACTGCATAGGGATTAGAAACAATACTGTTACCAAGGATCGTTGCATCACCGGTAGTAGGGATGCTAAGACAGGTCAACATCTTGATCGTTGTCGTTTTACCTGCACCATTCACTCCAAGTAAAGTAAAAAGCTCGCCTTGTTCAATTGAAAGATTAAGAGAATCGACTGCAATCTTTTCTTCGAATTTCTTAGTTAGATTCTTTGTTTGAATAGCAATCATTCCTCATCATCCTCCTGATCTTCCTGTGCCTTATATATATCGTCAGCAAACTGCAGGAAGGCCTCATTTTTTACAATGGCGATTCCTTGAGCTTCATCGCCCAAAATCAACAGGCTGTCTCCAGGACTGATGCTGAATATCTCCCTCGCTTTTTTAGGAATGACAATTTGCCCGCGTTCACCAACCTTTACAAGTCCAAATATGTGTTTTCCTTTTGGTTTCACCCCTACCTCTTCTGTACCATCCACATTATTCACGAGATCATCCAAAGCAACGCCATATATTTCAGCCAAAGCCTTACAATTGTTGATATCCGGCACAGTTTCTCCCGATTCCCATTTCGCAACAGCTTGCCTTGAAACACCAATTTTCTCAGCCACTTCTTCTTGTGTAAACCTGTGTATTTTTCGCATTTTTTTCAAATTCATATTGATCATGTTTTTCACACCCTTCAATATCATTATATAAGACTTATTCCGATCATCTACCAACTGAACATGACATCAGAAGTTATCTTCAATTTACATTTGGCTAAATGCCTAAGTTTAACCCAAAAAAGCCACCTCGAAATTAAGTGGAGGGGACTTTTTTGGTGTGTAATCGAATAAAGGAACTGAGATTCATATGTTTAATCACATATACTAATTTTTAATTCTGCTACAACACCTTTTGCTAAAGCTAATAAGGGAAGTAAGAATGGCTTGGAAAATCGGTATTCCCCCACGCAAAGCATCACTAGATAAGTATAGTAATGTTATCAGTGAATAAAAAGAGGAACTATGAAAAATGTCTGTCACAGTTTGTGATGCAGAATATGTTGTAGGTTTGCCATAGAAAATAAAAAAGTCTCGTTTGAGGGAAATCACTCAAATGAGACTTTTTTGTTTAGTTTCAGCAATTATTTAATAACCATTTACAAAGTAAGCAATGGTTTCTAATTCATCTTCTTTCAGTTCTCTGTTCACGTAATTTTGATATTCTATCGTGATTTTCTGCTTATCTCCACCACAAAGATCGGTATATTTCGCAATCATCCTAAGCTTGTTTGTTTCCTGACGAAACTCCTCTTTTGTCCACGGTCTTTGATGTGAAGGAATATACATATCAGCATCAAAACCATCTAATTCATTTAAAAGTCGCAATGTTTCCTTCATCGTATAATGTACTTTTTCGGCATACATTTTCGGATAAATGCAATCACCAAGAAAAAGGATTTTCTCTTCTTTCACATACACGATGACTGAATCTGCGGCATGATCGCCTCCAACAAGTTGCACGACACACGTGACCCCGCCAAGATCGATCTCCATCCGACGGTCAAATGTCACATCCGGTAAAACCACTTTAATATCTCGATGATCCTGATATTCTTCCTTGATGGCCTTCGCACAGAACTCAATCTCCGTTCCTTCCCTCACCCGCTCATCAATCGCCTCATCTGACCACGAAAACGGAAGCAGCTTCTCCATTTCACTTCTTGTCTTTGCAGAAGCAATCGAAAGCGAATCAGGCAGCGCTGGCAGACCAAAGATATGATCCCAATGCCAATGCGTGAGGACAACCATATCAGGAGTCAAGTTCTCATGTTTTAACGTTTCTTTGATAAAGTACTTGGCATGTTCTTTCGAGTTACCAGCATCAATCATTAATGTCTTGTTACTGCCCACAACCATACCTAGAATGGGGCGGTCGGTGAGTGATATTGGTGTGATGTAGGAGAAGGTTTGGCCTATTTTTTTGATTGTGTGCATGGTGTGCCTGCTTTCTTAGATTGTATATTGAAGTACTACTTACGCAGCTGGTTACAAGCCAGTTGTACGTATATGTTATAAGTTTGAAATTCACTTATTATTATAGTCATTAATAATTGAAATAGTCTTGTTTGCAACGTCACTTCCAAGAGATGCATACAATTTCTTATCACCAATAATATAAAATTCTTCTTTAGCTCGAGTGGCCGCAACATTCATTATATTGGGCTCTGAAACAGCCCATTTTGCTGCTCCACTGCTATTTGAATCTGTTCCTAGGACAAAATAGACAATTTTCGCTTCTTTTCCTTGAAAAGTATGAACAGTACCTACATTTGTTGGTTTACCGTCTTTTCGTTTAGTAAAGCAAATTTCATCTAAAACTCTTGTAATTTGATAAGCAACATTTCTAAAGGGAGATATTACATAGATATCATCAGCTAAATCTGTATTTGCTTGTAATTGCTTAGTAATTTGGTTTTTTAGTAACTCAGCTTGTTCTTTAACATATTTGTCATTCGCCTTTCCAACACAATGAAGCCACTCTGATGTCCCTTGCACCTCATCTTCATTTTTACCTTGTACCATTAAACCATCATAAGAAATTTCATTAGAAATCGTGAACATTGGATAGTTTGAACGTCTATGTACCCACAGTGGAATACCAATCCATTCGTCTTCGTTTTTTTGGAATCCATACTGACTAGTATCATCTACTATTGTTTGAGTGGATGCATTAGCAGATACAAATTTTTCGTCTACATTATAGTGTCTTCCAATCAAAGTTAAAACATTTGGATCTAAATTTAATACAGGCTTTATTTGTGAGGGGTCCCCTACAACCATTACTTTTTTACTTCTAAAAATTGCTCCTACACTAGCCTGCGGTAATGCTTGACCAGCCTCGTCAATGAATAAGTTGCCTATTGAATTTTCCTTGAGGTTTTTAAACATTCGACCAAAACTTGCAAAAGTAGTACTAATAACTGGCACAGCGAAATTGATCCATTGCCATGCTTCTGAAATTAACTCATGGCCATTCTCTTTCGCAATGTAATTTGATTGTTTATTCCAGATAATCCTTGCTGCCCTTAAATTTCTTACATTCTCAGAGAGGAATTGCTTTCTCACTTTTAATGCCGAAATAAATAATTCTGATTGTAAAATACGAAACTCCTTTGTAAACCAAGGATTAGACTTTTGGAGTTCTTCGTATGATAGAGAAAAGTCTATTTCCTTAATTTCACTTTGTGATTTGTTCTTTTCAAATGCATCAATTTCTTTTTTCATTTTTCCCAGATCATTATCCTTAGCATTCACCCATCGTTCAAAGGTAGATTTTCTTTCCATCATTTGTTTTTGAGTATGCTCTTTTTTAACAGCATTTTTCGCTAGATGATTTTCAAGCTGTCTATAATCATTTGTAAGTGTTGTTTTTTGTTGAGTTAGATCATTTAAGTGTTCATTCACGCTGCTTAGCTTTTTGAAATAATGTTCGACTTTAGATTTATTAAATATTTTCTGAAACCATAAAAAACTAGGCTTTTGTGAAGTAAGAACATGATAATTTCGTTCAGCTTGTACTTCTGCCCTTGATAAATTTTCAAGTTCAACAGAAACATTAGATAAAACTTTTTGAAATTTTAATTCCTCTTCTCTAAGTCTCTCTAATTCAACTTTTGCTTCTTTTTCATTACTAGTCAAAACTTTATGTTTTTCTTTTTTCTCATTTTCAAATTCTTTAACTTGATTTATATAATTGATATTTAGTTTTCGTATTTTATATAATTTTTGGCTATATTTTTCTACTTTATCTCTTTCAACTTTTAATTTATTATAAAGCCGTTTGAATTCCTGATATACTCCAGTATTCGATTGATCATCTTCCTCTAAATCTTTTTCAATTGCCTCTATATTGAGAAGCAATTTATTCATGTTGATTGAATTTCCACCTTCTAATGAAAAAACACCCCAATTTTTATCATTGAGCAGTTCACTTATAATGTATCGATCTTTCCCAAATCCTTCTCCTGTTAATTGAGAATTAGAAATATCTTTGAAATAATTTGCTTTCTCTAATTGATCTTGAAAACATTTTGGAATCTCTTCTTTCACCGGTAATTCATTAACGATATTTTGGACTGCTCCATTATTTGAACTTGCCACAATAATATTTTTATCAGAAATAGATCGTGGTAAAACGCCAAGTTTAGCATTTTGCCAATAGGTCAGACTGCCTTGAATCACTTTATTAGAAAGATTTGAAATAGCTAGTGCCTGTTGTACGACTAAATCAGCAAAAATATCCTTCAACAATGTTGTCTTGCCTGTTCCTGGTGGGCCGTTAATACTTCGGATATCGTTTTTGTCGTTTAAAGCTAAATTGACAGCTGCTTGTTGCATAAAATAGAGTGCATAATCAGGGTTTGATGGAAAACGTCCTAACGGATAATATTTTGGTTTTAAAGCAATTTCCTCAAAAATATAAGCGTTAAAATGTTCAGACTCTTTATGACTGTCTAGATTTCTTCTATTTCCAGTAAACCCGTTAAAATATCTGTTTATATTTTCAGTATCAATTAACTTTGCCATTTTTAAATCTTCAATAAAGAAGGAATGTAGATTAATATCCTCATTATCCAGATGTCGTATGAATTTATAACGGAAATTATCTATTGACACATGATACTTTTGTATAAGTTCAGAAAACACATTATGAAAACCCTCTTCAAATTTTCGATCTAATTCTTCTCTAAATAAAGTTTCAACTTTTAAGAAATCATCAGGTAAATGGCCATGTTCGCGGATATAACCGCTCATTGTTAAAAATAATTTATCAGCCACTAGGTTGAGTTGATGATCAAAATATAAAGCGAAAGTAAATTTTTCCGAATTACTTATTTCCTCATAAGTTTTCTCAATATTATATTTTTCTCTCAAAATATCAACAACTTCTTGGAAATTGAAAATACCAAAGTAAAATACGATTCCAGACTTTTTAAAGGCTTTATCTAACATATTATTTTGTTGTTTTTGATGAGATAAAAAATTCATAAAGAATTGTTGCCAATCTTTTTCAATACGATGAAATGTCTTTAATAATTTGCCACTTTTATTAATTGAACCTTCTGCTAACTGCTCTATTGTAATCCATGCATTTAGAATATCTTCCTTTTTATTCATGCTATATCTCCTGTTATCGAGCATATTTAAATATCGACAATTATACTTTTGAATAGTCTTTGAGTCTTTAATATTAAATAATAACATACTTTTCCAGTGTAACTCAATTCCATATTGTAGTTAATATGAAGCAGCAAAATATCAACTAAACATATTTCAAAATTTTTTTATAATAGCCTTTCTTAGATGGTTTTATTACGCCATTAAATAAATAAAGCGCCATTCAATAGAATTGAATGACGCTTGCTTGATCTATAAATTAACTAATTCTGTTCTCTTTTTTTGAGCAGATAAACCATCCATTCCAACAGAACCATAATAAATAGCTAATCTATGTCCTTTACCAATAATCCCAACTGGATAATCAGCTTCTCCAATGAAACCTTCAAAGTCATCTGGATGGACATCAACTTCAATTTCATGGCCAATGAACGCATGATGATAAGAGAGATCCTGATAAAGTTCGATTAAAAACTGTAGCATTTGATTTTGAAGAATAAATACTTCTTGAGAGGCTACTTCTTCCCAGTTAAAATCTAGTAAGAAACCAAAGTATCCATCTTCTATATGAATTGTTAATCTTACTGGTTTAGAGCTATTTAATAGATTTAATACTTCAAATTCTGTATAGTGACCAGACAAATATGAATCTTCGATGATATTTTTACTTATACTTTGTTCAATCCAATTTTCTCCATCTGTATCTATACTATACTTTACTTTTTTAAAGGACACGTCCCTTTTTTTTAAGGAATTTACGAAAGACTGAAACATTTGAATATGATCATTTTCACGAAAAACAACACCAACATTTACAGATCCACCTATACCCATTATTAATCACCTCTTAACTATTAACTCACCGATTCTAATATAGTTATTTTTTTGTTTCGTTGAGAGCTTATAACCAGTAATAAATTCACCGTTCTGCTTGAAAAATGCAGCTTTATTCCCCCTTAAATGCATCATAACGTAACCTGATTGTCCACTATGCTTTGTTCTATATACATGACTTGAACGACTTACGTGGTTTCTTAGAGCTGTTTCAAATTTTTTTGCATTTGCCTTGCTATAAGATCCTTTTACACCAAAATCAACAGCATGTTTAAATTTCTTTTGTAGCTGCACAGATTTAAACGTAACTGCAGTAACAGCTCTTAAAATTTGACTTCTTGTATACATCTTAAAAGCAATCTTAGCAGAAGTTCTGATAATCACACCTAATAATAGCTGGTAAAATAGAAGCCTCAATTTCTTCAGAATTAACAGTGTATTTTTCACCAGAGTCTTTATCTGTTAAGGTAGCTTTAAACGTTTCATTATCCGCCTCTTCAACGGCAATGTCATATTCTTTGTTAATAAGTTTACCATTTTCATCAATAATAGATGACGTAAAGTTCATTTCTTCCGTTTCTAAGCTCATTTCAAGGTCACCCTTAACTTCAAGATCTTCTGAGTTAAAGGTAGTTTCAATATGAAGTGATTCTTCTTCTAAGTCAATTAAATTAATATCCAATTCATCAGTATAATCAATATTTAATTCATCATAGACTTCCTGCTTAATCTCATCAAACTGATTTTCTAACAATTGATTATTTACTTCATTACTTTCACTAATTGCTTCGGCTTGATTTATTGGTAAATTTACAATTACCATCGCAGTCACTATTAATATAGTTATTATTTTTTTATAATTCATTTTAGGCTCCTTTATGATTATAGATTAATAATCCGTTCCCTTGCTCATCATCATTTAAAGATTGAACTTTTCGGGATTCTTGTTTCAACTTTTTCATAAGTTCATCAACATTTAACTTCTTAGATTTACTCAAGTAATCCTGAACATACAGTGAAGTTACACCAGTAACATGTGCGGCTGCAAAGGAGGTTCCAGTAAACAAACTATATTCCCCCCTATGATTAGTAGAGAGTATATCAACTCCTGGTGCAATATAATCTATCTTTCCTCTTGCCGCTGAGCTTGGCCTTTTAAGATTTTTTTTAATAGAATTAACTGATATCACATTTGTGTATTTCGCTGGATACTCTACACCAGTTCCATATGTATTTCCTGCTGCAGCTACTATAATTATTCCATGTGACACTGCTTTATCAATGGATGACTTTAATTTAGCTTTATTAGTAACTACACCTGAACTGATATTGATTATATGTACACCTTCTTTTATGCTCCATTCAATACCCTTTATTAAAGATTCAACATCTCCTTTACCTTGTTGATTTAAAACCTTAACATCATAAAGCTCCACACCTGAATGATTGTAACTTGTTATACCTTTATTAGATTGTCTTGCTCCAATGATTCCTGCCACGGCAGTGCCATGACCAAAATCATCGGTGACAGGTCTTTTTGGAGTAACAGCATTATATTCCTTTTTAACAATACCTTTTAAATCCTGATGTTGTTGATTAATACCACTGTCTAAGATAGCTATTTTAACTTTAGTTCTTCCTTCGCTTCTTCCACTGTTCATCATATATGGATCAAGCAACTTAATATTCCATTGGACTTTTATGTCTTCACTGAAGTTAGCTTTCTCACTCTCTTTATTCGTATTGTTTAAGTTATTAAATACAAAAAAAACAATTAAGAAAACTAACACTATTATACTAATTATAAACGTGTAAATTTTTATTCTTATATATAAAACCTCCTATTCATGACTTAAGAATCACTTAACTTCAAATATATGATAACTTATCGTAATGGAAAATTCAATATTTTTATCCATAATTAGTTATTTAATGAACGTAATTATTAACTTAATTACTTTTTCAGCTTAATATATTAAAGGGGTTAGTTAAACGGAGATTTACTTCTATTAACAGATTACGGTAGGGAATTAATGATTAATCCAGATTCAAACATCAATGATTTTTGGAATAATCAGCTTCCAAAGGAAACTTCAGGGAAGTTGCAATCACTAGAGGCCCCATTCGCAAGTACACATTACGAGGCACTCAATTCGTTAATTAAAGCTTATGATGAGTATTCAATTCATTTAAGAAAATATCTTAAGTCATTACTAATGAATATGAATCCCTATAATTTCGAGTCGTTAGTAATACAGGTATTAGTACAAGTAAATGAGGCACCCTACGGTGAAGTTACTAAAAAAAGTGGCGATGATGGTATTGATGGTCTACTATATAGAACCTTACTCAAACAAGGAGAAATACTCGTTCAAATTAAAAGATATTTAGAAAATAATCTAGTAGGTGAACAAGATATTCGGGATTTTATTGGAGCATGGAGCCAAAAACATAACACTGGTGCTTACTTCGTCACTACCTCTAGTTATACGAATAAGGCAAAATTAAAAAGTGAAGAACGCTGGATCATACTTATTGATGGGAATCAATTAGTTGATTTAATGATTAATCATCAAATTGGGTTAAAAGAAACTAATGATTTAAAGTTCTGTTTAACCCCATCATTAGAATTATTTGATTAATTTTAAAAAGGGATGAACCATGTTCACCCTTTTTAGATTGGGTTTAATTAGTTTTTTTAAAATTAAATGGTAACTAATATTTATGCGCAAAAACCCCATTCACTTATGATAAGGCTCACCGTGATGTATCTAAATGAGGTTTCTTGATATTAAACATAGCCAAATACATCTCCAACATTATTGAAAAGCCTTTTACTAAAAAGAAAAACACCATCAGGTTGATGGTGTAAACTTAAGTTTCAGTTTTTACATACCTAAATTAATAATTAGGTTATCTACCTGCAATATCTGCAGCTTCTTCAATCCAATCAGAAAAATTTTCGTAACCCTTGTCCAAATCCCAATAGTAAGTATTAAATACAGTTGAAGCTTTCTTTTGTTTCCCATCAACAGTTATATAATAATTATCTAGAGGATTATCTCCTTTAGTATCCTTTTCTCCATCTTGATTTTTTAAGCGGTGAATGTAAATTCCTAACAAACCATTACCCTTTTCAATACTCTTTTCAATTTCATAATTTACCCATTTTCTATTTGATGTCTCTTTTCCAATAAGTACTACAGTAACAGAAGTACCTTTTAACTGTTCGTCTATCCAGCCACTAATTGCTTTATCACCTTTTCTTTTTACTTCTTCCCATTCTGCTGCATCCAAATAGCCCTTAATTGCTTGGGTTATGTTAGAGTTTCTAACCTGCCCAGCTCTCCATGCATCTCTTTCGTAATGAAGACTAAAAAACACCTTTCTCGCCATTATACCCGCTTCCTGATTCTTTCAATTATTGCAATTACCTCGTCAATAACATTTTTCGGATTGGTCTCTTTCTCCAATACATCTAACGAATCCTGTAAGTACCAATACCTTTTTAGGTCGCTTTTTACTTCTTTATAAATCGCTTCTGTTACATAACCTGTTGAACTGATAGGTATAATGTATTTTCCAGTATCTCTTGCAATGTGGAATTCTTCTAACATTCCATTTGCATGAACTACTTCACCATCCACTAACTTATTACCAAATAAGAAAATCATCACACCCGCATCGTCTATCATTTCTTTTCTATACTCCGTCCAAAGCTCTTTTAGCGACTTTTCTCCCGAAGCTGATTTAGGAAATGGACGTAATGTTAGATATTCATTAATTTTCTTTCCCTTATTCTCAAATATTTCTTCAAGTGCACCATTTATTACATAACTGCCTACTCCCAAGCCGAACCCCGATATAATATGGTGGTTATTAGCAACAAGAGACTTAGAAAGATTATGTAATAAGCCTTTAGCTTCCTCGACAGAGTAATTCCCATAATTTTCGGCGCTACCAGAAATAAATACTTTATTTACTTTAAACTTTTTTTCAATATTGATTAATATATTTGTAATATCTGTGTACTCTTCAATAAGAACTGAATTAATACCATATCTTTTAAGGTCTCTGATTTTCAAATCTTGCTTAACCCTGTCGTAATTAAATTCTTCCTCATTAATGGAACCATCGGGATTTTTGTATCGACTATCCGACCTATTAACTCTTCTAAAGAAGCAGTAATGATTTTTAGGACTGTTTCCTAGTAAGTCTACACGAATTTTACTTAAAATTTGTTCTAGATTTGGGTCTTCAAAGCTAAAACCTATAAATATAAAAGTTTTAGATATAAGTTCACCTTTAAGTTGTGTGGTAAATAAAGTTCTTTCACTGTCATATTTTTCATAATCATCTCTCGTTATAACAGCATCATCTGGAAATTCCTTATCACCATGCATTTTATAAACAACAACATCCCGGTTAGGCTTATAATTTTTCATCTGACTTTGGCTAATTTTTTTATCTACTGTTTTTCCTTTATCACCCAAAGTATCTTCAATAATCGAATCATAGTTTGTAGTCCAATAAGTATGAATAGGTAGTCGAGATAAAATATCCATATTTACATTTCTTTCTGCCGTTCTTTGAAACTCTTCTACAATCGCCTCATTGATAGTTTGTCTACCATTTGCATTAAAATGATATTGAGCTACTGAAACTAAATCAAATTCTTTATTAATATCCAAGTCTAATTCAGAAGCAACATCACTAAGCAATCCTCGCCAATCAACAAAACCTGATCCCCTCGAAAGTCCTGCTCCGGCAAAAATAGCTAAGTTATTATTACGAAGTTCTTTTAATACTGCTTTTTCAAACATTGCTATAGATATACTCATAATAAACTATCTCCTAATTTATTTACTAATAATAAGGAAGCTAAAAAATATAAAACTCAACTTTACAGTAACAAATTTCAATAAACCAAATTTATCGCTTAAATTGAATTGTCCGATATTTTCTTTATAATCAAATTAACAACTTCACTTGTAGTTGTGTTTCTAAAATCAATATATCCCGTTGTAGGTAAAAGACCTGGAACCTCTGTATCATCAAGCCTTAAAGGTAAAATATACTCTTGATTTTCCTTCAATGCTTTTGCCTGAGCTGCTTGTCGTTCGAAGTTTGGCCAGTGCTCTTTTGCATAACTTTTTGAAACTATCATTAAACAATATTTTGCCCTTTCTCCGTAAATCTCACTTAAATAAGCATACAAATCTTTTCCCCATAAATTAGATTTTTCGAAATTATCATAGAATACTCTCTTACCTGAATTAGTTAAAAATTCTGCTATATCCTCAGCTATTTTCCTATCCTCTCCTGCAAATGATAAAGCAATATCATAATTTCTTTTATTGGAATTTGATAATTCCCATCTAATATCATCAAATTTTACCCACAAATTTTCACTGTTTTCTATAATTATATGTGATAATGTAATAAATGGTGTATGGAACTTAATATCCTCAATTGTTCCATTAGTTAATACGGGAAACTCCTCTTCATGAAGATCCAGAACTGATAAAATAATTTCAGCCTCGCTTATTTCGGAACGATTATTGTTATTAGCATTTTTTATACATTTGTCTATTATTAGGTATCGGTAATTACTATTTTCTTTTACAGAGTAATTATCAACAAAATAAGGATCACGCACTTTAAAATTACTATCATTATCTAATGTTCTCTTAATATCTTTAATTGCTAATATAGAGTTACCACCATACTTATCAATTATTTCTGCAAAATCGGCGTACATTGTGATTAATGGTAATAACAAATCTGAAGGAAAAAAAGCCATATTTCTTTTATAGCAAATTTCTTCAGCATTCATTAAAATATTTAGGGCATTTCCACTTATAGAGAAACCCCTTTTTTTCACAAAATAAATTAAATCTGCTTTTAATTCTGCTTTAACTTTTTCCAAATAACATTCCCTCTTTTTAATTATTTAAGTACTAATAAATATAGTTAATATAGGAATTTAATTCCTACTTACTTATGATAAGGCTCCCCCCGCACAATCCGAAACGCTCGATAAATCTGCTCCACCAGCACCAATCTCATCAACTGATGCGGGAACGTCATTTTCGAAAACGACAGTTTCTCATTCGCACGCTGCATGACGGCGTCGCTTAATCCGAGGGATCCGCCTATGACGAAACATACCTTGCTTTTTCCGTATGTTGCCAGCTTATCTATTGTATCGGCTAATTCTTCGGAACTTTTCATTTTTCCTTCGATGGCGAGGGCGATGACGTGGGCGTCTGGGTTGATTTTGCTTAGGATGCGTTCGCCTTCTTTGTCTTTGATGATTTTCATGTCTTGATCGCTGAGGTGTTCGGGTGCTTTTTCGTCTGCGAGCTCAATGATGTCGATTTTCGCATAGGCTTGTAATCGCTTTGTGTATTCCGCTATGCCTTGTTTTAAATATTTCTCTTTTAATTTTCCTACTGTGATAATTGATATATTCACAGGTCATCCCCACCTTAAGAACAAGTTATTCATATAAGTTATCAACAATTGTGGATAAAATTTGTGTATTTTGTGTCCGATCATTCGTTCCCCACTATATATATTGCAGGTTCATCGCACAATTCACAGGTTGTGGATAAACTGTGTGTATGTTCGATTTTTCTGAATTCTGGTGGCTGTTCGTGATCATCTATGTACATGTCTAATACGGTTTCTATGTGTTCTGCACAAGCATATAATGTTTTGTTCATAAGTTTCTTATTCCTCCAATATGTTGTCTGGTTATTCACAAGTGTTTCGCTCATTGTTCAATATAACCGATTTATTCACATGTTAATAGTCTTTTGCCATTTCCCACACCTTTTATCCACAAACCAAACAAAGAAGCCTCCACTTCTGTGAAGGCTTCTTTCTATAAAAATGGATTATAAAATCTTGTTCCTCTAACAAATGTAATCACTAGCGACACGATGAGTACCACACCAACAAACAATAACGCAGCATAATCTGCTTTTTGAAAGTCTTTCGCCGTGAACCATGTGCGCTTTTTATGCTTTCCAAATCCGCGCAGCTCCATCGCATTGCTGATCGTTTCAATCCGCTCCAAGCTGGAGAAAATGAGCGGCATCACAATCGACAGCGCATTTTTAATCCGTTTCCCCAGTTTTTCATTCTTCGATAAATCAATTCCTCTTGCTTGCTGAGAAATCGCTATCGTTCGAAAATCCCGCTGAATATCTGGAATATAGCGTAAGGCAATCGCGACAGCATAGGAAATCCGGTAGCTGACCCCGATTCGGCTGAGCGATGAGGCAAATTCACTTGGATTCGTTGTGACGATAAACAAAAGCGCTGCTGGCATGACGGTCACATATTTCAGCGTAATATTCAATTGATAGAAAAGCTGTTCCAGTGTGACGTTGTACCAGCCTGCAATATGAAACAGCTCATGCTTTGCTCCGTAGATGGCGACTCCTTGCTGGGGCGCAAAAATGTAAATGGCGATGTTGTTGATGACTAGGAAAATCGCCAGGACAATCACCACGAAGGAAATATCACGAAATCGCACGTTCGATAGCTGAAAGAATACGATACTGGCGGCTAGCATAAAGACTAAAATGCCTGTATCATACGTGAGCATCGCTGCGGATGACCAGAGGATAAAGCAAATGAGTTTGGTTGCCCCTGTCAGCCGATGAATCGGCGACGGGCGATCGATATAGGACAGCATGTCTACAGCCATGTCATTCGTTCCTTTCTGTCAACCTCAATGAAGCGATCCACGAGTTCATTTGGATTCGGCCAGTCTGCTTTCAGCGCCAGTTCATACAGCGACGTTTCCTTTAAGCTCGCCTTTTGGACAAGCAGCTGATCTGTCAGCACTTTGGCTGGGGTATCATCTGCGATTTTTTCTCCATCTGAAATGACAATGGTTCTTGTCGTGTATTCGAGCATCAAATGCATATCATGGGTGATCATGAAGATCGTGACACCCTGCTGATTTAATTGCTCTAAAAACGTCATCATCTCTGTGTAATGTCTAAAATCCTGTCCGGCGGTTGGCTCATCTAAAATGATGATTTCTGGCTCTAATACAAGAATTGATGCGATGGTGACGCGTTTTTTCTGTCCGAAGCTGAGGGCTGAAATCGGCCAGTTCCGAAATGGATATAAGCCGCATACTTTTAGAACCCGCTCCACCCGTTCTTTGATGTCGTCTTCCTTTACGCCTCTTAAAACGAGACCGAGTGCGACTTCATCAAAGATCATTTGTTTTGAAATCATTTGATTTGGGTTTTGCATGACAACGCCGATTCGTTCAGAACGCTGTTTGATTGTGTCTCCTGTGATGTCATCGCCATTCAGATGAATTGTCCCTTTCGTTGGCTTTTCAAACGCGCAGAGCACCTTGGATAGTGTCGTCTTGCCTGCGCCATTGGCTCCTGCGATGCTGATCATTTCTCCTTTTTTGACGGTAAAGGAGATGTTGCTCAGCGTGTTTGGTCTTGTCGGATAGTCAAAGCTCAGCTCACGCACCTCTAGTAAATCCTGCGCTGTAATCTGCTCTACTGACGGCTCAGACGCTTCCATCCACTGCTCGATTTTCTCTTTTTCCTCGTCATTTAAGGTGAGATGCTGTAAATTAGCTATCTGATCTCCCGGTGTAACTGGAATGCCTGCATATTTCATGGCCTTTACATATAAAGGCTCGCGCAAATATGCCGCTTCTAATACATTTGAGGCGAGCAATTCATCTGGTGTCATATCCGCTGCAATCGTGCCGTCATTGACGACGATGATGCGGTCGACATGACGGAAGAGGACGTCCTCTAACCGGTGCTCGACCATCACGACCGTTTTTTTCGTTTCTTTTTGCAGTCGATCAATAAGATCGATCACTTCTTTGCCTGTAGACGGATCAAGGCTTGCAAGTGGTTCATCAAACAGCAAAATGTCGACATCGTTGACAAGTACGCCCGCAATGGCGACACGTTGTTTTTGACCGCCTGACAGCTCATGCACGGACGATGCCAGCTTGCCGTCTACCTCTGTTAATCTTGCCGCTTCTTCGACACGTGTTTTCATTTCTTCGCGTGTGACTTGATCATTTTCAAGAGCAAACGCGATGTCTTCTCCAACGGTCAGCCCGATAAATTGTCCATCAGGGTCCTGCAGCACCGTTCCGACGAGCTGTGAAAGGGAGAAAATGTTCTCTTTCTCTGCATTTTTCCCGCCGATGTGAAGACTTCCTTCCATAGAACCTTTATAAGACGCAGGAACTAGCCCATTGATACAATGGGCTAGCGTGCTTTTTCCCGATCCAGACGGGCCTGCGATGAGGACTTTTTCCCCTTCATAGATGGTCAGGTTGATATCTTTCAATGTCGGTTCTGCCTGACTGCGATACTTGAATCCGAAATGTTCGAATTGAATCATCGGTTTCTTCATTTATGTGTTCCACCTTGCTTCATGATGTTTCTTTCGATAGACTGCCGCTTTTGCTTCTCGTTTTCGCATAAGCCGCAATGATGATGGTTCCTAGTACACCGACTGTGATGATGTTCGAGATCCCTGCCACGATGCCTTGAACAAATACTTTGTTCGCAGGTTCTGCATAGATCACAATGTCGAGTACAGGAGCAATGACAAACCAGCCTAATGCCTGCGCACCTGCTTGTACGGCGTTGAAAAGCGTGATCTTCTTCCAGCCAAAGTCGCCCTCTTCTACTTTTAAACGGTTAGAAATGAAGCCAATCAATAACCCAACAACACCTGAAACGATAATCCAGCTCCACCAAGGGCCGAATGTGGTGGCATCTTTAATGAGATGACCAATAAACCCAATCAGTGCGCCTGCAACAGGACCAAAAAGCACAGCCATTAATGCAAGGAATGCGTACGATGTCTCAATTTGTGTATTCGGAATCCCAGTTGGAATGGAGACGAAGCGTCCTAAAATGACAAAGACGGCTGCGCCAATTCCGATGGCAACGACAGTTTTCGTTGAAAGTTGTTTACCTGCCATGATGTTTCCTCCTCTTATTCGTATATAATGCGCGGAGCTTTGCGAATCGAAAGACGCCAGCCTGTGCCTGTACCGATGTTATAAGCCTTTGCAAATGACCCTTGATTGATCGCCACGCCTAAATGATCGAGTGAATTGACATATACGAGTGGTTCGCCTACCTTTAAATCGGCAAAAGATCGTCCATAGGTCATGATATTTTTATACACATTTTTCGGCCCGTTGGCAATGGTAACTTCTATTGCATCGCCGTAATTAATTGAAAGCTGTTCAAATAACGTGTGATGAATGTTTGTCCAAAGGTTTCCGAACCTCACATCTAAAATATCAATCGTTCCTGTGATGACTTCTTCTTTCGCATAAGCCTGTACGACTGGAAGGTGAATAATATCATCAATATTCGCCTTTGGCCCAACCTCTTCAAAAGAAATCACACCTGAAGCGATTCTCGCCCCTGTATACGCGTAAATGTCTCTCCCATGGAATGTATGTGATTTTCCCGACTTCGGCAGCCGGTTAATGGTTTCATCTAAATAACGGGCTTCCACAATGCCAATATCCTGCGCGACGTGCGTGAGTGTCCCGTTATCTGGGGTAATGATATAGTGCGAGCTGGTGGTTTTGACGACAAGACTCTTTCTTTCTGACCCAACGCCTGGGTCAACAACGGAAACGAATACCGTCTCTTCCGGCCAGTATGTGACGGTTTGGAGCAGGCGGTAAGATGCCTCCCAAATGTCATACTGCGGTATATTGTGTGTTAAATCAAAAAGGCGGATCCTGCTGCTCACCGTATTTGCCACTCCGTACATTGCGCTGACTGCTCCATCATCAATGCCGAAATCTGATTGTAAAACCAATGCATGTTCACTCATGTCAATCTCCCTTTCATTTGAAAAAATGGATGTGGTGTTTCACGTGGAACATTTGAACATTTGTATGAAAAAAGTGGACAATAAAAAATACCCCATCCTTATCTTTGAATCATAAGGACGAGGTATTTGTCTCGTGGTACCACCTTTATTTACTGTTTGCTCGCGCTAAACAGCCTCTACAAGTACAAAGCTCCAATCTGGCTCATATACTGTGGTTTTGATAACGAGTACCAACTCTCGTCGTGTCCTACTAATATCATAGATATGTTCAGCACGAGGCTCAGAGACCATTTTTCGAATCATTATTTTTGCTTCTTTTCAGCTGCCGAAGCTCTCTGTGGAAAAATTGATGATTGTACTTTCTCTCGTCATTGCCTGTTTAACTATCTTGAATTAAAGCTATCATACATGATGTTTTTTGATAAATCAAGATATTTTTCTGAACATTTTCAAAAGTGAGTCAACTGATGCTGGAAGAGTCTTCTTTTTATAAAATTTAAACAAATGTTAAAGAGCGAGATATGGTGTCTTTTCTTTCTAGCGGTATAATAAAGATGAAGGGAGGTACAGCGTGTGTGGACCATCTGTATGAATGAGTTTAAGCAGCTCTTCAAAAGCACAAAATCCATTTTAACAATTGTTATTATTTTCATTTTATCTACTTTTGTTTCAACTCTTCCGTTTATTGCTGCTCATCAGGACAAATGGGAGCAGGCAAAGGATCCTTATTCTATTGGGAATGAACTGGTGATGTCGTTATTTGGTTTCTTCCTTATTTTTTTATTGTCTCACGATATTTTGAGCCGAGAAATTCATTTGAAAACCATCCGTTTTCTCGTCAGTAAAACAACCCGTTTGAACATTATTATCGGAAAATATCTTGGGCTGATGCTGTTTTGGCTTAGCTGCATTATGACGACTTACGTACTGAATATGGTGATTTCACATCGTTTTCTGTTCTCTGATGCGTTAAAAATCTTAACCTTTATCAGTGTCGGTATCTCATGTACTTTATTTTTGTCCATGCTCTTTCCAACACCGCAGAAATCAATGTTTGTTGGGATGTTGTTTTCCTTTCTTTTCCCGATCGTCAGTATGATATCTGTTCTTTCTTCAGAACGATTGATTCATTGGTTCCAATATATGACGCCTTATTATTATGCACGCTTGAGTGAACCGCTGACCTATGTACTCATGAATACAGCATTAACCGTTGTATTACTCATTGGAACAGCACTCCTATTTCAAAGGAGGGATGTCTAAATGCTGCATACAAAAGAGCTCACAAAAAAATATCGGACAAAAGTCGCGATAGATCACATTACCCTTGATGTCAATCAAGGCGATATCTTCGGACTCATTGGACCTAAGGGTTCTGGTAAGACGACGTTTTTCAATATCATTACGGGAATTTCCCGGCCAACCTCTGGTACGTTTACGATGATGGATATGCCTTCATTAAAAAAGGTGAGGCAGCATATCGGTGTTCTGCCTGAATATACGGATTTATATGAAGGGCTCACGGCACTTGAACATATTGCCTACTTATCCAAAATCACCGGGACACGCCAGAAAACGAGTGATTATGAAGAACTGCTCGAATTTGTCGGTTTACATCACTATCATCAGGAAAAGGTCGGTACCTTCACACCTGGTATGAAGAAGCGGCTCGGAATGGCGCAGGCCATCGCCCATCGGCCCGAATTTATTTTACTAGACGAGCCTTTTGCCGATATTGATGCTGATTCGATCTTGCACATCCAGCAGGTCATTGAAACGTTAAAACATGAAGGGAAAACCGTCTTTTTAACGGCTGACCGCCCAAGGTTCACAAATAGTATTTGTACCAAAACGGCATTCATTTCTGAAGGAAAATTAGTGTCCCCCCATACTCATCCTCAAGAAAAAACCATCACATCCTCAAACATACGTGCAACCTTCAAGCATGCGTGGATTGATGATGAGGTGAAACCTGTTCTCACGCAGTACTTACAAACTGTCGGAACAGATCTTGTGATCAGTGATGACGAGACCTCATTGTTGATTCGTTCAGAAGCCCAAGTCCCATCGATCATCCGCGCTTTCGTGAAATGCAAAGTCGATTTATACAGAGTCACGGCTCAGGATGCCATGAGCACTTCATAAAAAAGTACCGTACGCGATCCGCACGGTACTTCTTCTTTTTTATAAAGGTTTACTCATATAGATTCCGGTTTCTGCAAATCCGGTCTTCTCGTACAGTGAACGGGCGATTTGATTGTGAGCAAAGACATGGAGCGAGAGTTTTTGCACTCCTAATGACTTTGCCTGCTCCTCTAATGCAGCAATGGCCTGCTTTGCAAAGCCTTTACCTCGATAAGCTTCGAATAAAATAAAGTTATAAATGAATCCTTCCTGCTGAGGGTGATTCGGGTTATAACAAAGCCAAACCCAGCCAATCGCTTCTTCCCCGTTCAAGAAATTCCATAGCTCATGATGCTCTGTCTGCAGACCTTCGGGAAGCAGCCGATCAAATTGTTCTTCGGCGTTTGCAAGTGATTCTTCCTTTTCCCATGTCCCTGCGAGTACCTTTTCTTCTGCGTACCGCTGAATGGCCTTCTCCATCAATACATCGTAATCCGTTTGTGACATTGGTTGTAGTGTAACCAATTCGTACCGCCCCCTTTCCTCAATCATATGATGAGCATGCGAAAAAAACCAGTCCCATCAAGGAACTGGTCATCCGCCGAATCGGTCGGTTTGAGAAAGTTTGACCTCTACTGATTTTTTCTTTCCGCTTCGGTAAAACTCCATCTTTACCTTGTCGCCGACTTTCTTTTGATATAAATACTTACGAAGATCTACGATATTCTGTACACTCTTGCCATCAAAGGAGGTGACGACATCCAGCTCTTTTAGTCCCGCTTTTCCCGCTGGAGACAAAGACTCGACACTCATCACGACAACCCCTGATGTGACTTTAGATGGCAGCTTCAACGTTTCCTGCCAGTGATAGCTCGCAATATCTGCTAATGATTTCATGCCAACGCCTAGATACGGACGCTTCACCTCTCCGTAGTGCTCTAAATCTTCTATGACAGGGATGACTAGATTCGCCGGGATAGACAGCCCGATGCCTTCTACCTCTGATTCAGCAATCTTCATTGAGTTGATGCCGATCACTTTTCCGTCCATATTGATCAAGGCACCACCGCTGTTGCCTGGATTGATGGCGGCATCTGTTTGCAGTACCTCCGCATTCCAATCCGCCTGTCCGTCCCCATTCGAGTCTACAGGAATCGCACGTTCCGTTCCCGAAATGACACCTTGTGTGACAGAGCCCGCGAATTCAAGCCCTAACGGATTTCCAATGGCGATGACTGGCTCACCTGGCTTCACATGATCTGAATTGCCAAAGGCGGCGGTCTTCTTGATCTTATCACTTTTGACGGTGAGAACCGCTAAATCCATCAGCTGATCGCTTCCAACAAGATTGGCACCAATTCTTGTCCCATCCTGAAGGCTCACTTCAAGCTGGTTGGCGCCTTTGATGACGTGGTGGTTGGTCACGATATAAAAGGTATCACCCTTTTTCTTATAAATCACACCTGACCCGCTGCCTGCCTCCCCGCCTTCTTCCCAAAAGCTCGACTTTTGGATATTAATGACGCCGACAACCGTATCCGACATATTAGATACGACTTTCGTGACCGCATCATTGACGTTCACATTGACGGTCTTTAAAGGGCCCTGTGCTGATTGCTCATCTCCGTTCTGCTGCCACCCAAAGGGACTGCCGCTCTGTCCTGACACATAGGGGAAAAAGAATCCCATTAAAAAAGCTCCTACCAATACACCGATCAGACCAGATAGGAAATATCCTTTTCTGCTTCGTCTCGGCTTCCACTCTACATCGCGATAATCCACTATGTTTCCTTCCTTTCAGTGAATAGATGATGTATATAGTGTTGGTAAGAAGCTCTTATCTTAATCATACGATTGTAAAAATCATACGGCGCAAAGCGGGGTTGCTTTTTTCGGGTCCGTATCATATAAATCAAAGCCATCCCCGACAACAAAGCCCTTCATCTCAAGCGTCTGCTGGACCGCCATACGGGCTAAATCCTTCATGTTGTTGTCTTGACTCAAGTGAGCCAAATAAATGCGTGAGGTCGCATCTCCAATCACATCTGTCATCGCAAGAGCGGCATCTTCATTTGATACATGTCCGACATCGCTCAGAATTCTGCGCTTAATGCTCCACGGGTATCGGCCCATTTGCAGCATACCGACATCATGATTGCTCTCAAATACAAACGTATTGGCTGACTGAATGATGCCTTTCATACGATCACTCACATAGCCTGTATCCGTCATCAGGGCAAGTTTGCGCCCGCCATAATGGAACACGTAAAACATGGGCTCAGCCGCATCATGTGAGACGCCAAAGGACTCAACATCGAGACCACCAAAGGATTGGACGGTTTCCATATCAAAGTGGAATTTTTGCTCTGTGTCAATCTTCCCGATATGAGACTCCATCGCCTTCCATGTTTTCGCATTTGCATAGACAGGGAGCTTGTACTTTCTTGCCATGACACCGAGCCCTTTAATATGATCTGAGTGCTCGTGTGTCACAAAAATGCCGTCCAAGTCTTCAGGCTTGCGGTCGATTTGACCAAGCAGCTCGACCATCTGTTTGCCGCTTAATCCAGCATCCACTAAAAAGGCATGCTCGTCTGTTTCTAAATAAAAAGCGTTCCCCGTACTTCCGCTCGCTAGTACACTGAACTGCAAGCTCATGTTCTCTCACTCCATTGAAGATTTGTCATCTTTCTCTATATGATCAAGTGTTGAGCCATCAATGGCATTGATCAAATATTCTTCTTCTGTCTTTTTCTTTGAACTAACTGATACGCCTTCAAGCTCGACTCGCCATACAGGCACCATGACCTGCGTGCTTGCACCCGGGTATTGCGTATAGTAGCCAAGTTCTACCTTTTTCACGGTCGTGTTTTGGCTCAGCATGTTTTGTGTATATAAGTCCTTCACGGTTTCAAGGGCTGGGACAAGGGTTTCTTTTCTCACTTCATTAATCGACGTCACCATCGACTGCTGATACGACACGACCTCGTTTTGATCGTTTACATCTAAGGTGATTTTCCCGATGGTTTCGGTGTCATCAAGGCCTTCTTGGAAGATGTATTTCCCTTTATACGTTTGGAAAAAGACGATCTTCCCTGTCTCTTCATCAATACTCCACAGCTTATAATTCTTCCCATCCAGCAAACGCTGGTTTACGAGGTTTGTCGCCGCTGTTTTTATATCCTTTTTTGGCAATGCAACGGGTTTATTGAAGGTCATCTCAAGCAGTGTGACAGGATCATCTTTGTCCGTTTTCGGGAATGTGCTTTTCGCCTTTTGATCAGCTAATCCGTCGACATCCTTTTTCGTATATTGCTTCTTTTCAGCTGTAATGCGGTATCCAATCTTCGCTTCATCTGATAGATTGCCATATTTGATCCCATCTGCCTTCATTTCTTCCAGCGTATCCGTTTTTTCGATAATCGCAAAATGATCGGTTGATCGTTTTTCAAAGTATTGAAAACCTAGAAAGATATCGAGAACGAGAAAGGCTAGGATAAAGATCGTTTTGGTCTTATTCCACTCCATTATTCTCGCTCCCCTCTGTCAACAAATCATGCGATAGTATCACGGTTTTGCCATTATATTTCATGCACCATACTGGCTCCAGCCAGACAAACATCGCTTGATCTTGATCTGATGGGGTTGAAGCAGCTTGATAGGCCGGGAAAATTTGTTCAATTTTCTCCAGGTCATCATATTTCGTCTGCTTGACGATTAAGTCCTTCAGCTCTGTCCCGTTCATCAGCTTGACCTGTTCACTCTGACTCGCTTTGTTGCCTAGAATATAGTTTGGACGCTTGTAATTCAAGATGTCATCATTCGCCCACTGTACTTCAAGAGAGGTCATCCCAAATGGATGCTTTGTACTGTTGACGATCGGCAGACCATCCATAAACATATTAAAGGAAAGCTGCTGGTTGCTGTTGATGCCAAAGTATTGATAGTCATCGGTAAAGCTCCCCGTATCATTGAAATACTTCACACTTCGCTTGATCAAATCCCCCGTTTGGAAAACGGTGCTGGAATTGATATTGCGGTGCTGATATTGGATGCGGTGGTCTTTTTGATTGGCTTCAAGACGGCTTGTGCCATCTGTGTACACTGTCCGATTTAAATTAGACTCCTCGCCCACAAGACTCGGGTCCGTAAACAGAGCGTCCTTGAATTTGCTTGTCTTAATCGTTTCGATAAAGAACATTTTCGCTTCAAGCTGCTTTTGCTTTCTCGGAAGGAGGAAATCTCGTTTAGAATTCGCTGAGAATGTATAGAGATCGTAGCGCGGCATCTCGTTTTGAGCGGCTGAGATACTGTCCATTAGATTCCGATAGTTAGCGGATTCTATTGTCAGCTCAAGCACCGTTTCCTTGCTGTATGAAACCAAATAGACTTTCTTATTGGCCTTGTCCTGCTGGGAGAACGGCACAATCATCCGATCAAACGAGTTGTATTCAATGGACTTATTCGGCCATTTAAACAGCGCTTGGAAAATATCAATCGGAATCGAGTCATTGAACACAAGATCCAATGTCTTCCCCTGTCCTCCGCTTCCATAGAAGAAATTCTTAAATCTCTGCTCAGAATATTGATCCGACACATCCGAAATCTCTTTGACATCCCAAAGGCTCACATCATTCCAGAAGTTTTGAAAGAGTTCCTTTTGATCGACTTTAAAATGCTCCCCATTTGAATGGATGAACATCTCGCGCGGCTTCACGACATCAATGAGACTTCTAGGCTCGTCGCTTGAAATCTTCTTCGTTTCCACGACCTTTGTGCCGGCATCTGCCTGGTCCTGCATGACGGGCTGGAACATCCAAATATTCCACGTAAACACAAGACTGATCGCAATTAGGATTGTCAATATTATGGTTTTAAAGGTCTCACGCTTCATCCCAATCATCCTCTTGTTCTTCATTGTACGGAAGGGTAAAGGTCACCGTTGTTCCTTTTCCTTCAATGCTGTCAGCCCAAATATCTCCGCCATGAGCCTGAACCATTTCTTTTGCAATCGCAAGTCCTAGGCCGGTTCCGCCAAGCTTTCTTGTTCTCGCCTTATCCACTCGATAAAAACGTTCAAAGATTTTATCCATATCCTTCTTCGGAATACCGATCCCTTCATCTTTGACGCTGAATAACACAAGGCCATTCTCCTCATCCAGATCAACGGTAAACGTGATATGTCCACCCTCTGGGGAGTATTTCATGGCATTTGAAATGATATTATCGAGCACCTGTGTGATTTTATCTTGATCAATTTCCACGTATATTTCACGCTGCGGCAGATTGCGGATAAACTCGACATGCTGCTCTTTCGTCATTTCAAAACGATCAATGACCAATGAGATAAACCTGATAAAATTCGTCCACTCACGGTTGAATTGATAATCCTTGCTGTCGAACTTAGACAGCTGCAGCAGGTCATTAACAAGCCGGATCATGCGCTCTGTTTCATTTTGCGTGACACTGAGGAACCTTGGCGCAAGCTCTTTATCACCAATTGCCCCTTCAGCCAGTGCCTCAAGATAGCTTCGCATCGTCGTCAGCGGTGTGCGTAGCTCATGTGATACGTTTGCGACGAATTCACGGCGTTCTGCATCAATTTTCTCCTGCTCTGTGACGTCATAAATGACCGCAATTAAACCATCAATCTTCCCATGCTCTTTCTGAATGACTGAGAAATTCACACGCAAAACAGACAGCTGATCTTCGCGTTCAATTTCTATCAGCATGGAATCTTGATTTTCGACTAAATCTTCAAATGTATGCGTGTCCTCGAGGCCCAGTAAGGACGTAATCGGCATCTCTAGAGCTGTTTCACGTGAAACATTTAACAGCTCTAATGCGGGGCTGTTTAATAGAATAATCGCACCGTTTTGATTCGTGGCGATGACGCCATCCGTCATATAGGCAATGACAGAAGAAAGCTTTTTCCGCTCACCCTCCGTCATCAGCTGCGCTTCCTCCAGTTCTCTCGTCAGATGGTTAAAGGTTGTCGCAAGCTGGCCGATCTCGTCATGTCCATATTTTCGGACTTTCCTGGAAAAATTCCCTTTGGCAAGCTCGATCGCTTGCTTTCTCATATCCGAAATAGGATGAGTGATTGTTCTAAAGATGAAGATACCAAGCAGTGCGGTCGTCCCAAGTGCGATCAGTGTGCCAGTAGCCAAAATGGTGTTAATGGTTCGCATTTGGTTAAACACGCTCTCCATCGAAGACACAACATAAATTACACCGACGGTTTCTTGGTTTTCATTTTTCACGGCTGTCGCAGAAATACGCACCCGTTTATTGGATTCTGGGTCATAGAATTTCTTTTCATAGTCTTTGCCGACCGCAAAAATACGGCTAATGATTTGATCAGTGATTTTCTTCCCGGCAATCTCCTGACTGCCATTATTCACAGAGGCAATGACCTCTCTGCTTTCGTCAATATAGCTGACTTCAGAAATTTCATTAGACTCATCTTTGTTGTTAAAGTCGTTTAATATCTTTTGAGCATCCTCTTTTAATTCTGCCTTGCTTTTCGATGAATCTTGTTCTAGGTAATACGATAACGAGTAGATTCGCTGATTCAAGGAATTATCATAGGAATTAATTAAGGACTGCTCTAGCTGCTTCACAAAGTACACGCCAATGATCTGCATGGCGACAATGATCAGCAGCACGTAAATTAAGGTCAATTTGAAGTGAATCGAGCGAAAAAAACCTACTTTACTCATAAGAATCTTAGTCCTGCTCTGGGTTTCTTAAATAGTAGCCAACGCCTCGTCGTGTCACGATCCAGCTCGGGTGGCTAGGATTGTCTTCAATTTTCTCACGAAGACGGCGGACTGTGACGTCCACTGTACGCACATCCCCGAAATAATCGTAGCCCCATACGGTTTGCAGCAAGTGCTCACGTGTCATAACTTGTCCGATATGTTTCGCTAAGTAATGAAGCAATTCGAACTCACGGTGCGTCAATTCAATTGTTTCCTCACGCTTAGACACCACATACGCATCTGGATAAATGACAAGTGATCCAATTTCAATATCATTTGATTCAGATTCTTCCTCTGTCTGCGGCGCAGCAATTTGTCTTCTCAAATTCGCTTTCACACGGGCAAGCAGCTCGCGCGTGCTAAATGGCTTCGTCACGTAATCATCTGCGCCAAGCTCAAGACCGATGACTTTATCAATTTCAGAGTCTTTTGCTGTCAGCATGATAATCGGCATGTCATATTTCTTTCTCACTTCACGGCATACCTCAACGCCATCTTTGTTCGGCAGCATAATGTCGAGCAGAATGATGTCCGGTTTGATTTCTTCTACCATTTCAAGGGCTTCATTTCCGTCATATGCACAATGAACCTCATAGCCCTCTTTTCTTAAGTTAAACTCCAATATATCAGCAATCGGTTTTTCATCATCTACGACAAGAATCTTTTTTTCCATTGTGATTTCCTCCTGCATTTTTAGCATCTATGTCATTCCATTTTGCATCTCTCATCAGACCTTTTTCATTTGAGCAAAAAAGGCTCACTGTCTATTATAACGTTTTACGTGGCAAAGATAAAAATAATAACGGCTTTCTTTTCTAGTAAACGTTGAATAGGAAGTCACCTCTCAAAAAAATTGATGGCTTTTTTCCTTTTTTATTGAAACTTTTCCAGTCACCAATCGTCTATATAGATGTAACGTCTTCTTCTTATGGAGCCGGGCCCTACCTAGGTCCGGCTTCTCCCTTTTTATGCCTTCTTTTCATAAGAAAAACGCACCTGCGATTGCAGATGCGTTTGGAAGTGGCTCGGGACGGAATCGAACCGCCGACACACGGATTTTCAGTCCGTTGCTCTACCAACTGAGCTACCGAGCCATCATCAAAAGATGAATATGTATAAATGGCGGTCCGGACGGGACTCGAACCCGCGACCTCCTGCGTGACAGGCAGGCATTCTAACCAACTGAACTACCGGACCTCAGTAACTTGCCCGAAAAAGCAATCGTGGTGCTCCTTCAAGCAAGTGAGGAAAAATTAGCTTAACGCTAAAGTAAATCAATGACCCGTACGGGATTCGAACCCGTGTTACCGCCGTGAAAGGGCGGTGTCTTAACCGCTTGACCAACGGGCCAATACATGGTGAGCCATGAAGGACTCGAACCTTCGACCCTCTGATTAAAAGTCAGATGCTCTACCAACTGAGCTAATGGCTCTCGGTTTGTGAAAAGTGAATCTGAAGAAGCCGTATTGCGTCAAACCAATCGCTTTAAAAAAGCTGGAACATCGCATCCTAACAAGTTTCAGAGACCTTTGCAACAACGAGATTTATAATATCATAGAGTAATTACATATGGCAATACGTTTTTCGACATTTTTTTTAAAAAAAGTGTCGGATTTGAAATCTCCTGCCAAAGCCCTTCTATTTGCAACCGCCTTCATTTCTGATTCACCTTTTCATGACCACTGCCTATTCAAACACATAGAAACGTTTTAGACCGCTCAAAAATGGTTATACATGAAACAAGTGACATTGTGATTGAAAAAGGAGGAAGCAGTATGAGTTCATTTAAATTAGGAGATAAAATGCCCAACTTTTCACTTCCAACAGTACAGGGTGAACATATTGATTTTCACAAACATTTAGAGGAGCATCAAAGCTGGCACCTCATCGTCTTCTTTAGAGGCTCATGGTGCCCAGTATGTGTAGAAGAATTAAAAGAGCTCGAACAGCAGCAATCATACTTTCAAGACAAGGATATCCACTTAATGGCGATTTCAACGGATCATCCTGATGACTTGAAGGAATTTGCGGATAAAGAAGGACTATCTTTCCCGATCATGTCTGACCAGGACCTTACTTCATTAAAAGCATATGAAGTCCACTATCACGGAGAAGATTCTCCTTATGAAGATCACGGAGTGCACGGGGAACCTGCCTATTTCTTATTAAATGAAAAGGGCCAAGTCCTCTATCAGCAAAGACAAACAAGTCCGTTTGGCAGACCGCATGCCAACGAACTGCGCAAAATCATTCAGTACATCCGCAAAAACTTAAAAGGCCAATATAAAAGCGTGAAATAAGAAAGAACCCTCGTAATGAGGGCTCTTTTTTTATGATTGTCTTTTGTTAAATAGCCAGTCTGCGGCGAAAAACACAAGAAGACCCGCCATGAGAATGACAAAAGTGACGGGTGGTCTGTCACCTTCAACATACGAGTACAGCGCATGTCCTCCTAATGCGAGAAGATAAAAGACAAACGCTGGTACAGCTGCTTTATGTGAATTCGCTTGTTCTCTTTTCGTCATTTTTTTAAAAAACATTGTAGCTATTCCCCTTTATGCTGCCTTCTTCATCGTCACCCGGCGAAGTGCCCGCGAACGAATATATTCCATTGGACCCATTCTCCAAACCTTTAGACAACATGCTGATATGGCAATTTGCAGAAGTGAAATGAGCAGCCATGCCAATACGATAAGAGGGGCGTTGATTTGTCCGCCAAGACCCAATCCCCAGCTATAAAAAAGAACCGAGCAGATGATATTTTGCAGGATGTAACAGCTGAGTGCCATTTTCCCTACATATTCAAACCAATTCCACATGAACCATGATTCCGTGTGAACCAGGAGCTTCGCAATGACAGCGATATAGAAAAGAGAAAGGAATGGCGAAAACGCATAGCGCACAACGAATTCCACTAGTTCGTTCGGAACGAAGACAAGTGCATTCAGCGGCAGACCCACCCACAGACCGACTCGAAATAATATTTTCCGTAGAGATTGCCCGCGTTCGTTTGCATAAAAAACACCGGCTCTCATCATCCGCACACCTAATAAAAACAGAAATGTGTTCATTGGAATGATAAAGATCGCTTCTTCACGGTACATGAAAAAGTGTTGTAATCGTTCTTGAACCTGCGAGATCCATGTCTCTGGCAGCTGCTCTTCCAGCGCCGGTTCACTGCTTTGATCATACGATTCTGTCTCCATTTCAGAGAGGGAGAACACCATCAGACAGGACAGAACAAGTAAATGAATGACTCCAGAGAACATCATGCCTCTTTTGATGCGCTTGCTCCCTCCTCGTACAATAAATGCCACAAGCAAACCGGTCACAGCGTAACTCATGAGCACATCATATTCCATCACAAGTGCAAAATGGACAAAGCCTTCGATAAATAAAAATAAAAGAATCCATAAATATGTACCTGGCCAAGGCATGTTTTTTCTTTTGGCCTGCTGATATTTCAGCTCTAGCCCTACACCGAACATGATTGTGAGCAGTGAGAGCATTTTCCCATAGACGAACATGGAAACAAGGCTTTCTAGAAAACTGCCATGTTCATATTCATCTGCAATCTGATCTGTCGCAAAGGTATCCCCTGCATACGCAAAAAACCAGACGTTCGTTCCCAATGTGCCTAATATGGCAAAACCTCGTAAAATATCTAATAATCTTATTCTTTCTTTCACTAGAACGCTCCTTCCCCCTATACAGTTATCATATTTTGGTAATGATCGGAAGCCTGTTCTACTGAAATTAAGAAATATTTAAACAAAAAGACACCAGTAAAATGTGCAATTTTACTGGTGTCTGATCAGTCTATTATTATGGACGGTACACGCTGCGGACAACGTTCGTTTGGGAACGATCTGGTCCGACTGAGAAAATGGAAAGTGGAATACCTGTTAATTGTGAAATGCGCTCTAAATAATGACGGGCATTTTCAGGCAGTTCGCTTAAATTCTTCACGCCTGTAATATCCTCTGTCCATCCTGGCATTTCCTCGTAGACAGGCTCACATTTCGCTAGTTCATTTAGACTTGCTGGAAATTCTTCTGTGATTTCTCCGTTCAATTTATAAGCGACACAGATTTTCAATGTTTCAATCCCTGTCAGTACATCAATTGAGTTAAGAGATAGATCTGTAATCCCGCTCACACGGCGAGCATGACGGACAACGACACTGTCAAACCAGCCAACACGGCGCGGACGTCCAGTTGTTGTACCGTATTCACGGCCAACCTCACGGATTTGATCGCCAATTTCATCATGGAGTTCTGTCGGGAATGGGCCATCTCCAACACGTGTTGTGTACGCTTTTGACACGCCGACCACATGTTGAATTTTCGTTGGTCCTACACCAGAACCAATCGTCACTCCTCCAGCCACTGGGTTAGATGACGTGACAAATGGATATGTCCCTTGATCGATATCAAGCATAACGCCTTGTGCTCCTTCAAATAGCACACGGCGGCCTTCATCTAGTGCGTCATTCAAGACAACAGATGTGTCCACGACATATTTTTTCACTTGCTGGCCATATTCATAATACTCGTCTAAAATATCTTCAATCTTGAAGCCTTCTGTGTCGTACATTTTCTCTAAAAGACGATTTTTCTCTTCTAGATTACGTGCAAGCTTCTCTTCAAATACTTCACGATCTAATAGATCTGCGACACGGATACCGATACGAGCTGCTTTGTCCATATAAGCTGGTCCGATTCCTTTTTTCGTCGTACCGATCTTGTTAGCCCCTTTCCGCTCTTCTTCCACCTCGTCCAATTTTAAATGGTAAGGCAGAATCACATGGGCTCTATTGCTGATTCTGAGGTTATCTGTACTCACATTCCGTTCGTGAAGATACGCAAGCTCAGTGACCAACGCTTTAGGATCAACCACCATTCCATTACCGATGACACAAGTTTTCTCTTGATAAAAAATACCGGACGGAATGAGGTGTAGCTTGTAAGTCACTCCATCAAATTTGATCGTGTGACCTGCATTGTTCCCCCCTTGATAACGGGCAATCACCTCTGCATTTTCTGAAAGGAAATCGGTAATTTTCCCTTTCCCTTCGTCACCCCACTGCGTACCTACTACGACTACTGAAGACATATCGTGCACCTCCGTTAACCTTTCAAAACGTTATCTCTTTCAAACACATTTATTTTATCAATGCAAAACGAAAAAGTCAACGTGAAATCCGAACATTAATATCTCGAAATCAAATTTTGTTCGTTTTAATTATGAGAAAAAGCGCTTTAATCACTTCTTCAGCGCTTAAAAAGGGAGATTTTGAGTAAAAACAACTATTTTGATGGTTCCTAATTTCTATTGATTTTCAATTAAATGAATCATCGAGCTTGCCATAAAATCAGGTGAGTACGGTCTCCCTGTCCTCAACCACCATTCTGCTGTTCCAACATAAGCAGAAATGACGAATTGCTGCTGCATGTCGATTGGAACGAGATGTGGATGAGGCTTTGAGCCTGCGATTTCCTCTAACCCCATAGAAAAGCTTTCTTCAAAAAAAGCACGAACCGTTTCATGAATATTGAGCTCTCGTCCTCGTTTCAAAAGAATTTGATACTCCTCTTCATGTTCCTGCAAATGCTGATAAAATCGAAAAATATACACATAAGCCGCATGCTCTTTTTTCACATCATCTTCTTGTACAGGAGCAAAAATGGCACATTTCATCACATCAAACATCTCATCCATCACCTGCTGGGCAAGATCAAATTTATCCTCATAATGCTGATAAAAGGTGGTGCGGTGGATGCCCGCCACTTTCGTCAAATCCTGTACAGAAATCTTCTCCCACTCTTTTTCTCTTAATAACTGAAATAACGCTTTTCTTAATTGCTGCTTCGATTCCGTTGCACGCTTATCCCCTCTGTAGCAGTCCGCCACAAGCCATTCTCCCCTTCCTATGAACTTCAACAGATTCCGCTTTTCTGTTGGTTGAATCCTCAAGGCTGATGAATTAACTTTAATCTAACACAATGAAAAAAAGGAAGCATCTGACAACCTATAAGGAGTGATGATCATGGAAACAACTACACCAACTGCCGTGCAAAAAGCGTTATTAAGGGGGAAAAACAAGCAAGATCCGTATAACCCATTTGATTGGTATGCCAACATGCGTCAGACATCACCTGTTCATTTTGACGAAGCCAGCCGAACATGGAGTGTATTCACCTATGAGGAAGCAAAACGTGTAACAATCGATAAAAATACCTTTTCTAGTCAGCCTCCTAAAGACCAGCGGAAGCATTCACTGATGAAAACAATGGTGATGATGGACCCTCCCAAACACACTCGAATCCGCTCCATTGTGAGCAAAGCCTTTACACCTCGAGTCATGAAATTGTGGGAGCCGCGTATTCAAGAATTGATGGAGGAACTCATGGCACAAATAGAAGGGAAAAACGAGATTGACCTAGTGCAAGCCATCTCTTATCCGCTTCCTGTCATTGTCATTGCAGAGCTTTTAGGTGTACCGTCAGAGCATAAACAATCCTTTAAAGAATGGTCTGATATTCTCGTCAGTATGCCTAAAAGTGAAGATGAGGAGGATGTCGCTGAATGGCAGAAAATTCGGGACCAAGGAGAGGCTGACATGATGGCGTTTTTTGCAGACATCATTGAAAGGAAACGTCACAACCTCGGTGAAGATTTGATTTCTCTCATTATTCAAGCGGAGGAGAATGGAGACAAACTGTCAGCGGATGAATTAATTCCATTCTGTAATCTTCTTCTTTTAGCTGGCAACGAAACAACCACCAACCTGATCTCCAATATGATCTTCAGCTTGTTAGAACAGCCGGGTGCGTATGAAGCGCTCGTTCAATCACCTGAGCTCATCCCGCGTGCTGTGGAGGAGGCCGTCCGTTTTCGTGCACCCGCTCCTACGATCGTCCGCTATGTCACAGAAGACACAGAGCTTGGGGGAAAAGTGCTGAAAAAGGGAGACAATGTGATTGTGTTTCTTGCTTCTGCCAACCGGGATGAGCGTCAATTTTTAAACGCACATGAATTTGATATACACCGTCACCCTAACCCTCATATTGGTTTCGGGCACGGCATCCATTTCTGTCTTGGCGCACCACTTGCCCGCTTGGAAGCATGTACTGCCATCAAGGCCTTATTGGACCGATATGAGTCACTAGAGCTCCTCTCCTATATGCCGATGACAAACAGCGGCATGTATGGGCTGAAAGAGCTGAAGCTGCGCGTCACACTTCGTTCATAACAGAAAAGACTCCCACCAAGCATGGGAGTCTTTTTTAAACGGGGGTAATTCCTTCTGTGTTCATGAGCACAACTCGATATCCATCTGGATCTTCAATGGTTGCTCCTCCCCGTTCCCAATATGGATTTGTAGAGGTGACTTGCCGTCCGCCAAATGAGATCAGTCTCTCTTTCATCTGCTGAAACTCCTGTTCATCAGGAATATAAAAAACAAGCAGCTGTTCTGGATGCGGAACGGGCAGGCTCTCTTCTTCTTCATGTTTGGTGATTTCTAAATGAACATGCTGTTGAGGAAGCCCCAGCATCACACCATCGTATCCTTCATGCTGATCAAATGAACCTATTCGTTTGAGCCCTAAGCCTTTTTCATAAAAAGAAACAACCTCTTCCATGTTGACGGTTGGACGTGCGATGCGTAATTGAGCGGCTTCGAACTGTTGAAATTTCATCAGTCATCACTCCTTTTCTCCTTTTAGTATACGATTTCTCTCTCTCCCTCTCCTCCTCATTTCGACCGTTTTTCAATCATTCTTTCGATGTAGATCCATCAAAAAAAAGCCCAGCTTCTTGAGCTGGGCTTTAAGCACCGGGCGGAACACCCGCATCGTCAAACCTTCTTTCCAGATTGACGAATTTGTTATATTCTTTGACGAACGCCAGTGATACTGTACCAACTGGACCGTTACGCTGTTTGGCAATGATGATTTCAATAATGTTCTTATTCTCTGATTCTTTGTCATAGTAATCATCACGATAAAGGAATGCCACGATATCGGCATCCTGCTCGATACTTCCTGATTCACGAATATCAGACATCATTGGACGTTTGTCCTGACGCTGCTCTACTCCGCGTGAAAGCTGAGACAAAGCAATAACCGGAACTTCAAGTTCCCTTGCTAGCGATTTTAACGCCCTAGAGATTTCAGAAACCTCTTGCTGACGGTTATCGCTTGATCGTCCGCTCCCTTGAATGAGCTGTAAGTAGTCAATCAGGATCATGCCAAGACCGTTTTCTTGCTTCAAACGGCGGCATTTCGAGCGAATTTCACTTACCCTGATTCCTGGTGTATCATCAATGAAAATCCCACTATTTGATAGCGAGCCCATCGCCATTGTCAGCTTGCCCCAGTCCTCTTCTGTCAGATTACCGGTTCTTAGGTTCTGTGCATTGATATTCCCTTCTGCACAAAGCATACGCATAACTAGCTGCTCAGCTCCCATTTCTAAACTAAAGATGGCGACACTTTCGTCCGTTTTGGTCGCAACATTCTGTGCGATGTTCAATGCGAAAGCCGTTTTCCCTACTGATGGACGAGCCGCGACAATAATCAAGTCATTTCGCTGGAATCCAGCAGTCATCCGGTCAAGCTCAGAGAATCCCGTTGGAATCCCTGTGATATCGCCTTTTCGGTTATGAAGCTGTTCAATATTATCATATGTCTGAACAAGAACGTCCTTAATGTTTTGGAAGGCTCCTGAGTTTTTACGCTGCGCCACTTCCATAATGGTCTTTTCAGCATCACTCAACAGATCCTCTACTTCATCCTCACGCGTGTACCCATCCTGTGCAATGGTTGTCGCCGTACGGATCAGACGTCTTAAAATTGATTTCTCTTCTACAATTTTTGCATAGTATTCAATGTTTGCGGCAGTTGGGACAGAGTTCGCAATATCGGTTAAATACGAAATCCCGCCTACCTCTTCTAGTAAATCTGTATTGGCAAGTTCAGAAGTCACCGTGACAAGATCGACCGGTTCCCCTCTATCACCAAGTACAAGCATCGCATTGTAAATCTTTTGATGCGACATTCTATAGAAATCCTCTGGAATTAATACCTCAGAAGCGAGCGTGAGCGCAGATGGTTCTAAAAAAACAGCACCTAATACGGCCTGCTCGGCTTCTATATTTTGCGGCGGCAGCCGGTCATCGAGAAGTTCCGTCATGCCAAGCACCGTCCTTTCATATAAAAATACGCTACTCATCATTTTAACATTTTCATCAATAAAAAAGTGAAAAACATCGACTATAGTCAAAATTACCATGAGGATGTTTCGTTGAACAGCCAACCAACGCATTTCAATAGAAAAGACTCTGTAACATAAATTGTTATAGAGTCCTTCTGTATCGGATTTTTATCTGTTGTAGTTCACACATGTGATCGACGCTCCAACATGGCATGTTCGAATGCGTTTTTTTAATCTATCGTTTTCTTAACTCCATAATTTTCTTTTTGCCCAATGTCTTGTAAAGACCCGTTTTGATAACCAATAGATAACACCAAATCGGGAATTGAATCAATCCCGTTTTTGGCTAGATCAAATAGCTGTGCACCATAATGTGAAGCGGCAATGCGTGCATTTTCTGCTGTGTATGGATTTTTCAGGAGTTCTTCTTTGTATATATCAAAAATATTCTTCCCGTTATCCGTTACAAATTGACCGTTTACAATGCTTAAATCTTTTAAATTGTAGCCTGTGACCGTTTTGATTTGATTAACAAGGTGGAATTTGGCAAGAGAATCAGGCGTGAATTGAGTAGAATCGTCAGATCTGCTTTTCATGATGTGGAAAAATAATTCTCTTGTATTGTTGGTTGTATTTAATAGGTCTTCTATTTGTTTGGTCAGCGATTCGTCTGTTGAACCACTCACCAATAATTTGAAATGATTTGGGTCAATGGTAAAAGTTAAATTTGTGTTTTTAGGAATGGTTATACCGTTTTTAGAGAATAAATCTTGCAATTGTTCGTTGACCTTTTGCCGATTGAATATTTTTTTCTCTACGCTTTCTTGGGTAGGATCGTACCGTTTTTCATTACGGAAGATGGCGTCATTAAAGTCATATTGACCTCCTTTATTATTCCTTGCCCAACTCATTTCCATAATGTAAGCAGCTTCTCTTTCCGGTTTTGTTAGATCACTTCTGAAATAAGAAGAATAAGGGTTTCTATACTTATTATATATATGGTCTTGAGGATCTTTGAATCGTTTATTTTGTTCATTTATTTTTTCGTATTCTTCATCTAGTATTTTCATCCGTCTATCAGCTTCGGTCATCACCTCATTTGTACTTTTAATAGCTGATTGACCTTTATAGTCGATTCGGTTCTGATTGTTTGAAGCACCTGCCGTGTATGACGTATTAATATTCATTTTGATTCTCCTTTTTAAAAAAATAGTGATTATTAAATATATCGGCAATTCAGTTAAAATTTGTTAGTTTTGATCCGATATAGTAATTATTACAAGGAGGGTTAAAATATGACAAATACTATCTTCAAACGTTTTTTATTACCTGCATTGGTATTAGTGCTTGTTACTAGTTTTTTTGCACCTAATTCTGCGGAAGCAGCTATTACAGGGAATAACAGTCCTAACACAGCAAGTTCAATGGGATATTGGAAAAATAGTCGTCCAGATACAACAATCTTACCTGAAGGTGAAAATGAAGCGTATTATCAGTTTACGATCAATAAAGGTGAAAGAGTTTATGTCAGAAGTTCTTATAATAAGCAATATACAGGAATGAATATCGAGGTGTATAATTCTAAATATTCTAGGACAGGGTCCGAAGTTATTAATCCTGATTCAGTAACGCCTTTTATTTTTGCTAATACTGGTGAAGTTACATCAACTTCAGAGACTTATTTTGTGAAAGTGACCCGTGGTACATATACAGGGAATATGTACTTTACTGTTTCCATTCAAGATCGTATTAAATCTGGGAATGGGACATTCAATTTTACGGGGACTTCTACCAACTTGGGGAATTCTTCTTTAAATTTTTTAGGAGTTGATTCTTCAGTCATTACAATGGATTTAACTAATAATTCCACAGTTCCTAAACGTGCTGTAGTTAAATCGATTACGACAACTAGTACCCAAACACCCAACCAAGGGAATGTCACACACAAACTGATGGCTAGTGAAAGTAATATTTGGTACACATCACTTTTTTCTTCTGCAACAAGCGGTTCTTACCGTATTTCTCTTGAAGATGAATTAAAAGTCGCTCAAAAATGGAACTTTAAGTACAACGCAAAAGCTACAGCGAGATCTACTATGAGCAATGTCAAAGCCGATATCCGTTACGAATATGATGTCACAGATGGATTCTAATTTAATGGTGTTTACAGACATGTACACCAATTGATCAAAAAGTAAGGGTACACACCTTACTTTTTTAATTGTTGAATTTTGGATGCTATACTTCGCCACTTTTAAAACAGCTACGCATGATATTGAATAAGTTGTGAGATATGATCACCAGCTTTTTGCAAAATCCTCCTCTTTTTGCCTAAAAATATAAGAGGGTCTATAGACTCATTTTTCCTCAAAATTATTTCGAGAAGAAAAACCTATATTTATTCCTGAATCAAACAGAAGAAAATGGTAAATATTCCGAGGCAGTCAAGGTCTTTTGACATTTCTCCTCTTTTTAAATGACAAGGTCCGGTATTCCCTATTTCAAATCATTTGTTAGTGAGTTAGTCCGTTATTTTCTGAATATTAAGATTAAAATGTCAAATACACAACTTAATGAACATTTGACTTCATAATTGATAACCATTATCATTTGATTTGCTTGCGTGATAGTTGAGAATCATTTTCATTTGGAGGAACCATTCTTCAATTACTACACTCATCCAATATCCGCAAGCCTGCTTTTATCATCGTATGAGGGTCGAATTTGAGGAAGGAGATTTTTTACATATGTCCAAACGCCCTGAAGGAATGAGTACTGAGGATTCACTTTTCGGAGAAAGCCGTCCTTTTTTTATACCTGGGACGGAGCAACTGGATATCACAGCGCACCCATACAGACTTTTTATATTTAAACCGAATACTACTCCTCCAGCGGCTGGTTTTCCAGTCATGTACGTGCTTGATGGGAATTCACTTTTTGGCACAATGGTCGAAGCCATTCGTTTACAGTCAAGAAGACCTGAAAAAACAGGTGTCGTACCTGCCATCATTGTTGGAATTGGCTATCAGACAGAAGCGCCCTATCATCCGCTCAGGCATTATGATCTCACTCTTACCAGCCCTGATGCTTCCATTGGGGGCAAAAGAAAGGACTTCTCCATCCATACATATGGCGGGGCCTCTGCTTTCTTTTCTTTTTTAGAAAAGACTGTAAAGCCTTATATCGAGCAACGCTTTCCGATCAACCTGAGTCGTCAAACACTGTTTGGGCATTCTCTTGGCGGTCTTTTTGTATTACACACACTATTTGAGCACCCTGATGCTTATCAGACATATATTGCGGGCAGTCCTTCTATCCACTGGAATAAAAAATTATTTCTAGAAAAAGAATACCAATTCACCAACCGTATACGTCAGGTGCCTATGGATGTAAGGCTGTTTGTAGGTGTAGGTGAGCTAGAAAAACATCATCCATGTCAAATGAATGATCATGCAAAGTCACTAGCAAATCGTATGTTGCCTTTATCCTCATATGGCTTACATACGGCCTATCATGAGTTCCCTGAAGAAGGACATACGTCCGTTTTACCGGTGCTGATGAATTACGCTTTCCGTTTTGCACTCTATCATGATGATCCTTTAACAACCACAGACATGAAAGAAAGGTAGTGAACACATGAAACATAGTGGTCTATCTCAAAAGATTGCCCTTATCACAGGCGCAGGACAAGGTATTGGGCAAGCAGTCGCAAAAAGACTATCCGAAGAAGGTGCGATCATTGCAGCAGTTGACGCAAATGAAGATCAGCTGCAAAGCACCATCCAACAAATGAATGATGAAGGCATACGCGCCTTTGCCTATCCAGGTGACATTACCGATCAAGCTTCTGTTCAGCACATTGTCGATCAAATTGAAAAGCAGCTCGGACCCATTTATTTACTAGTCAATGTAGCAGGCATTCTTCGAATCGGTTCTATTGACCAGCTTTGTGCAGATGACTGGCAACAAACCTTCGCAGTCAACACACATGGTGTCTTTTACGTATCTCAAGCTGTCTCCAAATACATGATGAAAAGATCAGAAGGGGTCATTGTGACCGTCAGCTCTAACGCAGGTGCCATCCCTAGAATGAATATGGCTGCCTATGCCGCATCAAAAGCCGCAGCTACTTCCTTTACAAAAACGCTTGGATTAGAGCTAGCAGCCTATGGAATCAGATGCAATGTCGTCTCTCCTGGCTCTACCGCAACACCTATGCAATGGGCTTTATGGTCTGATGAACAAGGAGCAGATCAGGTGATTAAAGGTTCATTAGAGACGTATAAAACCGGTATTCCTTTACAAAAAATCGCTGATCCTCAAAACATCGCTGATGCAGTAATCTTCTTTGCATCTGAGCAATCCAGTCATATTACGATGCAGAATCTCACGATTGATGGTGGCGCAACACTCGGAATCTAGCATTTCATCAAAAAGGAGGCCTTTTCATGAAACATTCATTATTGTCGTCAGAAGAAAAAGTACAGTTGATTCAAGACTATCAGCCAGGCGCTTTTTTCCTTGCTTCCCCTAAACGTACGATACTGGCAGAAGGGATTTTCCAGCATATTGAAACCAATCAGCTAAATGAACTATCCACAAGGGTAGCTCACGTATTTGACGCTGCCAAACAAGCTGGTATTCGAACACCGATTGTTGCTGGTGCTGTTCCGTTTGATCCGGCGCAACCCGTTCGTTTAAGTGTTCCAATCCATGTACAGTTTAGTGATCCACTCGAATTTCATCAAGGTGATGAGGAGTCGGAAATGGCAGCTCCATCCTATGAGGTGACACCTGTCCCCTCTCCAGATGTCTACATGAATGGTGTGAACGAAGGGTTAGCTAAAATTGAGAAAGGAGAGCTTAGCAAAATCGTACTCTCTAGATCTCTCCATCTCAAATCAAATCGAGAAATTAATACGAAAGCAATACTTGAACGACTTGCTCGTCATAATACGACTGGCTATACGTTTGCTACAAATGTAGCTGACCCGGAATCTTCCCAAAAGCGCACACTGCTTGGGGCAAGCCCTGAGCTGCTTCTTTCAAAAACTGGTTCAACTGTTATTTCCAATCCACTTGCTGGTTCTCGGCCACGCAGTTCAGATCCAGTAGAAGACCAGCGTCGTCACGATGAACTCCTTACTTCAGCGAAGGATTTACACGAGCATGCAGTGGTTGTCGATGCTGTCACTAAAGCGCTTGCTCCTTACTGTCATACACTAGATGTGCCTGCATCACCATCCGTCATACAAACAGAAACGATGTGGCATTTATCTACTGTCGTTAAAGGTGAATTAGCAGATGCAGGTGTATCCTCAATTGATTTAGCGCTTAGCCTTCATCCAACACCCGCAGTATGCGGAACACCTACAGCAGATGCTCGTGAAGCAATCCAAGCGATTGAACCCTTCGATCGAGGATTTTTCACAGGAATGATCGGTTGGTCAGATGCAAATGGTGATGGTGATTGGATTGTCACCATTCGTTGTGCAGAAGCTGAGGGGCACTCCCTTCGCCTCTTTGCTGGTGCAGGAGTGGTCAAAGGATCAAAGGCAGAAGAAGAGCTAGCCGAAACATCTGCAAAATTCAACACGATGCTTCATGCGATGGGCATCCATCAGTTATAAAAATACATAGGAGATGACAAAACATGTTTGTTCAACCACCTACATGGCCAGAAGAATTTGCAAAACGCTACCGTGAAAACGGCTGTTGGCGTGGGGAAACCTTTAGCGGCATGCTTCGTGAACGCGCCGCATCGTTAGGGAATAAAACAGCAATTACATATGCTGATACGCACATGAGCTACCAAGAACTTGATGAGCGCGTCAGCAGTCTTGCCGCCGGTTTTCATCAGCTTGGAATTCAAAAGGGAAGTCGAGTTGTCGTTCAGCTTCCTAACATTCCTGCTTTTTTTGAAGTCATTTTCGCTTTATTTCGAATCGGTGCTTTACCCGTCTTCTCGCTACCATCTCATAGAAGCAGTGAAATCACTTATTTCATTGAGTTTGCCGAAGCAGACGCATATGTCATACCAGATATCGATGGCGGCTTTGATTATCGATCACTCGCACGTCAAGTGAAAGAAAAGCTTTCCTCATTACCTCATGTCATTGTCGCAGGGGAAGCTGAGGAATTCCTTTCCTTGGATGATCTGCGCAAAGACCCATCACTCGATCCTCAAATTCATGTAGAGGCAAGCGATATTGCGTTTCTTCAGTTATCTGGAGGCAGCACAGGCCTTTCAAAGCTCATTCCTCGCACACATGATGACTATATGTATAGTCTTTGGAAAAGCAATGAGGTGTGCGAGCTTACACAAGATAGTGTGTATCTAGCTACACTTCCAGTTGCACACAACTATCCATTAAGCTCGCCTGGAGTCCTTGGGACGTTATACGCAGGTGGAAGAGTCGTTCTTGCACCTGGATCAAGCCCTGATGTAGTCTTTCCACTCATTGAAAAAGAACGAGCAACCATTACCGCTGTCGTTCCACCTATCGCATTGATTTGGCTAGAGGCTGCTCCTCATCGATCAGATGACTTATCCAGCCTTGAGGTCTTGCAAGTAGGTGGTGCTAAATTCAGTGCTGAGGCAGCAAAACGAGTGATGCCTGCCCTTGGGTGTAAATTACAGCAAGTTTTTGGCATGGCAGAAGGTCTGGTCAACTATACCAGATTAAATGATCCTGAACATGTCATTATTCATACACAAGGACGCCCGATGTCTGAATATGATGAGGTACTAGTGGTAGATGATGAGGACAAGCCCGTCCCGAATGAAGTGGCTGGACATCTTTTAACAAGAGGACCTTATACGATTCGTGGCTACTATAAAGCTGATGAACAAAACAAAAAAGCATTTACACCCGATGGCTTTTACAGAACAGGTGACATCGTGCGATTAACCAAAGAAGGAAATGTTGTTGTAGAAGGCAGAGACAAGGATCAAATCAATCGTGGTGGCGAAAAGGTTGCCGCTGAAGAAGTTGAGAACCATTTACTTGCGCACCCTGACATTCATGATGCCGCCATGGTGTCCATGCCAGATCCGTTTCTTGGCGAACGCTCATGTGCCTTTGTTATTGCGAAAGGAAACAACAAGCCAGCACCACACGCATTAAAGTCATTTCTAAGAGAACGCGGGCTCGCTGCCTATAAAATTCCCGACCGCATTGAATGGATCGATGCGTTCCCACAAACAGGTGTAGGCAAAGTCAGTAAAAAAGCATTAAGAGAATTAGCTGCAATCCATACTGCCAACGTATAAAAAAAGAGGAGTGAAAACCATGGCAATCCCTACTATTCCTGCGTATCCAATGCCGAGCACACAAGATTTACCCGAAAATAAAGTGAACTGGATACCGGATCCGAAACGTGCTGTTCTGCTGATACATGACATGCAGCAATATTTTTTAAATGCATTTCAACAAGATACATCACCGATCACAGAGTTAGTTCAACATATTGAACAATTACGTAATACATGCAATGAACTTGGCATTCCAGTCGTCTATACAGCTCAACCTGGTGACCAAGACCCGAAGGATCGTGCCTTATTAACAGATTTTTGGGGACCTGGACTTGGTGATGATGAAGCATTGACAAAAATCATTGATCAGCTTGCTCCATCTGAAGCAGATACAATGCTGACAAAATGGCGTTATAGCGCATTCAAAAAATCCAATTTTTTAGATATTCTTCAAGAAGGCGGGCGTGATCAACTGATCATTACTGGCGTATATGCACATATTGGCTGTATGCTGACAGCCGCAGAAGCATTCATGCTCGATATTGAAACCTTTTTTGTCGCCGATGCCGTTGCTGACTTTTCACTTAAGCATCACAAAATGGCAATGACCTATGCAGCTGAACGCTGTGCGGTCACCACAACGACAAACCAAATCATTAGTCGTTTAACAGGACAGGAAGCAGAAGATGACCTATCTTTTGAGGCCATCCTTCACCAAGTAGCTGAGTATCTCGAAATCAAGCCGAATGAAATACCGCTTGACGAGAATCTCGTCTACCTTGGGCTTGATTCTATTAGAATGATGAGCCTAGCGGAAAAGTGGAGACAGCAAGGAATGACAGTCAATTTCGTTGAGCTTGCAGCAAATCCAACGCTCACTCATTGGCGAACTCTTCTTTTCCCAGAAAAACAGCCATCTATCCCAAATATCGATTACATGTAAAGGAGGTATAGACCCTTGTCGATCCAGTCAGTCGATTCATTCCCACTAACCGGTGCCCAATCAGGCATATGGTATGCGCAGCAGCTTGATCCATCTAATCCCATTTTCAATACAGCTGAGTATATAGATATTAAAGGTTATATTGCCCCCATACACTTTGAAGCAGCCATTAGAAAGACTGTCTTAGAAGCAGATTCCTTGTATATGCGCTTCGTTGAGGATACTGACGGTCCAAAGCAATGGTTTACATCTAAGAAAGAGATTCCATTTCAATATATCAATTTACAATATGAAAAACAGCCGCTTGATGCGGCTAAAGCATGGATGAATGCAGATCTTTCAACATCAGTCTCTTTAGAGAAAGATGTATTATTCCGTGAAGTACTTTTTCAACTTGCTGACGACCGATTTATCTGGTATCAGCGCATTCATCACATTGCCATTGATGGATTCGCCTTTTCGCTCATTGCACGCCGTGTTGCTGAGGTCTATTCAGCCCTATCGAAAGGGACACCTGTGCCTCCTCAAACATTTGGAGCCTTACATGACGTAGTCCAAGAGGAGATCACCTATCAACAGTCCAATCGGTATGAAGAGGATCGAGCGTTTTGGAAAAATCGCTTTGCTGATCAACCTGAAATTGTGAGCCTTGCTGAGCTTGCCCCAAGAACTTCAGATGATTTTATCCGAAAAACCGCTAGCTATGATGCTGAAAAGGTAAGCAAAATGAAAAAAATTGCTCAAGCTTTCGGTTGTACTTGGCATGAAATGATTCTTGCCGCATCCGCTCTATATATGCATCGTATGACTGGTGCACACGATATTGTTTTAGGATTGCCTGTTATGATGCGCCTTGGATCTTGCGCCTTGCAAACACCCGGAATGGTCATGAACCTAGTACCGCTTCGTTTAACATGCAAACCAGAAATGACGCTCTCAGCACTTGTTCGCCAAGTATCTGATGAACTGAAAGCCATTCGGCCTCATCAAAGATATCGTCACGAAGACATGCGGAGAGACTTTAAACTCATCGGAAGAAATCAACGATTATTCGGCCCACAGATCAATATCATGCCATTTGATTATGATCTCATGTTCGATCAGAGCATTGGTCAAGCACATAATCTTTCAGCAGGACCCGTAGATGATTTATCGATCAACATATACGACCGCGCGGACGGGAACGGATTTCAAATCGACTTTGATGCAAACCCTGCCGTTTACAAAGAGCAAGCAGTTGACGCTCATCAGCATCGTTTTCTTCAATTGCTGGAGGAAATAACTGGACTAGAACAAGATCAGACAATCAGTCAATTCAACCTTCTTTTGTCTAAAGAAAAAGAGAACATCCTCAAGCACTGGAATGATACAAAACGAGAATTACCAAAAGAATCTTTACGGGAACTATTTGAAAAACAAGTCAGCAAAACACCACAAGCAAAAGCAATACAGTTTGAAGGAACCACTTTGACCTACGAAGAGTTAAATCAACGGGTAAATCAATTAGCTCATTATTTGAAAAGGCATGGCATCGGACCAGAACAATTTGTCGCAATTGCTCTGCCTCGATCCATCGATATGGTCGTAAGTCTGTTGGCCGTCGTCAAAACAGGAGCCGCATATCTGCCATTAGACCCTGATTACCCTAGCGATCGTGTCGCCTATATGCTAAATGATGCCAAACCAGCGTGCTTGCTCACAGTCAAAGAGACCGCAGACCGTTTGGACCATCCACACATCGTTCAACTCGATGATTCAACTGTTTATCAGGAGATCGTAGGGAGTCCGCATCTCAATCCGACCTGGAACGAAGGCTCTCCACATCACCCGGCTTACATCCTCTACACGTCAGGATCGACAGGCAAACCAAAGGGTGTTGTTATAACAAAACGAAATGTGATCAACTTTATATTGTCCATGCAAGATTCATTTTTATTAGATCAAGGAGACCAGCTTTTAGCGGTAACGACCATTGCCTTTGATATTTCCGGGCTAGAAATGTTCCTCCCACTCTTACATGGGGCTGCTCTTTTATTGGCAAAAAAAGAAATCATACAAGAGCCAGCAAAGCTTTCAGACATGATTCGTTCTCATCATGTCACAATCATGCAGGCAACACCAACGTTGTGGCATGTATTGGCAGATGAATACCCTGACGTGATAACAGGTATGCGTGTTCTTGTTGGAGGAGAAGCACTCCCTGCCTCCCTTTTGCACACATTGCAATCTCTTCAATGCGACATTACCAATTTGTACGGACCTACAGAAACGACGATCTGGTCTACGATGGAAAATGTCACAGCACATCAAGAGAATAGCGGGCCGCCAATTGGCAAACCCATTTGGAATACGAGTATTTACATTTTAGATGAAGGGCTAAACCCTGTCCCAGCAGGATCAATCGGTGAACTTTATATTGCAGGTGAAGGAGTATCCAGAGGATATCTTGGACGATATGATTTAACGGCTGAACGTTTTGTGGCTGATCCATTCGGTACAAAAGACACGAGAATGTATCGTACTGGTGATTTAGCCAGATGGCGTGAGGATGGTTCAATTGATTATATCAGCCGTGCCGATCATCAAATTAAAATCCGCGGCTTCCGTATTGAACTAGGTGAAATCGAAACCGTGATTATGCAACACCAATCCATAAAGCATACATCTGTTATCGTTCGTGAGGATCAACCTGGACAACAGCTGCTTTGTGCGTATGTTGTGCTGACAGATGGCACTTCTCTGCACCCTTCAGAGCTCAGGCAGTTTGTGGCTGCATCACTTCCTGATTACATGGTGCCTTCTGCTGTTGTCGTTTTGCCAGACCTTCCACTTACACCAAACGGCAAAATCGATCGCAAAGCATTACCAGCACCAAATATGTCTTTAGTTAGTTCTGACCGTACACCTAGAACGCCCCAAGAAGACATGTTATGTAGTTTATTTGCAGAAACCCTTGGCCTATCTCAAATTGGCATAGATGATAGTTTCTTTGACTTAGGCGGACATTCCTTACTCGCCGCTCGTCTGCTTAGACGTATACGCGATACACTTGGTGCAGACCTAAGCATGAGTACCATTTTTGAATCACCTCGAGTTGCTGAGCTTGCGCAGCACATTGACAAAGCGAAGGACATTCGGCCGCCGCTTCAGGTAGAAAACAAGCCAGATGAGATTCCGTTATCCTTTGCCCAAAAACGGCTCTGGTTCCTTCATTGCCTTGAAGGGCCAAGTCCAACTTACAATATCCCACTTGTCATTCAGCTGACAGGTACACTAGATCAAAAAGCTTTAATTGGTGCATTGGCAGATATCACTGAAAAACATGAAACCCTTAGAACCATTTTTCCAAATAAGAACGGCATGCCAAGACAGGTCATTTTACATCCAAAAAGTGTTCAGCCTGAACTCCATGTCACAGCTTCAAGCGATCAACAAATTGAGAATCAGTTAAACGAAGCCATTCGCTATAGCTTTAAGATTGAAGAAGAACCCGCACTGCGAGCAGATTTATTCATGCTTGATGCAAATCGATCCGTACTGCTTCTATTGCTGCATCACATCGCTGGTGACGGCTGGTCACTTGCACCATTGACACGAGACTTAGCTGCTGCTTACGAAGCACGTATACAAGGGAAATCACTCTCCTTGCCAGCCGAACCTGTTCAATATGCTGACTATGCTATTTGGCAGCAGAAGCTGTTGGGCAGTGAAGAAGAGACGGATAGTCTATTTGCCAAGCAACTAAGCTATTGGACAGGTGCCTTACATGACCTGCCAGAAGAACTGGAGCTTCCCTATGACTTCCCGCGTCCACAAGAAGGAAGCTTCAACGGTGCTACGATAGACTTTACGATTGAGCCCGCTTTACACCAGCTGCTCCTTGAGCTTGCAAAGCAGCATCAAGTGAGTTTGTTCATGGTGCTTCAAGCATCACTTGCAGCATTACTGACACGCCTTGGGGCGGGGACAGATATCCCAATTGGCAGTCCAATTGCTGGACGGAATGACGATGCACTTGACGACATTGTGGGATTGTTTGTGAACACACTAGTATTACGTACAAATACAGCTGGTAATCCAACCTTTAGTGAGCTATTGAAGCGAGTTCGAGACGTTGACTTAGCAGCCTATGAGCATCAGGATCTGCCATTTGAACGGCTAGTCGAAATCCTAAATCCAACCCGATCCAGATCACGCAATCCATTGTTCCAGGTCATGCTTGCCTTCCAAAATACACCGAAGGCGGAAATGAAGCTGACACAACTTGACTCAGATCTCTACGTGAAACCAGTAGGGTCAGCTAAATTTGATCTGACCATCGAATTGACAGAACAAAGAACTGAAACTGGATCAGCAGCAGGATTAACAGGTTTGTTTGAATTCAGTACAGATGTATTTAAACAAAGCACCATTCGAGCAATCGCTGACAGAATGAAGCGCTTTTTAACAGAAGTAGCTGAGCGCCCACACCTGCCGATTGGTCAAGTGAACATTTTGTCGGATAAAGAACGACAAACATTTCTCCCTGACAAAAAGACATTCGCTCAGTTAGACCAAGCACCTAGTCTCCCAGCCTTATTTGAAAAAACGGCGCAGCAATACCCTGATCGAGTGGCTGTAACGGATGGCAATCAACAGCTTACCTATGAAGAGTTAAACAACAAAGCCAATCGTCTTGCTCATTTATTAATAGAAAGAGGCGTTGGACCAGAACAGTTCGTTGCACTTGCCCTGCCTAGATCAATCGATATGCTCGTAAGCTTATTAGCCGTTCATAAAGCAGGCGCAGCCTATGTTCCGCTTGATCCTGACTATCCAGCAGACAGGCTGGCATACATGATACAAGATGCAAAACCCGTTTGCAGCATCACAACAAAAGCAGATGCAGTGCATCTCCCTGCTGATTGCGATTTGATTTTGTTAGACGAAAAAGAAACGAGCGATCAATTGCTGACTACGCCAAATCACAATCCGGCTGATATAGACAGAATTGAGCCACTATCTTCTCTGCATCCGGCCTATATTATTTATACATCCGGTTCTACAGGGAAACCAAAAGGAGTGGTCATCCCACACCAAAATGTCATCCGTCTTCTGACATCTACTGCACATTGGTTCCATTTTGATGAAGAAGATGTTTGGACAATGTTTCATTCGTATGCCTTTGATTTTTCAGTATGGGAAATATGGGGACCACTTTTATATGGAGGTCGACTTGTCATTGTACCTCATACCATCTCTCGCTCTCCAGAAGAGATGCTGCAGCTTCTAGTCGAGGAAGGTGTGACTGTGCTTAATCAAACACCTTCTGCCTTCTATCAGCTCATGCAGATAGACAAGGAACAACAGACACTTGGTCAAGCATTATCACTCCGCTATGTCATCTTTGGCGGTGAAGCATTAGAGCTTAGCAGATTAGAAGATTGGTACAGCCGTCACCCAGACTGTAAGCCAAAGCTAATTAACATGTACGGCATTACAGAAACCACCGTACACGTTACGTACAATATACTCAATCGAGACATGATCGCAAAGAAATCCAGTAGCTTAATAGGCGAACCGATTCCTGATCTACACGTTTACGTACTAGATGAATACCTACAACCTGTTCCCCCTGGGACGACAGGTGAAATGTATGTAGCTGGAGCTGGCTTGGCAAGAGGTTATCTAAGCAGGCCTGACCTGACCTCAGATCGATTCCCTGCCGACCCTTATGGAGCACCTGGCACAAGGATGTATCGTACAGGTGACCTCGCACGCTGGACAGAAGAAGGGGCACTTGATTACATTGGCAGAGCTGATCACCAAATTAAAATACGCGGGTTTAGGATTGAACTTGGAGAAATCGAAGCCGTTCTGGCACGCCACGATGCAGTTGCACAAGTTGCCGTCATTATGCGAGAGGATCAGCCTGGTGACAAACGCTTAGTCGCATATATCGTAACAACTGAAGAAGACTGTTTCGATACAGAGACCCTTCGTCATTTTGCCGCAGCCAGTCTTCCTGATTACATGGTGCCTGCGGCATATGTACAGATTGATACCATGCCACTTACAGCAAACGGGAAGCTTGATCAAAAATCACTGCCGGCACCTCAATTGCATATAAAGCAAACGGATGGCCGCGGCCCAAGAAATCCGAAGGAGGAAATCCTATGTCATCTCTTTGAAGAGGTGCTTGATTTGCCAAAAATCAGCATTGACGATCGCTTTTTTGACATTGGCGGGCATTCCTTACTTGCGGTTCGTTTAATCAGCCGCATTCGTGATGCACTTGGTGTCAAACTAAGCATCGGAACGTTGTTTGAAGCACCAAATGTTGCAAGTTTGGCAGAGAAACTAGAAACAGGAAGCGATGAAAACGCACTAGAAATCTTGCTGCCACTACGAACAAATGGAGAAAGATATCCTCTCTTCTGTGTTCACCCAGCAGGTGGTCTTAGCTGGTGCTATGCAGGTCTCTTGAATACATTAGAGAAAGACATCCCTATTTATGGATTACAGGCACGAGGAATCGCAAGAAAAGATGACTACCCGCGCACACTAGATGATATGGCTGCGGATTATATCAAGCACATCCAAACGATTCAGCCAAAAGGCCCTTATCATCTTCTTGGCTGGTCACTAGGCGGAAACGTTGTACAGGCAATGGCTACACAGCTCCAGCAGCAAGGTGAAGAAATCTCACTCGTTGCGATGCTGGATGCCTATCCGAACCATTTCTTACCGATTAAAGAAGCACCTGATGAAGAAGAAGCACTAATCGCTCTTCTTGCGCTCGGCGGTTATGATCCAGATACCTTAACAGATGAACCGCTCACAATGAAAAGTGCCGTCGACATCTTGAAAAAAGATGGCAGTGCACTAGCAAGCTTAAGTGAAGATGCCATTAGAAATCTAAAAGAAACCTATGTCAATTCAGTTCGATTGCTCGGAGAATATCAGCCAAAAACTTATCATGGAGATATATTATTCTTTAGATCTACCATTATCCCAGATTGGTTTACACCAATTGATCCCGAAGCATGGGCACCTTATATCAACGGAAAAATTGAACAGCACGACATTCATTGCCGGCACAAAGACATGTGCCAGCCTAAACCCCTAGCAGAAATTGGTGTCATCTTAGACAACACACTGCATCGGGTCAAACAAAAGCACTAAGAATAAAGGAGAGATGACAAATGACAAATCCCTTTGATCGTGAAGACGGTGTCTTTCTTGTGCTTGTCAATGAACAAGGACAGCATTCACTTTGGCCATCATTTGCACCAGTGCCAGATGGATGGGAAAAGGTCTTTGGTGAAGACACTAGAAATGCCTGCATCGATTATATCCAGACACACTGGCAGGACTTACGGCCTTTAAGCTTAACAAAAGAACCTGCCCTAGCACATGGAAAAACGGAATAAACCATCGCACCCTGATCTCACTCAGGGTGCTTTTTTGACAGAATAAACATCACCATCTTTCCAGCCCTTTCTGCTACAATTTAATTGAGAATGTTTATCAATCATTATGAGATCAGGTGGTTTTATGGGAAATAACAATCAATTACGTACAATGGCAAATGCCGAACAATTCATCTATCGATTAACATATACTGAAAAAATAAATAATACAGAGCTTCCGCATACGGAGCAACAGCTATCAGATACATTCTGCCTCCTCTTCAGCATAAGCGGCAGCGGTTTACTCACATTGAACGATCAAAAATGGCGATTGAAAAATCTGACACTCTATACGATCATGCCTGGGGAAACATTTATGTTGAAAACAGAGCCTTATCGAAAACACGAGCTCTATCTGTTTCGCTTTCAGCTCTACACACTGCAAGATCAAAACATAGGAGAAGTATCAACTGAACATGCCCGTTCTTTACTGAATGTATGGCAATTTATCGATATTAGCTCGATTGAACAAATTCATTCTTTACTGCCTGAAATGACAGAGGAATGGAAAAGACCTGAATCCATTAGCTTTTTTAGAAGCCAAACTCTTTTTCAACAGCTCATTATGCAGCTTTTCACACTGCATCAAGAAGATATTTGTGACACGGCACATGCCCTTTTCAAAACAAAACAATATATTGATCAACATTCCGAAGAACCCCTCAGCCTTACAAGTCTATCTCATATGGCTGGCATCAGCGCCAATCATTACAGTGAGCTATTTAAAAAGCATTTTGATGTGAGTGTCACTGATTATATCACCAAGAAAAGGATGGCTAGAGCCAAACAGTTAATGGCAAAAAGCAATGCAAAGCTCAAAGACATTGCACTGGAAATCGGCTATCAAGATCCCTATTACTTTAGCCGCATCTTTAAGAAAAAAACTGGCATGACCCCTTCTGCTTATATGAAAAGCCGTCAGCGGAAAATTGCAGCCTATGGTCATTCCATACTCGGTCAGCTCACACCAATTCATATCATCCCATATGCTGCCCCTCTTCATCCTAAATGGACAGCACATGATTTTGAGCATCATGCAGAAGAAATTCCGATTCACCTGAGTGCACATCGTATCAACGAGCACGCTGAAGCCAATTTACAGCAATTAAAGGAAACAAAACCTGAGCTGATCATTGCCAATGATCATGTGACAGAGGAAGAAAAACAAGTGTTGAAAACCATCTGTCCTGTTCACTTTGTTCCATTCACACAATTGAATTGGCGCGCTCAATTCAGACAAACAGCTATGTTCCTGAACGAAGCGAAGGAAGCAGAAGAATGGTTGCTTCATTACGAGGAAATCGTCATTCAAGCGAAAAAGGCATGCCTTGTTGATCATCCACCAAAAACCGTCCTGCCTCTTCGTATCTTTCAAGATCAGCTCTACTTGTCTGTAAATCGCACCATGTCAGAAGTGATTTTTCATGACATTGGTCTTCTGCCAGCTTTTCAGAATGATGGTCAGCTAATAGAAAAAAAAATCAGCATTCGCTCCATACAACAGCTAGACCCAGACGCCATCTTCCTCTTCTTGCATAAGGAGCCAAAAACCATTGCATTTTATCAAAAGTTAAAGCAACAGGAGGCTTGGCAAAATCTCAAGGCTGTGAGTCAACAAGCAGTCTATCCACTCGCTTCTGACCCTTGGCGTGAATACACAGCAGCCAGTCATCAACGAGTCATTCAGGACCTTTTATCTTTTTTTCCGTAAAAAGTCCATCATTTGATAGAGAATTGTCTATGGCTAAAAGGACGAAAGCCTAATACAATCTTTAATTGAGAACAATTATCAGTTAAAGGAGAAAACAAATGAAAAAATGGTTAGCATTGCTTACCCTTTGTATCATGACGATCACCACAGCAGCCTGTGGTGCTACAGAAAATAAACCTGCTTCAAACACAGCCAAAAGCAAGTCAGCTGAAGCAACAGAAACAAAAATCAATTACTTAGATCAAACGTACAAGCTCAAAACACCAGTGAAACGAATCGTCATTGCTGGAAGCCTAGAATCAATGGAAGATGCAAAATTACTTGGTATCCAACCTATTGGTGCTTCTACCGTAGGCGGCACATTCCCTGAATTATTTAAAGACATCACAGCGAAAACAGAAGGCATCGGTGAAAAAACAGAACCAAACCTAGAGAAAATCTTAAAACTAAAACCAGACGTGATACTCGGATCAACAAAGTTCCCGCCTGCAACAATTAAAAAACTGGATAAAGTCCAAACGACGATCCCAGTATCCCATGTCTCTTCTGACTGGGAAAGCAATCTTTTATTGCTCGGTACACTGACTGGAAAGAGTGAAGAAGCCAAAAACATCATTTCTGATTATCAGAAAGATCTCAAACAAGCGAAAGAAACCCTGAAAGACAAAAGCAACAACAAAACAGCTGTCATTTTACGCATTAGACAGGGCGACCTGTACGTGTATCCTGAAGACGTATACTTCAACTCTACCTTATATGGGGACTTAGGATTTTCAGCACCAAGTGATATCAAAAAAGCCAAAGCACAAGCGATGATTTCGATGGAGCGCCTGGGCGAACTAAATCCTGACTATATTTTTGTTCAGTTCTCTAAAGCGGAAAACTCATCGAATCCAAACGCATTGAAGGACTTAGAGCAAAATAAAATTTGGACAAGCCTAAAAGCTGTGAAAAATGGGCACATCAATGCAAATGTCGTTGATCCTATGCTTCAAGGAGGAACAGCACTAAGCAAAACAACCTTCCTTGATAAAGCTGTCAAATGGTTAGAGAAAAACAACTAAAAAAAGAAGCGCCAATTTGCGCGATCAGATTGTTGACAAAGGGCTAAAATGATCTTTATTTTTAGCTCTTTGTCTTCTTTTCAGCGTAGTTGAAAACCTTGAGGAGAGAATACACATGAACGGAACGTTTCTATATGACGAGTTTAATGGGCGTCAGCTTGATATTTACCTTCCACAGGACACCTCTATTGATGTTCCAGCTGTCTTTGTACAAGATGGCTCTTCTTTGTTTAGAACACACCTGCTAGAGATCGAAAGAATGATCGAAGCCAATACCATCTCGCCAATCATCATTGTCGGCATACACCCCTTCAATCGACTTGATGAATATACACCATGGAAGGCGTCATCACTGCGTTCTGAGTTTCCTGACTTTAATGGCGAGGCACAGACGTATATGTCATTTTTAGCAAATGACTTGCTCCCATATATCAAAAGAGAATATCCAGTCAAGCAGACCTGTCATCAACATAGTCACGTAGGTGCTTCATTAGGTGGACTATTTGCTATTTATACCCTATTGATGCACCCTGCCCTTTTTAAAAACATCGCATCTATCTCTGGGTCATTTTGGTATCAAGATTTTCTACCGTTTGCTAAACAACAAAGCATTCAGTGTGTGGAGCACCTTGTCTATTTATCTGTAGGCAGTGAAGAAGGTAAAGGCAAAACATCTGCTCAACAGCACATGCCTTTATTCAACAAACAACTACATGACCTTTTATTACAGAAAGGGATGCAGGATTGGCAGCTGCAATATCACATCGAACAAGGGGAGGGCCATCATCTGAAACAATTTCAAAAAAATTTCTTATCGGCCATAAAGTGGTTTTATAAAAGAGAACTCTAATTTTTTATCAGCATGGCACAAAGCCGATATGTTATATTGGAACGTATAGATTGAAAGAGGAGGGATTTGCTCATGAGACCTTTACAAATCTCAGCCGATACAGCACAAAAACTTGCGGCATCACTCAATGTACCCATTGAACAAATCATGCATATGCCGCAGCATATCTTAATCGCTAAACTAGCAGAACTTGAACAGAAGAAAGATCGTTCTTCTTAAAGAAATAAAGGAGTTTACATTCATGGAACAACATCTAGAACAATCAACATTACATCCTCGCAGTAAAGGACAAACCATCCTGCTGATTGCTGGGATTTTACTCATTGCATTTAATCTGCGGCCTGCCATTACGTCCGTGGGGCCTCTCATCGGCGCCATTCGTTCCGATTTACAGCTTTCAAATGGACTTGCGGGTTTTCTCACAACATTACCACTGCTCTCATTCGCATTGCTTTCTCCAATTGCACCTAAAATCGGAAAACGTCTTGGCAATGAACGAACCCTTTGGCTTGGGCTTGCTGTCCTTTTATTTGGGATTGTGATTCGCTCGTTTGGCACGATCATCTTCTTAATGATGGGAACCGCGCTTGTCGGTGTCGGGATTGCAATATGTAATGTGCTCTTACCGGGGCTCGTGAAGCATAAATTTCCTGCACATGCTGGATTGATGACGAGCGTGTATACGACCTCGATGTCCGTCTTTGCGGCACTTGCATCAGGTGTCAGTGTTCCACTCAGTCATACGATGCCTGGCGGCTGGAATACATCATTCCTCGTATGGGCTGGCCTTGCTCTTCTCGCGATGATGGTCTGGGCGCCACAGCTTCTTCATCAGAACACAGCGGCCGTCAAAAGCATTTCGCTCACAGAGCAGCCAATATGGCGTTCACGTGTCGCATGGCAGGTGACCTTTTTTATGGGGTTGCAGTCATTCCTTTTCTATAGCAGCATCGCCTGGTTTCCCGATATTTTAACATCACATGGAATGAACCTGTCGACAGCCGGCTGGATGCTGTCCATTATGCAGTTTGCTGGGCTGCCATCCACCTTTTTAACGCCTGTTTTTGCAGAAAAATTAAAAACACAAAGACCGCTTGTCTTCGGACTTGTCCTTGTGTATTTACTCGGCATGATCGGACTTCTTCTCGGAGGATCGACGCCTATTCTCGTGATCTCTGTTTTATTGATCGGTATTGGACAAGGTGCCAGCATCAGTCTGGCGCTCACATTTATCGGATTACGGACGACCAATATGGAGCAAGCCGCTGCCCTTTCCGGAATGGCGCAGTCTCTCGGTTATTTATTAGCCGCCGTTGGTCCGTTCATGATCGGTATCCTTTTTGATCTCGCACATACATGGACGCCATCCATTATCATCTTTATCATCATCCTATTTTTCATGTTTTTATCCGGTATGCGAGCCGGACGAAGCGTCTATATTTCAGATCCATCATAAAAAAAGAACCCGCCTCCTCGTGAGACGGGTTCTTTTCTGCTTTATGCTTGTTCTGTCACATGAACCTTTAACGTTGCTTGTACCTCTGGATGAAGCTTCACCGGTACATTTGTGTAACCTAATGCACGGATGGCGTCATTCAGCTCGATTTTGCGCTTATCGAGTTTGATTTGATGATCTTTTTGTAATTTATCAGCGATTTGTTTGCTTGTAATCGATCCAAACAGACGTCCGCCTTCACCTGATTTTGCAGTGAGCTCCACTGTTAACGCCTCAAGTGTCTCTTTTAGTTGCTTCGCTTGTTCAAGCTCTTGGATGGCATTCTTTTTCTCTTTGTTTTTCTGCCCTTCCAATGCGCTTAGGTTCGTTGGATTTGCTTCAACCGCTAACCCTTGTTTGATGAGAAAGTTGTGAGCGTATCCGTCAGCTACATTCTTGACTTCGCCTTTTTTCCCTTTGCCTTTTACGTCTTTTAGAAAGATGACTTTCATCTTTGAACCCCTCCTTCGAAATATTCATCAATGGCAGCTTTTAACTGCTCTACCGCTTCTTCAATGGTTATACCATACATTTGGGTGGCAGCGTTAGTCAAATGACCGCCGCCATCTAACGCTTCCATGATAATTTGGACGTTGATATCTCCTAATGATCTCGCACTAATGCACACGGTGTTGTCATCTCGTCTAGCGACAGCAAATGACGCTTCTACCTCACTCATTGACAACAGAGAATCAGCCGTCTGGGCAATCGTAATTTGATCATAATACTCCGAGCTGTCTGACGGCAATGAAGCAATCGCCACCTGATTTTGATACAAATCTGTATGCTGAATGAGTTTTGCCCGTTTGATGTAATGATCAACTGTCTCTTTTAGGAATTTTTGCACAAGGACAGGATCTGCCCCCTTCGCACGAAGATAGGATGCTGCATCAAACGTTCTTGATCCCGTTCTCAGCGAGAAACTCTTCGTATCCACGATGATCCCTGCGAGAAGCGCAGTAGCTTCAATCATGTTAATACGCAATTTCTTCGGCTGATACTCTAAAAGCTCTGTCACAAGCTCTGCTGTGGATGAAGCATACGGCTCCATATAGACAAGTAATGGATCACGGATAAACTCTTCGCCGCGTCTATGATGGTCAATGACCACGACATTTTCAATCTTATTGAGCAGTCGTTCTTCCATGACGAGAGACGGTTTATGTGTGTCCACGACCACAAGCAATGTATCATCCTCTGCAAGCTCCATGGCTTCCTCTGGGGTGATAAAACGTGACCAAAGATCTTCATAATTCTTAATCTCACTAATCAAGCGTTGAACACTGTCACCAATTTGGTTGGCATCAATGACAATATAGCCTTCTTTCCCATTGGCCTGGGCGACCTTTAAAATTCCAATCGATGCACCGATCGAGTCCATGTCTGGGAACTTATGCCCCATGATCATGACATTTCCGCTTTCAGATACAATTTCTTTTAAAGCATGAGAAATGACTCGTGCGCGTACACGTGTCCGTTTCTCCATTGGATTCGTTTTCCCGCCGTAGAATTTCACTTTTCCATTTGGCTGCTTAATGGCTACCTGATCCCCGCCTCGTCCGAGGGCAAGATCAAGACTCGACTGCGCAAGTGCCCCAAGCTCTTTTAAAGAAGGAACGGACGCTCCAATCCCGATACTCAGAGTAAGCGTCGCACTATGCGCCCCTGTTTTCTCACGGACCTCGTCTAAAATGGAGAACTTCGACGCTTCCAGCTCTGCTAAAATGCTCTCATTTAGAACCGCCATAAATCGTTCAGACGAAATTCGCTTCAGGAAAATGCCATATTCTTGTGCCCAATTGTTTAACAGCGACGTCACTTCACTATTAATGGTGCTGCGCACCTGATCATCAAGACCCTGCGTGACATCATCGTAATTGTCTAAAAAAATATAAGATAACACCGTTCGTTCATTTTCGTACTGTCTTTCAATCTGCACCTGTTCCGTGACATCAAAGAAATATAAAAGGCGCTCTGACCGTTTAATAATGACTTTGAATTTCCGGTCATTCAGCGTCACATTTTCTGTCTCGACCTCTTGTTTAATAAGAGGCACAACGGACTCGAATGTATCATACAAAGATCTGCCGACAAGCGTGCTTTCATGAAAGCACGAAGCGAGAAATGGATTTGTCCATTCGATATAATACTGGTCATTAAACAGCATAATACCAATTGGCATTTCCATTAATGCTTCTTCTCCAACCTTTTTGACTCGATAGGATAATGTTGAAATATATGAATCAATCTCTTTTTGCACTTGCGTATCTGCCCACTTTAAGAAGTAGAGCACACCTGCAAGAACGAAAAGACCAACCGCTCCTATGATCCAATTATAATAAAGGTTGAGGAGGACTGTGACCACCGCAAGGACAATCAAAGCGATGATCGGATACTTGATGACAGGTTTTCTATAGAAGCTTGGCACTGATATCAACTCCTCAACATTCAGAGTGAATTATTTGTTTTTTACTTTCTCTCTTAAATCAAAGCCTATGTCAGCAATCCCTATAATACGCACAATCACACCGACTGGCGGATAGAGAACCCCTAACACGATAGCGAAAATGGGCACCGCTTTTGAGATGCTTTTTTCGTGGCAATAATAGAAGATAAAAGAAAATCCCTGAATAAGCACCAGTATAAATAAAATTTGAAAAGCACTCGTTTGAACAAGCCATAAAAAGCTGCCTTTTTCCGTCTGAATCAGCATCAAAAGCAGTGTGAGTAAATAATACCATACCATGCTTTTTGGCAGCCGCATATCCTTAAATTTCTTCAAGACCGGCATGTCTTTGACAAACCGTTTGATCAGAGGCTGCACGAACCAGTGATTCACGAACGCCAGCAATGTGACACCAATTAACAGCGCTACAGGCAAAGCACTCAAAGCAGCATCCTGCATCTCTCTGAACTGCTTCAGCTGCTTCGCAATGTCCTGCTCAGAAGCGCCGGATTGCTTTAAGACACTCTCTAACATCGGAATCATTTGTTCAATCGACTCTTTCGCGATACCCATGATATCGACTTGAAAAAGCTGAACACTGACAATAAAGGAGATAAGAAAACTGAATAAATAGATCAGCGCACCTGTAATGATGGCATTCCCAGGCTGCCTTCTGCTGTAGAAAACACCCATGCCTAATCCGGCAGCAATCAGAATTGGCGCACTCATGAGTCCAGCAAGAGACCCAATTAAAAAGCTGATCACTATCCCAATAGCGCCAGCAGCAATTCCTTTTTTCAAGCCGTGCCTGATTGTATAGAGGATAATCGGTATCGGAGCAGCTAGAAAGAAAATAATGGATAATAGCGGCACATACAAATAAAACAGCATCATGACAGAAAAAATACTGATCATGATAGCGCCCTCTACTAACGCTTTTGTTTGTTTCACACCTTCACCTCTATCCAATCCTTTTTCTATATCTTGCTCAATGTGTCCTTCTATGTATACGTACGATGTAAGCTACACCATGTCTTACCCCAACCTTTATTTTACCATAGCGGCAAATCGCAAGTAAAATGCAGGCTATCTTAAGAGCGTTTCACGTGGAACACCGATATAGATTCGAACATGCAACTTTTCAATCAGCATGTTACAATTTTTTAGATTATTCTTAGCTATAAACCCTGAATTCAAGGTCAAAAGCTGTTAGAATAGAAACATCATCAATAAATGTAAGAAGGAGAATTCACATGGGAAAAACACTCGTATTCGGACACAAAAACCCTGACACAGACACGATTTGCTCTGCTATCGCTTACGCTGATCTGAAAAACAAAATCGGCGTTCAGGCAGAAGCGGTCAGACTTGGAGAAATCAATGGAGAAACACAATACGCATTAGATTTCTTTAAACAAGAAGCACCTCGTTTCATTGAAACAGCTGCAAACGAAACAAAGCAAGTCATTCTTGTCGATCATAACGAATTCCAACAAAGTGTAAGCGATATTGATCAAGTACAAGTGACTGAGGTCATTGACCATCACCGTATTGCCAACTTTGAAACAAGTGAACCTCTATACTATCGCGCTGAGCCTGTTGGCTGTACAGCAACAATCTTAAACAAAATGTACAAAGAGAACCAAGTGAAGATTGAAAAAGAAATCGCTGGTTTGCTTTTATCTGCAATCATTTCTGATTCCTTGCTATTCAAATCCCCAACATGCACACAGCAAGACATTGATGCTGCGCATGAGCTAGCTAAAATTGCAGGGGTAGATCCAGAACTTTACGGCCTAGACATGCTGAAAGCTGGCGCTGACCTAAGCCAAAAAACGGTTCAAGAATTAATTACAATTGATGCAAAAGAATTCGCACTAGGCAATAGCAAAGTGGAAATTGCGCAAGTTAATACAGTAGATATCGCGGAAGTAACAGCAAGACAGGCTGACATTGAAGCGAAAATCAATGAAGTCATCGCAGCGAAAGGTCTTGATCTATTCGTTCTAGTGATCACAGACATCTTAGAAAATGACTCCCTTGCTCTTGCACTCGGTGCAGAAGCTGCAAAAGTAGAAAAAGCATTTAACGTCACACTTGAAAACAACACCGCTTTACTAAAAGGTGTTGTATCAAGAAAAAAACAAGTGGTACCTGCACTGACAGAGGCACTTTCTTAATCAACACAACAAGACTGCTGACATGTTCAGCAGTCTTTTTTCTTCTTTTAATGAATGTACATATCGCTGACAAGAATATCCTTTAGCACACTTGTTGGAATCGTGAATTCAACTACACCCATGTAACCAGGTGCCACATCATATTCATTAAAGGAAATCACCAGTTTGCCTTTTGAATTGATATAGAAGCTTTGATCCGGCTGAATCTTCTTAAATGGGTCCATATCATCCTTGCCAATCCAGTAAATCTTATTTGAATCCTCTTTCATCTGTTTCTTCATTTGATCTTTAATATTTTCACTAATGACATCTATATACCGGTCATCTTTAAACAAGCTTGGTAATGTAATGAGTACATGGTTTTTCTTATCCACCGTATCATATGTCATTTCCTCTGCCGCAGAAGCTTGAGTCGTCACCTTGTATCGACCTAACGAGAGAATTTGGTCATTGTTTGTTCTCACTTCATATCCGCTCTCTACACTTAAATGACCATTTTTATACCCCTTTGTTTCCTTTTCAAAATCTTGATACAGTTTTTTGTTTTCAGCTAAATATTTTTGATTCAGGTTGTCTTGTAATTTTCCGTCCCCAAGCCCTGAAACGTGTGGTGTTTTAAGGTCAATATTCGTTCCTTGATCACTCTTTTTAAATTCTGTGAATGTCACGACTTTCACCAGCTCGCCAATGACAGGCACCTCTGAAATGGCTCTTGCCGCCTGTGGACTGACATTAACTGTCGTGACAAATAGAGCAGCCGCAGCAACAAGTCCGATGGTCCATTGCTGAAAATGAGGTTTTTTGTTTTTTCGTTTCAATGTTCGTTCAACCATAGCATCATATTCCGGTGGAATAGGGATTTCTAAATATTCCTCTTTTAACTGTTCCAAATGCTTATCCATTTATATTTCCTCCTGCGATAATTCTACTTTTAAAAGCCGCAACGCCTTATATAATCTTGTTTTGATGGTGTTTTCGTTTTCTTCGAGAATATGGGCGATGTCCTCTAATTTTAAATCTTCAAAGAATCTCAAAATGATGATAACCCGGTACATCTCAGGCAAATCCTCTATGGCTCGTCTGACATCTTGATCCTCATAGACATCTGACTCACCCTTTGACAAGAATTCGAGTGTGTCATCATCTGTCACTTTCACCCGCTTCTTCTTTCGTAAAAAGTCTAGGGCAGCGTTCACCACGATTTTATAAAACCAGCTATGCATCTTGGTCGCATCCTCTAATCGGTGAACAGATTTGAGTGCTTTATGAATCGCCTCTTGAACGACATCCATCGCATCCTCTGGGTTTTTGACATAACTATAGGACAATCGATAAAAACTGTGTTTATGCTCCATTACGTAATCAGCAAATTGATCCTCAATCTTTCGTTTCTTCATTTTACAAAGAGCTCCTTTATCTTAAATGCGCATCGGTTATTTCTTACAATGGATAGACGCGCGCCTTTTGAAAATAGTTTGCGCTCGGTTATTTTTTTAACATGTCATCCCATTTCCGTTTCTATACAAAAAGAGCGAACCAGACAGGTTCACTCTTTCAAAGCAGATATTGTTTGATGGACAAACTGTTTAAGTGGAGAAAGCGGATGAATGATCGGAACGCCTGTCTCCTCTTCCATCTGCTGTGCCGCATGAACCATCGATAGCTGCATCACGCAAATATCTCCGCTTTTTTTCATACATCTTCTGAGCTGCTTTTTGATTTGCTCCTCATAAGCCTGCATATCACCATTTAGGCAAAGGTGAAAGACATCCTCCATCACCATAACTTCTGCATCAATCTGTTTGCCGTGCTCTTTTGCATATGATTTAAGCCGCTTCATCGTCCCTTCCACTGTATCCGGGTTTGAAAACACAAGTTGAAGAGGCCCTTTTCCCTGACAAATCAGCTCAAACAACGGTTCATCGATCGGAACAATCGGTTGTTTAAAAAGATGCTGCTGATTACCCAAAGCGGCAATGTATTGTGTACACGTGAGCAGAATGAGATCGGCTTCATCTTCTTGCATCAGTTTGTTGATGACATAGGCTTGCTGCTTGTGTTGATCAAAAGTGGGATCTTGTGTAGCGCGTTCTATAAATGATGAATCGACCGTGTGATAAAGCGCAATATCGGTATCGCCAAAAACATCTTCTATATATGACTGATTGGACGGATGGGCGTGAAGGCAGTGTAATCGATTCATCAGGTTCGCTCCTCGTGAAAGTTTTCAATCATTATATCAATCCTTGTATGAAATAGGGAGCATGATGACCATATTGTTAGGGAGATATTGAAGGAGGGATTTAATTGAAAGAAGAACAACACCCTAAACCATCTTCAGAGTCAGAAGACACTTTAACCAATCGGCAAGGTCATCCCGTAACAGACAATCAAAATATGAGAACCGTTGGGAATAGAGGACCAACTACGCTTGAAAACTACGATTTCCTAGAGAAAATTAGTCATTTTGATCGTGAACGCATTCCTGAACGTGTCGTCCATGCGCGCGGGGCCGGAGCTCACGGTTATTTTGAAGCCTATGGCACATTCGGTGACGAACCCATTTCCACTTATACAAGGGCAAAATTATTTCAGGAAAAAGGAAAAAAGACACCTGTTTTCGTTCGTTTTTCTTCTGTGATTCACGGCGGTCATTCACCAGAAACATTGCGTGACCCTAGAGGATTTGCGATTAAATTTTATACAGAAGAAGGCAACTGGGATCTCGTGGGGAACAACCTCAAAATTTTCTTTATCCGAGATGCTTTGAAATTCCCTGATTTGGTTCATGCCTTTAAGCCTGATCCTGTCACCAACCGTCAAGACGGCGAGCGTATTTTTGACTTCGTCTCGCAATCACCTGAAGCGACGCATATGGTGACATTTCTCTTTTCACCATGGGGCATCCCAGCAACCTATCGGCACATGCAAGGCTCAGGTGTCCATGCCTACAAATGGGTGAACCATGAAGGAAAAGCAGTGCTGGTCAAATATCACTTTGAACCGAAGCAAGGCATTCGCAACCTGACGCAAGAACAAGCTCAAGCGATTCAAGGAGAAAACTTTAATCATGCCACACAGGATTTGTATGAAGCCATTGAGCAAGGAGATCATCCTGAATGGGAGGTATATGCGCAGATCATGGAAGATGATGCCCATCCTCACCTTGACTTTGACCCGCTTGATCCGACAAAGCTTTGGTACAAGAATGACTATCCATGGAAACCGATTGGACGAATGGTGTTAAACAAAAATCCAGAAAATTATTTCGCAGAAGTCGAGCAGGTCGCCTTTGGGACTGGCGTTCTCGTAGACGGTTTGGATTTCTCAGATGATAAGTTGCTTCAAGGGCGCACCTTCTCCTATTCTGACACGCAGCGATATCGTGTGGGGCCAAACTATTTACAGCTGCCGATCAATGCACCGAAAAAGCATGTGGCCACGAATCAAAGAGATGGGCAAATGGAATACCATGTCGATCAAGGCAAAGAGCAAAACCCTCATGTGAATTATGAACCATCGATCCTCGGCGGATTAAAAGAAGCCAAGCAGGATGGAAAAGATCATACGCCTTTTGTAGAGGGTGACGTCAAACGAGAAGCCATTGACCGCCCGAACAACTTTGGCCAAGCCGGAGAAACGTATCGCCGTTTCAATGATTGGGAACGTGAGGAACTGATTAAGAACTTAGTCAACACCCTTGCGACCTGTCAAAAAGACATTCAAGAGCAAATGATCGAAAACTTTACAAAGGCTGACCCTGATTACGGAAAGCGTGTCGCTGATGGCTTAAAAGCCTTCAAACAAGAACAGCCAAGCGGACCTATAGGCTCTACAGGCGCCGCACAAGCCGTGGACGAAGCGATTAACAACAGCACACCATCAGATCCTTATTAAATAAAAAAGAATGCAGCGCCTAGGCTGCATTCTTTTTGTATTCATCGATTAAGCGTTTTGACCCTTTTTGATCCATTCTGCTACATTGACTGTACGTTTTGCTTGATGTTTTGCAGCAGCTTCTGCATCCTCTTGGATCTTTCCGTTTTGGTCAACAGTGACACTCACGCCATAAGGGTTGCCCCCTGCACCGTATAACGAGTCATCTGTGTATCCAGGAGCGGCAATAATCGCTCCCCAGTGGAACATCGTTGTGTAAAGGCTAAGAATGGTCTGTTCCTGCCCGCCATTTGGGTTTTGTGCAGAGGTCATCGCACTCACTGCTTTGTTTGCTAATTTCCCTTGGAACCATAAGCCGCCAGTTGTGTCTAAGAATTGCTTCATTTGAGCCGGTAGGTTACCGAAACGTGTCGGCATGCTAAAGATGATGGCATCTGCCCACTCTAAATCACTTAATTGAACCTCTGGGACATCCTTTGTTTCGTCTAAGTGTGCTTTCCATGCTGGATTTGATGCCACAACTGATTCTGGTGCCAATTCAGCAACCTTTAATACCTTCACTTCTGCGCCAGCTTCTTTCGCTCCAGCTTCAGCCCATTTTGCCATCTGATAGTTTGTACCTGTTGAACTATAATAAATAATCGCTAATTTTACGTTTTCCATTTGTTCCATCTCCTTTTGTTTGGTTTGCCCAAAAAGCTTCTGTAAAAATCCCACCTGTATTCCCCACCTTCATTAAAATTGACGACGATACCATAATGCCGCAGCATCGACTTCTTCTCTCGTTAGCTGATGTCCGCGATTTTCCCAATGAAGCGTAACTGAAGCGCCTGCGCCTTGCAGCAACTGCTCGAGCTCCTGTGATTCTTCTGGACGGCACATTGGGTCATTTTCACCAGCTGCGATAAAGACTTGTTTCCCCGCTAATGAAGGCAATGAAACCCCGCGTCTTGGGACCATTGGATGATGCAGGATAGCTCCTTTTAACGCATCCTCGTAATGGAATAAAAGACTTCCAGCAATGTTTGCCCCATTAGAATATCCGATAGCCACCACATTGTGACGATCGAACCCATATTCATCTGCTGCTTCTCCGATAAATGTATATAGTTCCTCTGTACGCTCAATTAAATCCTGCTCATCAAATACACCCTCTGCCAAACGCCTGAAAAAGCGCGGCATACCGTTTTCCAACACATTTCCTCTCACACTAAGAACGGATGCGTCAGCATCTACTAAATCGGCAAGCGGCAATAAATCTTCTTCCGTCCCGCCAGTACCATGCAGTAATAACAAAACAGGTCTTTGTTCATTCTTTCCTTTTCGAAAAAGATGCTTCATCATGAATCTCCTTTCCCTTTAATCTCTCTCACATCTATTGGCAGCACAATTTGTTCAATCTGACTGCGCTGCGCCTCATATTGCGGTGGCAGTTTCAATGCTTCACCCATTGTTTCCACTGATTCATCGTGTGCAAACCCTGGAGGATCAGTCGCAATTTCAAATAATATGCCGCCAAGCTCTCTAAAATAAATAGCATTGAAGTAATTTCGATCTTGCACAGGTGTCACTTGATACCCGCTTTGCGCAATATGTCTTTGCCAATCTAATTGATCCTGATCATCTGTCGCTCTCCATGCAATATGATGCACAACCCCAACACCCATACGTCCGCGTGCAACAGGTGTCTTGTTCACATCAATGACATTGCCTATCTCACCAAATGAACGAAATCTTACATAATCCTCTTCTGCTTCAACTCGTTCAAAACCCATTGTTTGTTCTAGCAGCTGCATCGTTTGCTCTGGCTGTGATGTTAATAAAACAGCTCCCCCAAACCCTTTTATTGCAACATCTGGCGTTACGCCATTAAATGTCCAATCATTTTGTTTTCCCTCCGCACGTTCTACTAGCTCAATCAACAAGCCGTGTGGATCTTCAAATGAGAGAAAGGCTTCATCAAAGCGTTCAACCATTTCATAAGAAATATCAAACTGCTCAAGACGTTCCTTCCAGAAAGAGAAAGCGCCTGGCGGTACAACATATGTCGTCACGCCCACTTGGCCAGCGCCAATTTGTCCCTTTTGAGCACCTGGCCAAGGGAAAAACGTGATAATCGTCCCCGGAGATCCTCCTTCATTTCCAAAATATAAATGGTACGTACCTGGATCATCAAAATTAACGGTCTTCTTCACGAGACGAAGTCCTAAAATACCTGCATAAAAATCAACGTTCTCCTGAGGATGCCCTACAATTGCTGTGATATGGTGAATTCCTTCTGTTTTCTTCAATTCTAATGACCTCCTCATCATGAAGTACAAGCCTCTATTCATTATGTCTTTACTGACGTCTTTATATTATCTCGAATTCGAGATATTAAATCAAAAAAATATATTTATCTCGAATTAAGGATATGATGTTTTTAAATAAATGTCAACGGTTTTTGTTTTCCCTTTTAAAAAAGCAGGTCTGCTTTTTACATAACAGACCTGCTCTTCCTTGATTATTGCAGTAATTTTTTCTTTTTTAAATAGGCTTTCGCAACCTGAAATGCATCCTTACCTTTCACATTTACTTCATAATTCATTTCTCTCATCTCATCATCTGTGATTTGACCACCAAGCTTATTGAGAGAGGTCTTGATCTCAGGGAACTCAGTTAATGTCTCCTGTCTTAGCAGCGGTGCTCCTTGATATGGCGGGAAAACATGCTGATCATCATCAAGTACCTTTAATTTGTATTCCCTCAATTCACTGTCTGTCGAATACGCATCGACTAAATTGATATCTCCTTTTTGAATCGCTCGATACCGAAGCTTCGGTTCCATCGTCACCACATCGTCAAAGGAAAATTGATAGGTCTTTTGAATACCTAGATACCCATCCTGTCGATCAGAAAATTCTAAGGTGAATCCAGCCTTTATGCGATTCTTGATCTTGCCTAGATCTGAAATATTGGATACATCATATTGATCAGCCAGCGACTGAGGCACGGCTAAAGCATACGTATTGTTGTAAGCCATCGGCTCAAGAAGGCGGAGCTGAAAGGATGATTCCAAACCACGCCGCGCTTGCTCATACACTTTTTCTTTATCTGTGCTTTTCGCTGTTTGTTTGAGGAACTCAGAAATCGCAGTACCGGTAAACTCAGGATAAATATCAATATCACCAGACCGTAAAGCTTGAAAAACAAAGGACGTCTTGCCAAGACCAGGCTTAAGATTGACTTGAATATCCGTATCCTGTTCAATTAAAAGCTTATACATCGAGATCAGGATTTCAGGCTCTGATCCTAACTTTCCACCGATGGTGATTTCTTTCTTTTCTTGTTGAAACAGTAATGGACCCGCGACAACTGCTCCTGCAATCACAGCAAAAACCGTCACAGAGATCACAGTCTTTTTAAAAGAGATTTTCTCAAAAGTGCGCAGCACCACATCAAATAAGAGTGCGAGTAAGGCAGCTGGTATAGCGCCAATGACAATGAGCGACATATCATTTCGATCAATTCCCAGCAAAATCAGACTTCCTAATCCCCCAGCTCCGATCAGTGCGGCAAGAGTGGCAGTTCCCACAATGAGAACCATCCCGGTTCTGATACCTGCCATGATGACTGGCATGGCCAAAGGCAGCTCCACCTTTAATAACCGTTTGCGGTGATTCATTCCCATGGCAAGCGCCGCTTCTCTCAGGGAAGGGTCGACCTCCTGAATGCCTGTATATGTATTTCTTAAAATAGGGAGTAAGGCATAGACGACAAGCGCAATAATGGCAGGCACTTGTCCAATCCCAACGAGAGGAATCAACAAGCCAAGCAGCGCGAGCGACGGAATTGTTTGCAAAACCGCCGTCACCCCAATCACCCACTCTGCAAGCTTTGGCACCCTCGTTAAATAGATACCTAATGGAATGGCAATCAAAATCGCTAAAAATAAAGAAATAAAAGAAATTTGAATATGTTCAAGTAAGGCGTGTCCCAATTGTTCTTTTCGGTCCAATAACACACTGATCCAATCATTCATGTGACTCGCCCCTCTCTCTAGGAGAATCAGCTAAAAACTGAATCACCGCTTGACGATTCACTAGTCCAATTCGCTCCCCATCCTTTTCCACAGCCAATTCCTCATGCTTTGCCAATTGGGATAAGACATCGTCCAGCGTGGCATGTGCTGTGATCGCTTCATAGCCTAAAAGAGCCTCATGAGCCATTGGTCTAGCCATGGCCTCTAGCTCAAACGCTTGATGTCCCACATGGCGAGCAGCCCCTGAGACAAACTCCCGAACAAAAGCATTGACTGGGTGTTGAACCAATTCCTCTGGACGACCAATCTGCACCACTTTCCCTTCCTTCATGATACAAATTCGATCACCAAGCCTCATCGCTTCCTGCATATCATGCGTCACGAAGACAATGGTCTTTTGAATACGGCGCTGCAAATCAAGCAGATCATCCTGCAATTTCTCCCTCGTTAGTGGATCTAACGCACTAAAGGGTTCATCCATCAGGACAATCTCAGGATCAGCTGCAAGTGCACGTGCCACACCGACACGCTGCTGTTGTCCGCCAGACAGCTCTGACGGCTTTCGATGTCGATACATAGCAGGATCAAGCCCAACCATCTGCATCAATTCATCGACACGCTTATTGGTCTCATTCCGGCTCCACTGTTTGAGCTCTGGTACCACGGCGATATTTTCTTCAATGGTCATATGAGGAAAAAGAGCAATTTGCTGCAGAACATACCCAATATCCCAGCGCAGCTCATACATATCATAATCATTTATTTTTTGACCTTTTATGTAAATCTCACCTTCTGTAGAAGAAATGAGACGATTGATCATTTTCAATGTCGTCGTTTTCCCGCTTCCACTAGGTCCAATAAATACAAAAAATTCACCTTTCTGAATCTCTAAATCAACCGATTGAACGGCATAGCGCTCATCAGAAAATTGCATCGATACCTTCTTAAATTCAATCATCTTCCCACGCCCTGACTGCAATTATTTTCTAGACTATCAATATGACAGATTGATCCCGTATTTGTATAGAACAAACTGTCACTTTCTCTCTCTTTTACATACTTCCCCTAGGATGCCCGCCAAAAACAGCTCTAGCCAATTCGGATGAGATTCTTAGTGAGACAAATAAAAAAAGCGAAGAGCTCGAGGCTCTCCGCTTTTAAGTCAACGACTTACTCACCAGTAACGTATGGAAGTAATGCCATTTGACGTGATTTTTTAATCGCTAATGTCAATTTACGTTGATACTTAGCGCTAGTTCCTGTTACACGACGAGGTAAAATTTTACCACGCTCAGAAACAAACTTTCTAAGAAGATCAACATCTTTGTAATCGATGTGCGTGATACCGTTAGAAGTAAAGAAACATACCTTACGACGTTTCGCACGACCGCCTCTGCGTCCACCTGCCATTTGTTTTCACACCTTTCCTTTAGTCAATTTTTCAGATCAATTAGAATGGCAAATCATCATCGGAGATGTCAATCGGTTTACCATCATTCGCAAATGGGTCATCATTGAAGCTATTTCCCTGATTACGATTTTGTTGGTTGCTTTGATTGCCATATGGATTTTGATTTGGTTCATTTCCGAATGGATTCTGATCGTTTTGGCTACCGCCATAATACTGGCCTCCGCTATTGCCACCGCCGCTGTATCCACCTGAACCAGCACCGCCGCTCTTAGGCTCAAGAAATTGAACACTTTCAGCTTGAACCTCTGTCACGAAGACACGCTGTCCTTGCTGATTTTCATAGTTTCTTGTCTGCAAACGACCGTCTACACCGGCAAGACTTCCTTTTTTCAAGAAATTAGCCACGTTCTCGGCTTGTCTTCTCCAAGTAACACAGTTAATGAAATCGGCTTCACGCTCTCCAGATTGATTCGTAAACGTACGATTCACAGCTAGAGTAAACGTGGCTACAGCCGCACCATTAGGCGTGTAGCGAAGCTCAGGGTCTTTTGTTAGTCTTCCGACCAATACAACACGGTTTAGCATATTGAAAGACCACCTTTAAATATATATTTCAATGATTTATACTTCTTCTTTAACAACAATGTGGCGAATGATATCGTCACTGATCTTAGCTAAGCGGTCAAATTCTTGAACTGCTGCAGCGTCAGATTGAACGTTTACGATTTGGTAGAAGCCTTCACGGAAATCGTTGATTTCGTATGCAAGACGACGTTTACCCCAATCCTTTGTTCCAGTGATCTCCGCACCGTTAGAAGTTAACACGTTATTGAAACGCTCGATAACTGCTTTTTTAGCCTCATCGTCAACTGTTGGGCGGATGATGTACATAACTTCGTACTTTCTCATCTGATTGCACCTCCTTTTGGTCTAAGCGGCCCTAAACGGGCAAGGAGCAATAAATTATATTACTCACAATTGTATATTATAACAAATTACTTGGCCTATGACAAGAACCTATACATTAAAACGGAAATGAATGACGTCTCCATCTTTCACTACATATTCTTTACCTTCTAGACGGACTTTTCCAGCCTCTTTTGCAGCAGACATGCTTCCACCAGCAAGTAAATCTTCATATGCAACCGTTTCAGCACGAATAAACCCACGTTCAAAGTCCGTATGAATGATTCCAGCACATTCCGGTGCCTTCATTCCTTTTTTAAACGTCCAAGCGCGTACTTCCTGCTCACCTGCTGTGAAATAAGTAGCTAAACCAAGAAGTGAATAAGATGCTTGAATCAGCTGATCTAGACCTGACTCTTTGATGCCAAGCTCTTCAAGGAACATCTGCTTCTCTTCTCCTTCAAGCTCTGCAATTTCAGACTCGATCTTCGCACAAACGACGATGACTTCAGCATTTTCACCAGAAGCAAACTCACGGATTTGCTGCACATATTCGTTACCGTCATGATCCGCTACTTCATCCTCACTCACATTTGCTACATAAAGAACTGGTTTAGATGTGAGTAAATGAAGCTGTTTCACAAGCTTCTGCTGCTCATCTGTAAATTCTACAGATCTTGCCGATTTCCCAGCTTCAAATGCGTCCATTAGCTTCGACAAAATATCAAATTCAGCTACCGCTTCCTTATCCTTTTGTTTTGCAAGCTTACTCACACGAGCCAAACGCTTTTCAACTGTTTCTAAATCAGCCAAAATTAATTCTAAATTAATGGTTTCGATATCTGACACAGGGTCAACCTTACCTGATACGTGTGTGATGTTATCATCTGCAAAAGCTCTCACCACGTGACAGATCGCATCTACTTGACGAATGTGAGAAAGGAATTTATTTCCTAAACCTTCACCTTTAGAAGCCCCTTTGACTATACCGGCAATATCAGTGAATTCAAAAGCAGTCGGAACTGTCTTTTTCGGCTGCACCAATTCTGTTAGTTTTTGCAAACGCTCGTCTGGAACTTCTACAATTCCGACGTTTGGATCAATGGTACAAAACGGATAGTTAGCAGACTCCGCTCCAGCCTGTGTAATTGCATTAAATAGCGTTGACTTCCCGACGTTAGGTAAGCCAACAATACCAGCTGTTAAAGCCATTCTTTCATCTCCTCTATATCAAACGTGCTCGTTATACTGCGTAATATGAACCTAGAGCAATTATAAGTAGGTTTACATGAAAAGACAAGCTAACCGTTATTCATTATCAATAGAAGAAACATTGCCAAAAAGGATTAATCAGTGCTTTAAAACGCGAATTTACACCTGCTTCTTCTATACAAAAGACGAATTTCATCAAAAAAGCATGAGGCCTACTTAAGCAGTTGGCTCCTCATGCTTGACGAGAATTTTCTTCATTTTTCGTTCAAAGTCTCTTCTTGGGATCATCACGCTGTGCCCGCAGCCTTCACATTTAATGCGAATATCCATGCCCAATCGAATAACTTTCCACCGATTGACACCACATGGATGGGGTTTCTTCATTTCAACGACGTCATGTAACCCAAACGCTTTGTCTGCCATCAGCCTTCACCTCTCTTGCTCACTTCATTGAATCTATTGTACAAAAAAACGGCGATGAAGAGCAATGTACAAAACAAAGAACCTCTTTCAATCATTCATCCTATTCTTTTTTATAGAAAAAACCCTTCTTTTAGATCATTTTATTTGTGACCAATAGTTACTTAAACTCCGCTTTTTTTCAATATTGTCACAAACACTGTAGGTCAAAAGGTTTTTATTGGTAGAACGCTGTGGTTTTTCCATATTTTTTGATTTATGATATCTGCATAAATGTTATGTGAGGGAGCAGGTACGATGGTCAATCGAAAGGATAGATTAACTGATAAAGAATATAAAATCATATCCGATCATGCTGGAAACATAGACAATTACCAGCAGCACCATACGATAGAAATAGGTCAGCAAACGCTCACTGTCCATGATTTTCTCAAGGTCGATCATCAATTATATGGTTTAACGATGCAGCCGGAACAATCAGACGAGTTCATCGTCGCTTTTCACTGTCCGCAGCCAAATCAAATGCCGGTGACCTCGCCACAAGATGTACACACCGCGGCACAGTCATTGCTCAAAACGGATTATGCCTATCCCATTGAAAGGAAGTCCCTTGATGGCAATCAAGATCATGTCTTTTTTAAAGGAAAGGAATACATAGAGCAAGTCTGTCAGCAGCATCCAAATGCAGGTATCTATCTCACTGGACAAGCCCTTGCCGGTGCTGTTTGTGCTTATGTTGCAACAGAACAGCCAGCTGTCAAAAAAGCCGTCACCTTTGATAGCCCAAATATATGGAGCAGTCTGTCGCCTGCGATTCAGCAGAAAGCGCAGCAAGGTCAATACACACGGATATTGACTGAATATATTAAACCTAGTCATTATGTAGGTTTACTCAATCGTCATGATCATGGGGTTGGTCAAGTCAAGTATACTGTACCGCCACGGCAGCAAGACGCCGTCCAAGAACCCGTTACATACAAAAAAAGAGAAATTGACACCTTTTTAAAATCAGCATTTGCGTCTATGAATATAGAATGGAACGAATCCTTTGATACAAATGCTTTTTTAGCTCTTATTTCTGGGAGTTACAAAGTAAATGGGTATTCATTTCACACAGATGGGTCTGCCCGTATTTTAGATGAACAGCTTGATCATAATACAAGTTTTACAGCCATGCTGTTGCAAGAAATCCATTCTGGACGTGCATATGCACAAAGCGGCCTTGAAATTATCATAAAATCCCATTTACTGAAAAATTCATCCTACGATCTCCAAAGTGTGATTGAACATGAAGTACACACTATATTTGAGAAAATCGATGGGATCGATGAAAGTGTAAAAGACGCCGTCCAGCATGTAAAACAGGAGCTCAAAGGACTCGTCGGCTTTGGTCACTATGATTTACTAAGTCCTAGTGATGTGGAAGCACTAGTAGAGGAAGTGAGGATGGAACAACATCATTCCTCCTTTTATTCACACGAAAAACAGCTGAATGCCTTGTACACCCTGAGAGATTACGAACAAGAACTTTCTACCCTTTCAAGACATATGTACACAATGGGTGATGACTACGCCAAGGCAGATAGACGCCTTGCGATGCAAATGGGTATTCATTAAGAAAGGAGTCATCGCATGATCAATCAAAATAAACCTCCTAGTGACGCCCAGCGTTTCTTGCAAAATGTGAGTGCCCGCCGCTCCATGTCTGTATTTGAAAATCAATCGGCACCGCAAACACAGACGCAGTCCCCCGAAGAAATGGCCGCAATTCAGGCCATACGCAGAGAAGGACAGCGAAAGGATCTAAAACGGCTGCTCAAAATGCGGCTTCATGACGAATTAGCAAACACTCGCGTGCACTTGGAGTATCAATTGTCTAAAACCGAAGACATGATCAACCAAACGACCATTGTCAAACAACACATCTCCCAGCATTTAAAGGGACAAGCCATTTCAGAATTAGAGGAACGACTTCAGCGTCTCAAGCAAATGCCAGTCTATGATGATATCAAAGACGCCATTGATTCTATTCGGATAAAATAAGCACCGCTCTGACAAAGAGAGGTGCTTATTTTATTTTATCAATATAATTTTTAGAGCGGAAAAATATCTTTTTACTTAAAATCGGATATAGCATTAAACAGACAAGCAAATAAAGATTCAGCAAGCTATATATCGGATACAAGAAAGCAATCAAATCGGCAAACCCAAGAGATGTTAAAGGCGCCATCAAAAGAAGCATCACCAGCACAACCAGCCAGCGAGGCAATGGTACAAAAGAGAGCATCCGGCTGGATAGACCAAATAAACCTGCAGCTGTCGTCGTATAAATAGCTAGACAAAGGACAACCGTCATAAACACAAACAATGATGTCGGTGCTCCTTCTAATACTGTAAACAAAGGAATGCCTTCTGCTGATAGGCTCCCAGAAATATCAACCAGTATTTCGTTATACACGTACGAGATGACCCCAAAAATCAGGCCGCTTAATATACTCGCCACTTTGGCCTCTCCAAGCCCCTTCATTTCTTTCCCAACCGAAGACAGCACTGCCACCACAGATAATATATTCAAAGAGGCAAAGACAATGCTGGCAGGCCAATTGTACTGCTGCCCAAAATCAATCCGCCACATATGATCATGGTTCATATAATAAAAAACAAACGCATAGATGAGCCCCGCCACCAAAATTGGTATAATGAAAGCATTCACAGATAAGAGCCCTTTCACATCCCAGAAAAAAATCATAAATGAAAACAGACAAAATGCACCGATGCCAATCCAAAATGGCACATGATACATTTCGAGCGTCACTCCGCCACCGGCAATCATGACTGTCGTTGTCGTGAATAAATAAAGGACAATTAAAACATCATACACTTTAGCCAGCCATGGACCGACAAGCCGCTCTAGCACTGGCACAAAGTGATCAGCACGTACCTCATAACTGATTTTCAACACCACATAGGTAGACAGCATGAACATCAATGTAAACAATAGAATGGCTAGTCCGCTATCAATGCCAAAAAACTGCCAAATTTCTTGGCCGGAAGCATACCCCGCTCCTATTAAGCTTCCTAAAATTAAAAGCGTCCACCTTGAACCAGCCTTCCACACAATCATCACCTCATAGGTATAGAATTAAGCTTGTTTCCGTATACTGTTACTAACTACTATGACAAGGAAGTGAGACCTATGAATAGCAAGAACGGTCTTTTTTTTAGAAATAGGGTGAAAGAATACGTGTCCCATACGGATACAAACGCCATTCAACAGCTTAAAAGTATTTTATTCTCGCATCTTCAGAAAGCAGGAAAAAGACCCGTTGCCATCGTTTGTATTGGAACAGACCGCTCAACAGGCGACTCTCTAGGTCCACTTGTTGGTACAAAACTTTCAGGTCTTGATTTGAAAAAGCTTCATGTATATGGAACGCTCTCTGACCCAGTTCATGCGGTCAATTTAAAAGAAAAGCTCGCTGAAATTGAACAAGCTCATAAACATCCGTTTATTGTAGCGATTGATGCCTGTTTAGGAAGAGTGAAAAGTGTAGGCTCCTTCCAAATTGGAGATGGCCCGTTAAAGCCTGGGGCGGGTGTACAAAAGGAGCTGCCAGAGGTAGGAGATATTCATATTAATGGAATCGTCAATGTGAGCGGTTTTATGGAATACTTCGTTCTCCAAAACACACGTCTTCATCTTGTCATGTCTATGGCCAATACACTTTCTGAAAGTCTATCTCACATTGATCAAATGGATTGGACAAGAGAAAAAAATCGGTCCCTTTTCGCTCCTATTCAAAATATCACTGGGAGAATATAAAAAAGACCATCTCGTATCAAGATGGTCACTCTGATGATTCTCTCGTAGAAAGCAATTCGAGGATTCTTTCTAAATCTTCGTTGGAGAGAAATTCAATCTCAATTTTTCCTTTTTTCTTCTGTTTCTTGATCGTCACTGAAGTGCCAAAGTAGTTTTGTAAGAAAGACTCTCTTTCTTTCAACACTCGATCCTTTGGTGCTTCTTTTTTCTTTGTTTCACGTGGAACATTTTCGTTTAACTGCTGAACAAGTTTCTCAACCTGGCGTACGTTTAACCCCTCATCCACGATTTTCTTTACCAATGGCGCTAGCTTATTTTTGTTTTTCAAGCTAAGCAATGTTCTTCCATGTCCCATCGATAATGTTCCATCTGCAATCAGCTTTTGTACTTCATCCGGTAAAGTCAAAAGACGGAGATGGTTCGCAATATGCGGTCTGCTCTTCCCTAATCGCTTCGCTAATTCCTCTTGCGTCACACTTAGATGATCTAGTAAGGAAGCATAGGCTTCCGCTTCTTCTAATGGAGATAAATCCTCGCGCTGCAGGTTTTCTAAAAGGGCAATCTCTCTCATCAGCGTTTCTGAGAATTCTCTAACGATCGCAGGAATTGTTGTCAGACCAGCTTGTTGCGCTGCACGAAAACGGCGCTCTCCTGCTACAATGTCATATCCTTTAATCGATTTACGGACAATGATCGGCTGTAAAACACCGTGCTGCTGAATTGATTCTTTCAGATCAGACAATGCATCATCATCAAACGTTTTCCTTGGCTGATAAGGGTTCGGACGCAAATCCTTTAATTTGATTTCTTCGACCGTTTCTTCATTTGAGTCTACATGGTTAAATAGTGCATTAATACCCTTTCCAAGACCTTTAGCCATTCGCATCCACTTCCTTTGCTAAGTCTAAATAGACATCTGCACCTCTTGAACGTGGATCATACAAGATAATCGGTTTCCCATGACTAGGCGCTTCACTCAGTCTCACATTTCGCGGAATCACGGTCTGATAGACTTTATCTCTAAAGTATTTCTTCACTTCTTCAATGACCTGAATCCCAAGATTTGTTCGTGCATCAAGCATTGTCAGCAAGACACCTTCAATGGCAAGATCCGTATTTAAATGTTTCTGCACGAGACGAACTGTGTTTAACAATTGGCTCAATCCTTCAAGCGCATAATATTCACACTGTACCGGGATTAAAACGGAATCGGAAGCTGTTAACGCATTAATCGTCAGTAATCCGAGTGATGGCGGGCAGTCAATAATCATATAATCATAATTTTGCTTAACAGATTCAAGTGCTCTCTTCAATCTCACTTCACGTGAAATCGTAGGCACAAGCTCTATTTCAGCCCCTGCAAGCTGTATCGTCGCAGGAATGACATCAAGATTTTCGACCTCTGTCGTCTTAATCACATCAAGGACATCTGCATCATCAACTAAAATATCATACACACACTTCTCTACGTCGGCCTTCTCAATCCCAATACCACTCGTGGCATTGCCCTGCGGATCAATATCAACTAACAACACTCGTTTACCTATGTATGCTAAACACGCACTCAAATTAACAGAAGTTGTCGTCTTCCCGACGCCGCCCTTCTGGTTGGTAATCGCTATGATTTTTCCCACGATGTCACCCACTTTCAACTTAACAATTTTCTCATTTTATTCATACTTCCTATTCTATCAAAAAAAGTATGAAACGTTTGCTTTTTTTGTTTCTCCATTATATATTCGTCAGCAAATGTCTATTTTCGTACATGAAAGGACGAACCAAAACGCATTAAAAAATATATCAATATATCTTTTTAGTGGAAAAGACAAGCATAAAAAATCCTCACTTTCATCAAAAGTGAGGGGCACATGTCAAAAATGTAATCCACCAATTTTACGGCCTTCGTTCACAATGACTTTAGGAGTCACTGTATGATAGCTTCTCTTTTTTAAGAATCCGTAGGGGGTTTTAATGGTATATGTCGCATGTCCCAAAGCGTCACCTGTTTTGGCATAGGCCTGCCACACAATCTTTGAACAATACGTCGGATCGAGTGATTGAATTGACAGGGTGATGGAGTATCGAGCCTTTGGATGAGTTTTCACATAATCGTGCGCCCATTCCCCTGCCAGGTCTGCTGTTTCCTCTTGATTAATCCGAATTACCTTTGTATTGGCATTATAGCGAAACCAGTTAAGAATGGAATCAAGCTGAGGATGCTGTCGAAACCCTGGAATAGAAGCAAAGCTTTTCTCATTAATGACGATACCTGCATGTCCAACGATACCCTTCAAAGCATCAGTACTTGTCACCAATATATCTCCTTTTTTAGGCATAATATCGGTACCAGGATACGGCTTTCCTAAAAGGTGCTTGATGGTGTGCGGCTTTTCATCCGTTACCAACTCATCCTGCTTGTTTTGTTGTAAGCCATAGTCCTTCAAAACATCGCTAGCTGAAATCAAGTCAATTGTGTCGTCCTGAGACTCATGCTCATGATTTAATTGCTGTAAAGTGACCTCCTTAGAAACAACACCTTGTTTCTTCAGAACGTTCAGTTCTTTTTTGGCCAACGGGCTTTCTTCTGCAGGAGCCGTTGGCGAATTCACAGCAAATATGGTTGTTTCATTTGTAAAAAGAAAAAAAGAAAATAGTAAATAACAAATAATAACAAATTTCGTCTTTTTCATTTTCATCGAGTCATGTCACCTCCTTTCTTCTATGAAAATCATATTTTACCAATTTATGAATAATAAGTAAATATAATGTGGAACCAATAAAAAAAGCTGACGAGTGGCTCTCATCAGCTTTTTTCTATTTAGGAATCCGAATCGTTAATTGGATATATTCCTCAAACTCTTCTTCCTCGGTATTTATTTTAAGCCCGCTGTCTTCTACCATATGGAGAGACTGACGAATGGTATTCATCGCAATTCGTGTATCACGACTAAACGCCTTACGTTTTGGCTTCGGTTTGCGATCTGTTTTTTGTTCAAGCATTTTCACTACACGCTCTTCAGTCTGTTTTACATTCAGCTGCTTTTCGATGATTTCCTGCAATAGCGCGATTTGTAATTCTGGAAGCTTTAGGGGTACAAGTGAACGTGCATGCCTTTCAGAGATTTTTTTCTCTAAAATGGCCTGTTGTACCTCTTCAGGCAACTTTAAAAGTCTTAATTTGTTTGCAACAGTTGATTGTCCCTTGCCTAAACGCTGAGCAAGCGCCTCCTGTGTTAAATCATGAAGCTCTAAAAGACGTGCATAAGCATGAGCCTCTTCAATAGCAGACAGCTCTTCCCTTTGCAAATTTTCAATCAATGCCACAGATGCCGTTTCCGTATCAGTAAAGTCTTTTATAATAGCGGGGATTTTCTCCCATTGAAGAGTCTGTACCGCTCTCCAACGTCTTTCGCCGGCGATCAGTTCATATTTACCTTCTTCTTCTGTTGGTCTGACAACAATAGGTTGGATAATGCCATGGGTATGAATCGTCGTGGCCAGCTCATGTATCTTTTCTTCTGAAAAAATGGTGCGTGGCTGAAAACGGTTTGGCATAATTGTGTCGACCGGGAGCTCCTGTATCTCTTCCTTTAATGTATCATGCTCAGCAATCTCTGCCTCTATTTCGGTTTCACGCTCAGGATGTTCTTTGTCACCAAGCCCGAAGAAGCGTGAGAGTGAATGCTTCATGAACCTACACCACCTTTAAAAACTACCTTTTTATAATTCTATTTTCTCATGTTTTTTCCTTCTGTAAAATCTTAAATATTGAAGAAAAACCGACCTTTTACATGATCAACCTTCTATTGGTGATTTATTAGGTGTTCCTGGTTTTCTAGGATATTTTTTTGGTGTTTGCTTTTTCTTTTCAATGACAATGATGTTCCGTTCGCTTTCTTCTAAAGGAAGAACAAAGGAATGCTTTTCAACAACCTCTCCTCCGAGGACAGTAACAGCTTTTTTCCCTGCTTGCATTTCTTCATCAGCGGCAGATGCTTTTAATGCAACAAACAATCCTTCCTTTTTTACAAGGGGCAGACATAGTTCGCTCAAGACGGATAAACGCGCAACCGCTCTAGCAGTGACAAGATCATAGCTTTCACGCTTTTCCTTACGTTGTCCAAACGTCTCCGCACGATCATGATAAAAAGTAGTATCTTGTAAGTTTAACCCTTTTGCTAACTCATTGAGAAACGTAATTCGTTTCTGAAGAGAATCAACAATGGTTACATGTAGATGAGGGAAGCAAATTTTAAGAGGAATGCTTGGGAAACCAGCACCAGCTCCAATATCGCAAATCGTCGTCACTTTGTGAAAATCAATAAAAAATGCTGCTGAAATTGAATCATAAAAATGCTTTAAATACACTTCTTCCTTTTCAGTAATGGACGTTAAATTCATTTTCTCGTTCCATTCTACAAGCATGCGGAAGTAAGTTTCAAATTGTTCAAGCTGCACAGGAGAAAGAGTCATCCCTTTCTCCTCTAGTGCTGCTGTAAATTGTTCAATGTTCATGCCGACATCCTTTCTATTCTGCTATCTTCGCAATACGTCCCTGCTCTAAATATACTAAAAGGATAGAAATATCAGCAGGGTTAACGCCTGAAATACGAGAAGCCTGTGCAACAGAAAGCGGTCGGACTTCTTTCAGCTTTTGTTTCGCTTCAGTTGCAATCCCTTTGATGGCATCATAATCAATACGATCAGGAATCTTTTTGTTCTCCATCTTTTTCAGCTTTTCAACTTGTTGGAGTGACTTTTCAATATATCCTTCGTATTTAATTTGAATCTCTACCTGCTCACACACATCAGAAGGAAGTGGTGTTTCAGCAGGAGCTAACGTCACAACAGATTCATAGTTCATTTCTGGACGCTTCATCAAATCACTTGCACGAATACCGTCCTTCAGCTCACTTCCACCAAGTGAACGAATAAATTCTTGTGTCTCTGCTGTAGGTTTGATGATGACAGAATATAAACGTTTTTTCTCTGCTTCAATGGCTTCTTTTTTCTGCTGGAATGTCTGGAATCTTTCTTGAGAAATTAATCCAATATGATAGCCAAGTTCAGTTAATCTTAAATCCGCATTGTCATGACGAAGAAGCAAACGATACTCTGCACGGGATGTCAAAAGACGGTAAGGTTCATTTGTTCCCTTTGTGACAAGGTCATCAATGAGAACACCGATATATGCATCAGATCGGCTTAAAATGACTTCTTCTTTACCCAATGCTTTTCTTCCTGCATTAATACCTGCCATAATTCCTTGACCTGCTGCTTCCTCATAGCCAGATGTACCATTAATTTGGCCCGCTGTATATAATCCAGAAATTTTCTTCGTCTCAAGTGTAGGCCACAACTGAGTAGGCACAATTGCATCATACTCAATGGCATAACCCGCTCTCATCATTTGTACATTTTCGAGCCCTGGGATGGTGGAAAGCATGCGCTGCTGTACATCCTCTGGAAGACTTGTAGACAATCCTTGAACATACACTTCCTGCGTATTACGACCTTCTGGCTCTAAGAAAATTTGATGTCTCGGTTTGTCATTGAAACGAACCACTTTATCTTCAATGGAAGGGCAGTATCTAGGACCAGTTCCTTTAATCATACCTGAATACATTGGAGAACGGTGAAGATTCTCATCAATAATTTGATGTGTTTCTAAACTCGTATATGTTAACCAGCATGGCAGTTGGTCTGTAATATATTCAACCGTTTCATAGGAGAACGCCCGCGGAACATCATCACCTGGTTGAATTTCTGTTTTACTATAGTCAATCGAGTGACTATTCACTCGAGGAGGTGTTCCTGTTTTAAAGCGAACCAAATCGAATCCTAACTCTGCTAGGTGATCCGATAATTTGATTGATGGCTGCTGGTTATTAGGACCACTTGAATACGATAGATCCCCTAAAATAATGCGGCCTTTTAAGAAAGTCCCAGTCGTTAATACAACAGACTTCGCACGATAGTTTGCTCCTGTTTGGGTAACGACACCTTTACATTCATCATCTTCTACAATTAAATGATCCACCATACCTTGAAGCATTGTCAGGTTCGGTTCATTTTCCATTGTTTTTTTCATTTCATGCTGATATTGGAACTTATCTGCTTGCGCTCTTAACGCACGGACAGCAGGTCCTTTCCCCGTATTCAGCATGCGCATTTGGATATGCGTCTTATCTATATTTCGTGCCATTTCTCCGCCCAGTGCATCAATTTCTCTAACGACAATCCCTTTTGCAGGACCGCCTACGGACGGATTACATGGCATAAAAGCAACCATATCGAGGTTGATAGTCAATACAAGTGTTTTGGCGCCCTGTCTTGCAGAAGCAAGAGCAGCCTCAACCCCAGCATGACCGGCACCCACGACGATTACGTCATAATTGCCAGCTTCATAACCCATTTCTTATGTTCCTCCCTTTACTTTCCTAAACAGAATTGAGAGAATAGCTGATCAATCAAGCTTTCATGAACAGCATCTCCTATAATTTCACCGAGCTGTTCCCAGCAGCGTGTTAAATCTATTTGAACAATGTCGATCGGTACGTCCATTTCAATGCCTTCAAGAGCATCCTCAATTGATTGTTTTGCTGCCTGAAGGAGGGCAATATGCCTTGTATTACTTACATACGTTAAATCTCCACTTTCAATTGATCCAGTGAAGAACAGTGATTGAATCGCCATTTCAAGCTCATCAATACCCTTTTCTTGTAATAATGATGTGGTGACGACCGGACGATCCTTCGCTAACTGCTTGACCTTTTCTACATCAAGCTTAGGCTCAAGGTCTGTCTTATTCACAATCACGATGATATCCATACCTGAGACAGCCTCAAAAAGCTTCATATCTTCTTCTGATAATTCTTCGCTATAATTGAGCACAAGTAAAATCAGGTCAGCTTCTTTTAAGACCTGTCTAGATCGTTCAACCCCTATACGCTCAACAATGTCCTCAGTCTCACGTATACCCGCAGTATCGACTAGACGAAGAGGTACACCTCTTACATTCACATATTCCTCAATGACATCTCTGGTAGTTCCAGGAATATCTGTGACAATCGCCTTTGTTTCCTGTACAAGGCTATTCAGCAAGGAAGACTTTCCAACATTCGGCCTTCCTATAATCACAGTGGATAAGCCCTCTCGAAGGATTTTCCCTTGCTGAGAAGTCGAGAGCAGCGACTCAATTTCTTTTTTGACCGATGTCGCTTTTTCCACTAAGACGCGATGTGTCATTTCTTCAACATCGTCATACTCAGGGTAGTCAATATTGACTTCAATATGCGCCAGTGTTTCTAGGATCTCGCCGCGCAGTCGCTGAACCAAACCGGAGAGGCGTCCCTCCATTTGAGTGATTGCTACGTTCATCGCACGATCAGTCTTTGCCCGAATCAAGTCCATAACAGCCTCTGCTTGCGAAAGATCTATTCTTCCATTTAAGAAAGCACGTTTTGTGAACTCACCTGGCTCCGCTAATCTTGCTCCTTCTCTTAAAGCAAGCTGCAATACTTTATTGACCGTTACAATTCCGCCATGGCAGTTAATCTCAATAACGTCTTCTCTCGTAAATGTTTTTGGCGCTCGAAGTACTGACACCATGACCTCTTCTATTACTTGATCAGTACTTGAATCCACAATATGACCATAATGAATTGTATGGGAATCCACTGCTACAAGTTTTTTCTCCTTAGGCCCTTTATACATCCGATCAGCGATCTGTACCGCATCAGGCCCACTTAAACGAATAATCGCAATTGCTCCTTCACCCATCGGTGTAGAAATGGCTGCAATTGTATCCATCACTCAATCACCTCTTTCTCTACTTAATAGACAGTCTTTTATCTATTAAATGGACGTTGTCCATCTCTATATCAAAAACGCTTAATCCAAAATTTAAAGATACCATAAATGAAAGCGAAGTGAAAGTATCCCATATCTAATTATCCACAGCTTTGCATCCTATCTATTTTAACACTTAACTTATCCACATGTGAATAACGACGTTCTAAACTTATCTTCACATCTTACACCGAAATCCAATAAATTTAAACGCCCTGATCCCTTTGCTTACTTGTAAAAAAGGTGTTTTCCACTCATATCACACACTAATTTTTTAGAAATAAAGGATGAATCTTCTATAGAAAGACAATTTTTCAATAAAAAAAGACTAAAATCCAGCTTTGCTGAATTCTAGCCTTTCTGTTATTTTTTATACAGCACCACAACATGACGCTTGCTGCCTGTATCTTCCGATGCCGTTGCAAGTTCTTTAGAAAATGCGGCGATCGTATCATGAATTACTTTTCGTTCATTAGAAGGCATTGGTTCTAAATGAACCTTTCTCTTCGTTTTTAAAACTCTGTTTGCTGTCTTGATGGCATATTGTTCAAGTGCTTCTTGTCGCTTCTTCCTATAATCTCCAATATCAATGGTAATATGATGATACTGATCAGAATAGCGATTAAACACTAACTGTACCAATGTTTCTAAAGAGTACAAAGTTTGTCCTCTTTTTCCAATCATTAATGACGTTTTATCTCCATCAATGTGGAAAGAAATCTTTTTCGGTTCCTTTTTGGAAACAATCTTCGCTTTAGGATCAATTGATTTAACAATATTATCTAAATACTGTGTAGCTAATTTAAGAGCATTTCTCTTTTCTATCAACTTGACTACAGCTTGTCTTTTGCCAAATAATCCTAAGAAACCTTTATTTCCTTCATCAACTATTGTGATATCTACTTCTTCTTTTAGAAGTTGAATTTGTTTAAGTCCGGAATCTACTGCTTCTTCGATTGTGCGACCGACAGCAGTTATTTCCTTCATTTTTTATTCCCGCCAGCTTTTTCTTTTGTATCCAATTTTACTTGAGGAGTTTTAATCACTAATGTTTGGATGATCATGAAAATGTTACCTACAACCCAGTACAATGAAAGTGCTGCTGGGAAACTAATGGCAAATACAATGATCATAATCGGCATAACCCATAGCATGATAGCCATTTGTGGGTTGTCCGAAGGATTTCCAGCCATCATCAGTTTTTGCTGAATGAAAGTAGCTACCCCCGCAATGATCGGTAATAGGAACAATGGATCTGGACTGCCTAAGTCAAACCATAAGAATGTATGCTTTTTAATTTCTGCTGTTCTCATAATCGCATGATAAAAACCAATTAGGATTGGCATCTGAATTAAAATCGGGAAACATCCAGCTAATGGATTGACGCCATTTTTTTGGAAAAGGGCCATTGTTTCCTGCTGAAGCTGCTGCTGAGTTTTTTGGTCTTTAGAGCTATATTTTTCACGAAGCTTTTTCAATTCAGGCTGCAATGCTTGCATTGCTTTTGTACTTCTTAACTGCTTAATCATTAATGGTAAAATGAGCAAGCGGATTAACAGTGTCACAATAATGATCGCAACCCCGTAGTTTTCACCAGTCAAATTTGCCATGTACGTGATTAATTGAGATAGCGGGTAAACAATATAAGAATTCCAGAATCCCTTACTATCTGATGTGATTGGTTCATTGATTTGTGTACATCCTGCCAATAGAACCAACACGCCAATCAAGCTAAATATTAGTAATAATCGCCTTTTCAACAAGATTCCTCCCATTACTTCAAACTTTATTTAAGTTGGAATTGATTACGAAAGTGATTCACCTAATCAGTATGGTAACATTTTTTCATTACAAAGTGGTGGTTTCATTTTAATTCACTAGATGAAGGAAGCGCTTTTAAAAATTGATTCAACGAAAGTTTCTATTACGAAGACTTTTTCGGTTGTTGTTGATAAACAGCGGATTTTCTAAATAAATGTTGGAGAGACTTCTTTGTTTCTTCAAAGGTCAATTCACTTGCTGGTTTTCTTGCAATGACAATGTAGTCTTTTTCTTGCTTTAACTTATGACCTTCCTCTAAAAACACCTGGCGGATCAGTCGTTTAATTCGATTTCTCATCACTGCATTACCAATCTTCTTACTGACAGACAATCCCAAACGCAGTTCATCTTGATTTGGTTGATCCAGCTGGTAAATAACGAATTGACGATTCGCCATTGATTGACCTTTTCTGAACACTTTTTGAAACTCTTCATTTTTTTTTAGCCTGTTTCGCTTCTTCATGTTTTCTTCCACTCCGATAAAAACTGACAGTTCATTTACGATTTTATGTAAAAAAGACCACTGACATTATTCAGTGGCCTAAGCTGATAATTTTTTTCTACCTTTGCTGCGGCGTCGCTTTAAAACTAGACGTCCGTTTTTAGAACTCATACGGCTGCGGAAGCCATGAACTTTACTACGCTTACGGTTATTTGGTTGAAACGTTCTTTTCATTTATGACACCTCCCTGAGGAATAGCTGTTTAAGACAGTCTAACTCATTATATTTGTGTAACCCATCGATTGTCAATATCAATGATAAAACTCTTATTATCAACCTTATAAGCATAACATAATTTATCAAACGAAGAAACCTTCTTTTTCAGTTTCCAGCATTTTATTCTTTTTTCCTCCTAAAAGGCCTGCAAAACAAGGGTGTGGATATTTTTCCGGCATATTTAGACTATCCACATCCATTATCGACATTTTTTTCACACAAATAACCGATGTGGATAATTATTTTTCAACAGGATGTAAAGTGTGTGGATAAGTTTGTGACACCCATTGCACCATCTTGTTTATTTTGATATTATATTTGTGTTTTAACTCTTAATTACTTATCTGACCTATTTGCGTTATCCACAAATTGTGGATAAGCTGTGGAAAGATATTACACAGGCTGTTGAATTATTTATCCACAGACTGTGTAATTTGTCGAAAAGACGTTTTTCTACTATATTATTTGTTTTCAACAACGTATGTGCACGAATGGTGATGACCATTTGCTCTTTTTCGTGTTCTATAACAGTTTGATATTGGTCATTTTATAAAGAAAAGGAGGGGGGAGAAGCCTTATGGAAAATATTTTGGATCTGTGGAATAAAGCACTTCAAAAAATAGAGACAAAGTTGAGCAAACCCAGTTTTGAGACATGGATGAAATCGACAAAAGCCCATTCTCTTCAAGGCGATACGCTTACAATTACTGCACCTAATGAATTTGCTAGAGACTGGCTGGAATCAAGATATCTCCACTTAATTGCTGATACCATCTACGAACTGACAGGTGAAGAGCTCAGCATTAAATTTATTATTCCTCAAAATCAGGATGAAGTAGAAGCCATGCCAAAGTCTCCAATTAAAAAAATGTCTAAAGAAGAGGCCGTTGATATTCCACAAAATATGCTGAATCCAAAATATACATTTGATACTTTTGTTATTGGTTCAGGCAACCGATTTGCGCATGCCGCTTCACTTGCAGTTGCGGAAGCACCGGCAAAAGCATATAACCCGCTCTTTATTTATGGGGGCGTTGGTTTAGGAAAGACTCACTTGATGCATGCGATTGGTCATTATGTCATCGACCATAATCCATCAGCCAAAGTGGTCTATCTATCATCTGAAAAATTTACAAATGAATTTATCAACTCAATCCGAGACAACAAAGCTGTCGATTTCCGTAATCGCTATCGGAATGTAGATGTGCTTTTGATAGATGATATTCAATTTTTAGCAGGAAAAGAACAAACACAAGAAGAGTTTTTCCATACATTCAACACACTTCACGAAGAAAGTAAACAAATCGTCATTTCTAGTGACCGGCCGCCGAAAGAAATTCCGACACTTGAAGACAGATTACGCTCTCGATTCGAATGGGGCTTAATCACAGACATTACCCCGCCAGATTTAGAAACACGTATTGCAATTTTGCGAAAAAAGGCAAAAGCAGAAGGCTTAGACATTCCGAATGAAGTCATGCTTTATATTGCCAATCAAATCGACAGCAACATTCGTGAACTGGAGGGTGCTTTGATTCGTGTCGTTGCTTACTCTTCTTTAATTAATAAAGACATCAATGCGGATCTAGCAGCTGAGGCCCTAAAGGACATCATTCCTTCATCGAAGCCAAGAGTCATTACAATTAAAGATATTCAAAGAATTGTAGGGCAGCAATTTAATATTCGCTTAGAGGATTTCAAAGCGAAGAAACGTACGAAGTCAGTTGCTTATCCAAGACAAATTGCCATGTATCTCTCTAGAGAAATGACCGATTCCTCTCTGCCTAAAATAGGAGAAGAATTTGGAGGTCGTGATCATACGACTGTCATTCATGCTCATGAGAAGATTTCGAAATTAATGGTTGAGGATGAACAGCTTCAGCAGCATGTGAAAGAAATCAAAGAACAATTAAAATAACCAAGCTGATATAATAAGTACGGGGAAATGTGAATAACTAGAGCATAGTCATACACAGTCTATCCACATGTGGATAGGCTGTCTTTCCTTTCTTTTTACCGACTTATCCACATATTCACAAGCCCTACTATTACTTCTACGATTTTTATTAATAAAATATATATACATGTCATTAAGAAAATTTAGGAGGACCACTATGAAATTCACGATTCAAAAAGATCGTCTTGTCGAAAGTGTCCAAGATGTATTAAAGGCCGTATCCTCTAGAACAACGATACCTATTTTGACAGGGATTAAAATTGTTGCATCTGATGAGGGGGTTTCTCTCACAGGAAGCGACTCTGATATCTCAATTGAATCCTTTATTCCTCAAAGAGATGGAGATTTAGAAGTAATCACGATTGACCGTCCAGGGAGTATTGTGCTTCAGGCCCGCTTCTTTAGTGAAATTGTGAAGAAACTGCCAATGGCTACTGTCGAAATTGAAGTAGAACAAAATCACCTCACGATCATCCGTTCTGGTTCAGCGGAATTTAACTTAAACGGCTTAGATGCTGAGGAATATCCGCATCTGCCGCAAATTGAAGAGCATCATGCATTTCAAGTCCCGACAGATTTGCTTAAAAACTTAATTCGTCAAACCGTTTTTGCAGTGTCCACCTCAGAAACACGACCTATCTTGACAGGTGTAAACTGGAAGGTAGAGAAAGGTGAATTAATATGCACAGCGACGGATAGCCACCGTCTTGCTTTAAGAAAAGCGAAGTTGGATATTGACGAGGAAAGCTCATACAATGTCGTAATTCCAGGGAAGAGTTTAACAGAGCTAAGTAGAATCCTTGATGACGGACAAGATCTTGTGAGCATCGTGATTACAGAAACGCAAGTTCTCTTTAAAGCACAAAACGTGTTGTTCTTCTCAAGATTGCTGGATGGTAATTATCCAGATACAGCTCGCCTGATCCCGCAAGAAAGTAAAACGGATGTCGTGGTCAACACGAAGGAATTCCTTCAAGCTATTGATCGTGCATCACTTTTGGCAAGAGAAGGACGCAATAATGTCGTAAAGCTGTCAGCTGATCCTGAACAAAGCCTTGAGATTTCTTCTAATTCACCTGAAATCGGTAAAGTAGTCGAAACGGTTCAAGCGGATGACATTAAAGGGGAGGACCTCAAAATCTCCTTCAGTCCAAAATATATGCTGGATGCGTTAAAAGTATTAGAGGGAACAGAAATTCATGTAAGCTTCACTGGTGCCATGAGACCGTTCCTGTTGCGCACGCCAAATGATGATTCAATCTTGCAGTTGATTCTCCCAGTCAGAACATATTAATCCAATCTAAAATAGCTGCTGTGTGAGTGCACAGCAGCTTTTCTTCTCGTTTACCATGCTTTCTTTCATCCTAGTTCGCTTTCCCCCTTTCCTTCTTGTCTTGTTTTTTAGTACAATTAGATATTAGTGATATTGAAAGAGGTCGATATAATGCCTAATCTTATAACCATTGAGAAAGAAATGATTACATTAGGGCAGTTTTTGAAATTAGCCGAAGTCATCCAATCTGGCGGAATGGCGAAATGGTTTTTAAGTGAACATGAGGTGTTCATTAATCAAGAGCCAGATAATAGACGGGGACGCAAACTATACCCAGGAGATGTTGTCGAGATAGAAGGTTATGGCACATTTCAAGTTGTGAATTAGAAACGGGTGACAATACATGTACATTCAAAGTCTGGCGTTAACTTCATACCGAAACTATGAACACACTGAGCTTCAATTCGACAACAAGGTGAATGTCATGATCGGTGAGAATGCCCAAGGTAAAACGAACTTGATGGAAGCGATCTATGTATTGTCGATGGCAAAGTCGCATCGTACGTCAAATGATAAAGAACTTATCCGATGGGACCAAGACTATGCTAAAATAGAAGGTAGAGTCATCAAAAAAAATGGTCCACTCCCAATGCAGCTCGTGATCTCAAAAAAAGGGAAAAAGGGCAAGGTCAATCACATTGAACAACAGAAGCTCAGTCATTATGTTGGTGCGTTAAACACCATCATGTTTGCACCAGAGGACTTAAGTCTTGTGAAGGGCAGCCCGCAAATCCGCAGAAGATTCCTCGATATGGAGATTGGACAAGTTTCGGCTGTCTACTTGCATGATTTATCGCTCTATCAAAAAATCCTCTCTCAGCGGAATCATTACTTGAAACAATTGCAGACAAGAAAGCAAACGGATCAAGCGATGCTGGAGGTTTTAACAGAGCAGTTGATTGATGCGGCAGCGAAAGTTGTCAAAAGACGACTGACTTTTACGAAACAACTCGAGAAATGGGCGCAGCCGTTGCATTTTGGCATTTCTAGAGAGCTAGAAACACTCACGCTCCAATACCAGACGGCGATAGAGGTATCAGAAGCGTCAGACTTGTCGAAAATAAAGAATAGCTATGATGAATCGTTTCAGAAACTAAGAGACAGAGAAATAGACCGAGGAGTGACACTGTGGGGGCCTCACAGAGATGACCTTCTTTTCTTTGTGAATGGTCGGGATGTTCAGACATATGGCTCTCAAGGGCAGCAAAGAACAACAGCTCTTTCACTAAAGCTGGCAGAAATCGACCTGATACATGAAGAAATCGGAGAATATCCCATTCTTCTACTCGATGATGTTTTATCTGAACTTGATGATTACAGACAGTCTCATTTGCTCCATACCATTCAGGGACGTGTACAGACCTTCGTCACCACAACAAGTGTTGAAGGCATCGATCACGCCACCTTGAAAGAAGCGGAAATTTTCAGAGTAGCCAGTGGAAAAGTAATTGACTGATAAATGAGGTGTGAGTCTTGTATATTCATTTAGGTGATGATTGTGTTGTTTCTACACGAGAGATTGTCGCAATTGTTGATTACAAAATGAGGTCGTCTTCTGTTGTAGAAGAGTTTCTCCAAAAACAAGAAGAACAAATCATTTCGTTATCACAAGGAACACCCAAATCCATCGTCGTCACAACTGAATCTGTTTATTACTCTCCTCTTTCCTCAAGCACGCTCAAAAAACGTGCTTCATTTGTGATTGAAATTGAAGTCTAAAAGCTCAATTCATATAAATATATCGTTTAAGAAAAGTGTAGGTGAATGTACGTGGCAATGGAACAGCAACATAATAGTTATGATGAAAATCAGATACAGGTGCTCGAAGGACTAGAAGCTGTTAGAAAACGTCCAGGAATGTACATCGGGTCAACCAGTGCAAAAGGACTTCACCATCTTGTATGGGAAATTGTCGACAACAGTATTGATGAGGCTTTAGCTGGATATTGCACAGATATTACGGTGCAAATTGAAAAGGATAATAGCATTACAGTGAAAGATAATGGCCGCGGGATTCCGGTTGGGATTCATGAGAAAATGGGACGTCCTGCTGTAGAGGTCATTATGACTGTTCTTCACGCTGGCGGTAAATTTGACGGCAGCGGTTATAAAGTATCTGGCGGTCTGCATGGCGTAGGGGCATCTGTTGTTAATGCGTTATCTACGACCTTAGACGTGACCGTATATCGTGACGGGAAAATTCATTATCAACAATTCAAACGCGGTGTTCCAGCTGGAGATTTAGAGATCATTGGTGAAACAGATGTTACAGGGACAACCACTCATTTTGTGCCAGATCCAGAAATTTTTACTGAAACCATTGAATTTGATTACGACACACTTGCCAACCGTGTACGTGAGTTAGCTTTCTTAACAAAAGGTGTAAACATCATTATTGAAGATTTACGTGAAGGTAAAGAACGACGAAATGAATACTGCTATGAAGGCGGTATTAAGAGCTATGTAGAACATTTAAATCGCTCAAAAGAAGTCGTTCATGAAGAACCCGTTTACATCGAAGGTGAAAAAGACGGAATCACGATTGAAGTGGCATTACAATATAACGATTCCTATACAAGCAACATCTATTCCTTCGCCAACAATATCAACACGTATGAAGGCGGAACGCACGAAGCAGGCTTTAAAACAGGTTTGACGCGTGTTATCAATGATTATGCTCGTAAAAATGGCGTATTCAAAGATGGAGACTCGAATTTGAGCGGTGAAGATGTGCGAGAAGGCTTAACAGCCATTATCTCCATCAAACATCCAGATCCTCAATTCGAAGGACAAACGAAGACAAAGCTTGGGAACTCAGAAGCAAGAACCATTACCGACTCCCTTTTCTCTGAAGCACTTGAGAAATTCCTCTTAGAGAATCCTGATGCTGCAAAGAAAATTGTGGAGAAAGGTGTGATGGCAGCTCGTGCAAGAATGGCTGCCAAAAAGGCACGTGAGCTGACAAGACGTAAAAGTGCACTGGAAGTCTCCAGCTTACCAGGGAAACTGGCGGACTGTTCTTCTAAAGACCCTTCCATCTCTGAACTCTATATCGTAGAGGGAGATTCTGCGGGCGGATCTGCTAAGCAAGGCCGTGATCGTCACTTCCAAGCGATCTTACCGTTAAGAGGGAAGATCCTAAACGTTGAAAAAGCGCGACTAGATAAAATTCTATCGAACAACGAGGTTCGTTCAATGATTACAGCATTAGGAACTGGAATCGGAGAAGACTTCACTTTAGAGAAAGCTCGCTATCACAAAGTTGTGATCATGACGGATGCCGATGTGGATGGAGCGCACATTCGAACGCTGCTTTTAACATTCTTCTATCGCTACATGCGTGAAATTATTGAAAACGGTTATGTGTATATTGCACAGCCGCCTTTATATAAAGTGCAGCAAGGAAAACGTGTTGAGTACGTGTATAACGACAAACAACTAGATGAGCTGTTAAAATCACTTCCTCAAACACCAAAACCTGGACTTCAGCGTTATAAAGGTCTTGGAGAGATGAATGCTACTCAGCTTTGGGAAACAACAATGGATCCTGATGCGAGAACACTTCTTCAAGTCACACTTGAGGATGCGATCGATGCTGATGAGACATTTGAAATGCTCATGGGAGATAAAGTAGAGCCGAGAAGAAACTTTATCGAAGAAAACGCGCAATACGTGAAAAACCTCGATATTTAGATAGATCCCTACTGAGAACAACCTTATTTCTTGTTTGGAATAAGGTTGTTTTTCAAGAAATAGGGGCGTATAACCAATGTCCTGTTTTTCCGTGTTTTCGTTGATTTTCTAGTAAATAAATGTGTATAAAGACGAGATTATTGATATAATGGAGAATAGTCTTGTGAAGATAAATACATATTTTACTCCCACATAATTTATTTCATGTGATACGTAAAGGGAGGTTCTTATAGTGAGTGAACAACATACACCAAATGTACGCGAAGTGAATATTAGTCAAGAAATGCGTACGTCCTTTTTAGATTATGCAATGAGTGTGATTGTGTCGCGTGCATTACCAGATGTGCGAGACGGATTAAAGCCCGTGCATCGAAGAATTTTGTATGCGATGAATGACCTAGGTATGACAAGTGATAAACCATTTAAGAAATCTGCACGTATCGTTGGGGAAGTTATCGGTAAGTATCACCCTCACGGTGACAGCGCTGTATACGAAGCAATGGTTCGTATGGCGCAAGACTTCAACTATCGTTATATGTTAGTTGATGGTCATGGAAACTTTGGTTCAGTCGATGGAGACGGAGCAGCGGCGATGCGTTATACCGAGGCACGTCTATCGAAGATTTCTATGGAAATCCTCCGTGATATCACAAAGGATACCATTGATTATCAAGATAACTATGATGGCAGTGAAAGAGAGCCAATGGTGATGCCTGCAAGATTCCCGAACTTATTGGTCAACGGAGCGACAGGAATTGCTGTAGGAATGGCGACCAATATTCCGCCGCACCAATTAGGTGAAGTGATTGATGGGGTATTGGCCATCAGTCAAAACCCGGAAATGACAACACAGGAGCTTATGGATATCATCCCAGGGCCAGATTTCCCAACAGCAGGTCAAATCATTGGCCGAAGTGGTATTCGAAAGGCGTATGAAACAGGGCGCGGCTCTATTACATTAAGAGCAAAATCGAATATTGAGGAAACATCTAGCGGTAAACAGCGCATTGTTATCAATGAGATCCCGTACCAAGTCAACAAAGCCCGTTTGATTGAAAAAATTGCTGATCTTGTGCGTGATAAAAAGATTGATGGCATTACAGATTTGCGTGATGAATCAGATCGTAATGGTATGCGTATTGTCATTGAACTGCGAAGAGACGCAAACGTCCATGTTCTATTAAACAATCTTTATAAACAAACGACACTTCAAACGTCATTTGGTATCAACTTATTAGCACTTGTTGATGGACAGCCGAAAGTCTTGTCCCTCAAACAATGTCTTGAGTATTATCTAGAGCATCAAAAAGTGATCATTCGCAGAAGAACGGCGTATGAGCTGCGTAAAGCAGAAGCAAGAGCACACATTTTAGAAGGCCTCAGAATTGCACTTGATCACTTAGATGAAGTCATTGCTTTAATTAGAGGCTCTCAAACTGCGGAAATTGCGAGAAATGGTTTGATGGAAAACTATAGCTTGTCTGAAAAACAGGCACAGGCCATTCTTGATATGCGACTTCAGCGTTTGACTGGCCTAGAACGAGAAAAGATAGAAGATGAATATAAAGGACTTGTTGATTTGATTGCTGAATTAAAAGCCATTTTAGCAGACAATGAGAAAGTACTTGAAATCATTAGAGAAGAATTAACAGAAATTAAAGAACGCTTCAATGATACGCGCCGGACTGAAATTGTGACAGCGGGTATTGAAACAATTGAAGACGAAGATTTGATTCCTGTTGAGAACATCGTGATTACGCTGACGCATAATGGTTATATCAAGCGTCTCCCTGCATCAACATACCGCAGTCAAAAAAGAGGCGGTAAAGGTGTCCAAGGAATGGGAACCAACGAAGATGATTTCGTTGAACAGTTGATTTCAACATCGACCCACGATACGATTCTTTTCTTCTCTAATAAAGGGAAGGTTTATCGTGCGAAAGGGTATGAGATTCCTGAATTCGGACGGACAGCGAAAGGGATTCCGATCATTAACCTTCTTGAAGTAGAAAAGGGAGAATGGATTAACGCCATTATTCCAGTAAGCGAATTTGATGAAAATTCGTATCTCTTCTTTACAACAAGACACGGTGTATCAAAACGGACGACATTGTCTCAGTTTGCTAACATTCGAAACAACGGTCTTATTGCACTCAGCCTTCGTGACGAAGATGAACTGATGGCTGTTCGTTTAACCAATGGAGAAAAACAAATCATCATTGGAACGAAAAAGGGGATGCTGATCCGTTTTGACGAGACAGATGTTCGTGAAATGGGACGTACGGCAGCTGGAGTGAAAGGTATCACACTTTCCGAAGATGACATTGTCGTGGGTATGGAAATCCTTGAGCCAGATGCAAACGTATTGATTGTAACTGAAAAAGGATATGGCAAACTAACCCCTGAAAAAGAATACCGTGTTCAAAGTCGTGGAGGTAAAGGTCTTAAAACGTGCAAAATCACTGATAACAATGGTCCGCTTGTCACAGTGAAGGCAACTAATGCTGAAGCCGAAGAAGACTTGATGATTATTACAGGAAGCGGTGTAATCATTCGTATGGCCGTTTCTGACATTTCGACAACAGGTCGAGTCACTCAAGGTGTCCGCCTAATCCGCCTCGGTGATGAGGAACATGTCGCTACAGTGGCATTAGTTGAACAATCACAAGAAGACGATGAAGAGATTAGTGAAGAGAACGTAGAAAATATAGAGTCAGATCAAGAGCAATCTGAGTAAAAATGAAGCCGGTTCTTCACCGGCTTTATTTTTTTTGAAAAACATCATTTTTTTTGAAATTTATAATGCTTTTTTCATAGATATGTGTTAATCTTTCAAAGGAGCAAAAAGAGGCTCTATTTTTTATCTCATTCTCAGTAAAAACTTCTTAAAAAAACAAAATGTTTTTTAAGAAAAGTGTTGACTGTTGATAGAGATACATGATATATTTAAGTGGTCGCTTTAAGAGAGTGACACACAAGTTCTTTGAAAACTAAACAAGACAAAACGTACCTGTTAATTCGAGTTTTTATAAAAAAATCCTATGAAACATCATAGGTAGTCAGTCAAACTGGCGAAAAACAAAACTTCGGTTTTGTACTTTTTCGGAGAGTTTGATCCTGGCTCAGGACGAACGCTGGCGGCGTGCCTAATACATGCAAGTCGAGCGGACAGAAGGGAGCTTGCTCCCGGATGTTAGCGGCGGACGGGTGAGTAACACGTGGGTAACCTGCCTGTAAGACTGGGATAACTCCGGGAAACCGGAGCTAATACCGGATAGTTCCTTGAACCGCATGG